>DASYYD010000021.1:0-23144 GCA_035934195.1 Allostellaceae bacterium | reverse complement strand
TCGGCTGGGTCGTGGCGCCGGCCGATCTGATCCCGCTGATGTTCCTCAAACCCGGGCTCGCGCCGCATGCCGGCAAGACCTACATCCCCGAACTGACGCATTTCACCGGCACCTCGACCGAGATGACGGCGCTGGCGACGGGCGGGCTCGACCTCGCCGCGCTCGCCTATTCGACCTTCGCGCTCAGCATCGAAAACGCCGGGATGAGCGATTTGCGGGTCATCGCCGACACCTTCCAGGACGGGGTGCCCGGCTACCACACGAACAAATTCGTCGTGCGCAAGGACAGCCCCATTCGTTCGGTCGAGGATCTGAAGGGCAAGATTCTCTCCACCAACGAGACCGGCAGCGCCGTCGACATCGCGATGCTCGGCATGCTGGCGAAGCACAAGATCAGCCAGCGCAGCGTCACCATCATCGAGATCCGCTTTCCCGACATGAAGGCGATGCTGAAGGAAAAGAAGGTCGATCTGGTGCCGGCGGTGGCGCCGTTCGGCTTCGACCCCGAATTGCGCGCCGCCTCGCGCCCGCTGTTCACCCAGAAAGAGGCGATCGGCCGCACCCAGATGATCTTCAACGTGGCGCGCCAGGGGTTTCTCGAAAAGCACCGCCGGGTGATGATCGATTTCCTCGAGGATTACCTCACCGTGCTGCATTACTTCTACGACCCGGCGCACCGGGCCGAGGTGATGAAGCTGGTCGCCGAGGCGACCAAGCGGCCGCCCGAATTCTATTCGAAATGGCTGTTCACCAAGTGCGACTATTACCGCGACCCGAACGGCCTGCCCGATCTCGCGGCCTTGCAGACGAACATCGACTACCAGAAGAAGCTCGGCTTCATCCGGCAGGGCCTCGACGTCGAGAAATACGCCGATCTGAGCATGGTCAAGGAAGCCGCCCGGCGCCTATCGCAGCGCGCGGGGAAATAGCCCCGATCATTCGGCCGGCTTTACTCCTCGAACATTTCGCGCAGCGCGGCGAGGGTGAGCCGCAGCGTCTTGCCGCTGACCGTGCCGAGCCGGCGCACGAGCCTCTGCTTGTCGAGCGTGCGCAGCTGATCGAGCAGAATCAACCCGGCTTTGCCGCGGAAGCGGACGGCGATGCGATAGGGCGCCGGGCGGCTGCCGGTCGTCATCGGCGCCACCGTGACGGTGCGCAGGAAATCGTGCATCTCCGGCGGCGAGACGACGACGCAGGGGCGGGTCTTCCGGATTTCGCCGCCGAGCGTCGGGTCGAGAACGGCGAGCCAGATTTCGCCCCGCGTCACGACGATGCCGCCCGGCGGCGTCGCAGCGGAGCGGCTCACCACGTCAGGTCTGCATCCCCGGCGTTGCCGAACTCGGACCACACGAGGGCATCGTCGCCGCTCTTGGCGATGCTCGCCGAGGCCTCGGCCCAGCCCGAGCGCGCCGTCCGCGGCAATGGCGTCAACACGATACGCCCCTGCTCGCAAGTCATGTCGACGGCGTCGCCGACCGCGACGCCCATCTCGCCGAGCAGCGATCTCGGGATGATGACCCCCGAGGAATTGCCGAGCTTGCGCACCGCCGCCCGCATGCCTGCCTCCGTATTACATTGTTATAATGTAGCGGGCGAGCCGGAGTTCTGCAACGCTCACAGGCGTTCGACCGCGTGTCACGGTCGTGTCGCTTCGTCCATCGCGAGGCGGAAGCCCGACTGGAACAGCTCCCGGCACTCCGGGGTCCGCCATTGCGGGGCCACAGGCAGCAGGACCGGCGTTGTCGCACGGAGCCGCTCGATCGCCTCGCGCGCTTCCGTCAGGCGGCCCATGTGCGCATAACAGGCGGCCAGCCAGCGGTGCACCGCCGGATTGCCCGGACTTTCCTGAATGGCCATGAGGAAGCGCGGCAGCGCATCATCAAACCGGCGCAACATGAAATAGGTCGCTCCAAGCGCCAAAGACAGATCGCCGACGCGAGCCCGCGGACTCAGCCGCGAGGCGGCCTGAAGCGGCTCGATCGCCGAGCCGGCATCGCCCGCCCACATCCGCATCCAACCCAGGAGATACCAACCGCGGGCAAAGCTCGGGTTCAGCGTCAGGGCGCGATCGACAATCCCGATCATCGCACCGATTTCCTCGCCGAAGTACGCGAGCGCGTAAGCGGCGTTGGCAAGGGTGCCGGCGTCGCCGGCACCCGCGGCGAGCGCCCGCCGGCCGTAATCGATTCCGGCGCTACGGTTGCGCTCCCAGTCCCCGCTCCACGTGTTCAGCTGTGTATGCATGCGGCAGATCGCGGCCGCGGCGAGCGCGGGCCCGTAGTCCGGGTCGCGCCCGACCGCCTGCTCCAACAGCTCGAGAGCCGTTACAACCCCGCCCCTTGAAAACGAGAACAAGAGTGGCAGCGCCCGCAGATAGAGATCGTAGGTGGTAGGATCACTAACCGGACGACTTGTCGAGCGCCGAACCTCGGCCGCCTGCAAGGCCGGCTCGATAATCCCGGCGGCGCTCGATGCCACCTTGTCCTGCAGATCGAACACGTCTTCGAGGGACCCATCGAAGCGCTCGGCCCACAGGATCGCGCTGCTCTCCGCCTCGACCAATTGCGCCATGATGCGCACCCGGCCGCCGGCCTTCCGCACCGAGCCTTCGAGGACGTAGCGCACGCCGAGTTGATGCCCGATCCGCTTCACCTCGACCGCCTGGCCCTTGTAGGTGAAGCTCGAATTGCGGGCGATGACGAAGAGCCAGCGGATGCGCGACAGCGCGGTGATGATTTCCTCGACCATGCCGTCGACGAAATATTCCTGCTCCGGGTCGCCCGACAGGTTCTGAAACGGCAGGACGGCAATCGACGGCTTTTCCGGCAATGCTGGCGGGGCCGTGGACACAGTCTTCGGCCGCACGCCCGGCGCGACGCGATAGACCCGAACCGGCCGGGAAATGTTCTTGAGGGTCTGCTCGCCCAAATCCTCGAAGGCGAGACCGAGCCGGCCGGCGGCATCCTCCTGCACGCGCGCCGAGACGCAGATGCCGCCCGGCTCGGCCAATGATTCGAGGCGGGCAGCGATGTTGACGCCGTCGCCAAAGATGTCGCCCTCTTCGACGACGATATCGCCTTGGTGGATGCCGATGCGCCAGGTGATCGGGGTTTCCGCAGGCGCCGCTGCCTGCCATGCGACCGCACAGCGCAGCGCATCGACGACGCTGGCGAACTCGACCAGCACCCCGTCGCCAGTCGTCTTGACGATGCGCCCGCGATGCTCGGTGACGGCGGGATCGACGATCTCGCGCCGGATCGCCTTCAACGCGGCGAGCGTCCCCTCCTCGTCCTCGCCGATCAGCCGCGAGTAGCCGGCGACATCGGCGGCGAGGATCGCAGTAAGGCGACGGGTCGCGGCCATAGCGGGTGAGGGCCTCCGAAAACTCGTCTATAGATTACGTCAATCGCTCCCCGGTCCCTATACCTTCCGATTGCCGAAGCCCATTGCGGCCGATGATCGATTTGCCGCAAACTGCCCGCTTCAGCCAACCATCCGGAGGAGGATGCCATGCCTGCTTTTGTCGTCGGCGATCTTCGTATAACCGATCTCGCGAAGTTTACCGCCATGGTGCCGGAGTTCCTGGCGAGCATCGCCCGCGGCGGCGGCCGCGTGGTCCTGTCCGGCGGCAACAACATGGAAGTGTTCGACGGCGGACCGATGCCGGAGCGCGTCGTCGTCATCCAGTTTCCGGACGCCGATGCGGCGCGGAACTGGTATCAATCCCCCGATAATCAGGCGTTGCTGCCGACCCGGATGGCCGCGACGCAGGGCTGCCTCTACATGATCGACGGCGCGCGACCGGTGGGATGAACGAGGGCGGCGACAGCATCGTCGTCGATACCGCGACGCGGATCTTTCGGGATCTGTGCGAGCCGGCGACGATCAACGAGGCAGAAGCCGGGAAATGGCCGGCGGCGTTGTGGGAAGCGCTCGAGGAATCGGGGTTGCCGCTCGCCTGGGTCCCCGAGGAATTGGGCGGCGCCGGCGCAAGCATCGCCGACGGCTTCGCGGTGTTGCGCGTCGCCGGCCGCTTTGCCGCGCCGGTGCCGCTCGCCGAGACGCTTCTGGCTGGGCGGCTGTTGAGCGCCGCCGGGATCGCCGCGCCCGGGGGGCCGTTGACGCTCGCTCCGGTGCTCGGCGAGAGCCATATCACGCTGGCGCCCGACGGCCGGCTCAAAGGGCGGGCGCGCCGCGTGCCCTTCGCCCGCCACGCCGGACACATCGCCGTGCTGGCGCGGCGCGAGCGCGAGAGCGTCGTGGCGCTCGCCGAGCGCCACGGGCTGATGCTGCGTGAGGGCGAGAGCCTGGCGGGCGAAGCCGCCGACGACGTCGGGTTCGACGGTGTCCTGCCGAAGGCGGCCGCGGCGAGCCCGATCGACGAAGAGGGGCTCAAGGCCTGGGGCGCGGCGGCGCGGATGCAGCAGATGGCGGGAGCGCTCGAACGCATCCTCGAACAATCGGTCGAGTGGGCGCTGCAACGCGAGCAGTTCGGCCGGCCGATCGGCAAGTTCCAGACGGTGCAGCACAATCTCGCGATCCTCGCCGGCGAAGCGGCGGCGGCCGGCGCCGCCGCCGATGCGGCGGCCGAGGGTCTCGGCGGCGCGGAAATCAACATCGCCGCGGTCGCGATCGGCAAGGTGCGGGTCGGCGAGGCGGCCGGCGCCGGCGCGGCGATCGCGCATCAGGCGCACGGCGCGATCGGCTTCACCTACGAGCACTCGCTGCATCATTCGACGCGGCGGCTGTGGGCCTGGCGCGAGGAATTCGGCAACGAAGCCTATTGGTCGGGCCGGCTCGGCCGGATGGTCGCAGAGTTGGGCGCCGACGAGCTGTGGCGCTTCATCACCGCGGGATCCTGAGCGCGATGACGACGAGCTTTCGCTTCGACCCGATCGACCTGCCGCCGCAGGCGAAGGCGCTGCGGCAAGAGGTGCGAGAATTCCTGCGCGACGAGATCGCCGCCGGCACGTTTTCGCCTGACGCCATGCCGGACGGCCGCCGCGGCGCCTTCAGCCGCGACTTCAGCCGCAAGGTCGGAGCCCGCGGCTGGATCGGCATGACCTGGCCGAAAGAGTACGGCGGCCACGAGCGCTCGCATCTCGAACGCTATGTCGTCGTCGAGGAGATGCTGGCGGCGCGCGCGCCGACCCGCGCCCATTCGACGGCCGACCGGCAGAGCGGCCCCGTCGTCCTGCGCTACGGCCAGGAGGCGGTGAAGCGCGAGATCCTGCCGAAGATCGCGGCCGGCGAATTGTGCTTTTGCATCGGCCTCTCGGAGCCCAATTCCGGCTCCGACGTCTTCGCCGCCTCGACGCGCGCCAAGAAGACCGAGGGCGGCTGGCTCGTCAACGGCCGCAAGATCTGGACGAGCGGCGCGCATCAGGCGGATTACATGATCGCGCTATTGCGCACCTCGCCCTCGACCAAGGAGAACCGCCGCCACGGGTTGACGCAATTCCTCGTCGAGATGAAGACGCCGGGGATCACGATCCGGCCGATCATCAATTTGACCGGCGGGCACGATTTCAACGAGGTCGTGTTCGACGACGCCTACCTCCCCGATACGCACCTGATCGGCGAAGTCGACATGGCCTGGAAGCAGGCGACCGACGAACTCGCCTATGAGAGGAGCGGCCCCGACCGCTGGATCGAAACCTTTCCCTGCCTCCTCGAACTGGTGAGGAAGGCGGGCGATAAGCCGAGCGAGCGCCTCGCGGAAGGGATCGGGCGCGAGGTCGCGCACCTCGCCACCCTGCGGCGCATGTCGCTGTCGGTCGCCGGCATGCTGCAGGCCGGCAAGACGCCCGGGGTCGAGGCCGCCGTCGTCAAGGACCTCGGCACCAATTTCGAGCAGGCCTTGCCCGACCGGGTGCGGCTCTTGGCGCCGCCGCCGAGCGACGCCGAACCCGACGCCAACGACGACCGCTTCGAAGCGGCGCTGCGCTACGCGACCTTGATCGCGCCGAAGCTGACGATCCAGGGCGGCACCCGCGAAGTCTTGCGCGGCATCATCGCCCGCGGCCTCGGGCTGCGGTAGAAATCAACGCTTTACCGCGAAGGACGCGGAGGGATGCGCGAAGGACGCCATACTTGCTGTCGTCCCGGCCCACGGGTCCGCGCTTCGCGCGGCCCGAGGACAGGCTCCGGCCGGGACCCATGGCGGACCTGGATACCGGCCTACGCCGGTATGACGAAATTCGAAGGGCGGTGAGGGCCTTCCCATACATGCCTGACCTGAAGCCACTTTTCGCGCCGGAAAGCATCGCGATCCTCGGCGCCTCGGCCGACACGCACAGCCTGCGCGGCAGGCTGACGAATTTCCTCCTCGCGCACGGCTATCCGGGCCGCGTCTACCCGGTGACGCGCAGCGCCGGGGAAGTGCTGGGGCTGAAGAGCTACGCCAATGCCGCCCTGTTGCCGGAGGCGCCCGACCTCGCAGTGATCCTGGTCCCGGCGGCGCACGTCGTCGGGGCGATCGAGGAATGCGGCAAGCGCGGCATCGCCGCCGCGATCATCATCAGCTCGGGGTTCGGCGAAGAGAAGAGCGAGGCGGCGGCGGCGCGCGACGCCGAGCTGCGGGCGGTTGCCGAGCGCACCGGCATGCTGATCGCCGGCCCGAATTCGGAAGGGCTCGTCAACCCGCTCGCCCGGCTCGTCGCGACCTTCAGCCCGGTCTTCCACGACCCGCAGCGGAGCCTCGTCCCCGCCGCCGGCAAGGCGCGGCCGATCGCCGTCAGCTGCCAGAGCGGCGCCTTGACCTTCTCTTTCCTCTCGCGCGGCCGCGACCGGCAATTGAACTTCACCTATCAGGTGAGTTCCGGCAACCAGACCGTGCTCGAAGCGCACGACTACATCGATTGGGCGTTGGACGCGGGCGGCGCCGACATCTTCCTTGCCTATCTCGAAGGCATCCGCGACACGAAGCGCTTCCGCGCCGTCGCCGACAAGGCGGCAGATCGCGGCAAGCCCCTGATCTTCGCCAAGGTCGGCCGCTCCGAGCCGGCGCGCCGCGCCGCCTCCTCGCATACCGGCGCGCTCGCGCATGCGGGCGCGATCGACGACGCGATCTTCCGCCACCACGGCATCGTGCGCGGCGAGGACCTCGACCACATGCTCGACATCGCCGCCGCCTTCGCGTTCTGCAAATTGCCGCGCGGCCGGCGCGTCGCGGTCATCACCGGATCGGGCGGCAGCGCCGTGTGGATGGCCGACATCCTCGCCGAGCACGGTCTCGAACTGCCGGTGCTGGAGGAGGAGATCCAGCAGCGCGTAATGGCGCTCCTGCCCTCCTACGGCTCGGCGCAGAACCCGGTGGACGGCACCGCGCAGGCGATCCACGAGGTCGGCTATGCAAGGCTCGTCGAGATCGTGCGCGAGTCGCGGCGGATCGATACGATCCTTCTGATCGGCTCGCTCGCCAACGAGGCGACCGCCAAGGAACGCGCCGTCGAACTCGCCGCGATCGCGCCCTCGACGACGCAGCCGATCCTATTGTCGACCTATACGACCGCGACCCCGGGCGCGATGGCCGCCTTCGCCGAGGCCGGCATCCCCTGCTACACCTCGATGCCGAGCTGCGCGCGCGCGATCCGAGCGCTCGTCGATTACGCCCTCTTTCAGGCGCGGCGGGAAAATCGCGCCGGCGAGGCCGCGGCCGATCCCGAAATGCGCCGGCAGGCCGCCGCCGCCCTCGCCGCTGCCGGCCCGGTCTTGACCGAGGCCGAAGCGAAGGCGCTTCTCGCCCGCTACGGCATTCCGCGCCCGCCGGAGGCGCTGGCGAAGAGCGTCGAGGAAGCGGTCGCGGCGGCGTCGCGGATCGGCGGGAGGGTCGCGCTCAAGGTGCAGTCGCCCGACATCGTGCACAAGACCGAAGCCGGCGCGGTGGCGCTCGACATCGAGGGCGAGGCGGCGGTGCGCGCGGCCTATGCCGGCGTCCTCGCGCGGGCGAAGGCGGCGCACCCCGAGGCAAGGATCGAGGGGGTGCTGGTCCAGAAAATGGCGCCGCCAGGCCGCGAGATCATCCTCGGCACGAGCCGCGACCCCGATTTCGGGCCGATGCTGATGGTCGGGCTCGGCGGCATCCATGTCGAGGTGCTGCGCGACGTTGCTTTCGCGCCGGCGCCGATCGGCGAGGCGGAGGCGCTCGCGCTGCTGGGCGAATTGAAGGGCGCGGCGGTTCTCGACGGCGTGCGCGGCGAGAAGCCGACCGACCGGGCCGCGCTCGCGCGCCTGATGGCGGCGTTGTCGCGCTTTGCCGCCGACCACGCGGACCTTGTCGCCGAGATCGACCTCAACCCGGTCATCGTGCACGGCGAAGGCGACGGGCTTTCGGTCGTCGACGCGCTGATCGTCAAGGCGACAAGATGAAACTCGTCATGCCGCTCGCTGCCCCTCACCCTCCCGCGTTGCGGGTCCCTCCCTCTCCCCGCACGCGGGGAGAGGGCCGGGGTGAGGGGCTCTTCCGCGGAGGAGACAGCAGGATGACCGACTATCGGGATATCGGCGTCGGCCGGGACGGGTTCGTCGCGACCGTCGAGATGCGGCGGCCGCCGCACAATTTCTTCGACAGCGCGCTCGTTGCCGAGATCGGCGACGCCTTCGACGCATTGGACGCCGACCCCGATTGCCGCGCCATCGTGCTCGCCGCCGAAGGCCGCTCGTTCTGCGCCGGCGCCGATTTCTCGAAGCGGATGGACACCGGCACCGTCTCCGAAGGCACCCGCAGCGCCGCCGGCAAGCACCTCTACAAGGAGGCGATTCGCCTCTTCCGCACGAAAAAGCCGGTCGTCGCGGCGGTGCACGGGGCGGCCGTCGGCGGCGGCCTCGGGCTCGCGCTCGTCGCCGATTTCCGCGTCACCTGCTCGGAAGCGCGCTTCAGCGCCAATTTCAACCGCCTCGGCTTTCACCCCGGCTTCGGGCTGACCGCCACCCTGCCGCGGCTCGTCGGGGCGCAGCAAGCGGCGCTTCTCTTCTATACCGGCCGCCGCATCCCGGGCGAAGAGGCGGTGCGCATCGGCCTCGCCGACCTCCTCGTGCCGCAGGCCGAAGTGAGGAGCGCGGCGCAGGCGCTCGCCGTCGAGATCGCGCAATCCGCCCCGCTCGCCGTCGCCGCGACTCGCGACACGTTGCGCCGCGGCCTCGCCGATGCGATCGAGGCGGCGACCGAACGCGAGCTGGTCGAGCAGGATTGGCTGCGCCGCACCGAGGACTTCCAGGAAGGCGTCAAGGCGATGGCCGCCCGCCGCCTGCCGGATTTCCGGGGCCGCTGATCCCGAAGACAGCGGCCGCCCCGCTGCGTCGATTTGCTCCCCTGCATGAGCGTGGTATGGTTGCCGCAGCGTTGGTCGAGCAACCTTGGCGCGGGAGGAGACCCAACACATGTGGGACTGGCTGTTGAAGGGAACGGGCAAATACGGATGGCCGGCCTATACGATTCTCGCCGGCCTCGTCTTGACCGTGATCGAGATCTTGTTGATCCACGCGATCGCCGGATCTTGAGGATAGGGGGCGGCTATGGAACTGGTCAGCTTTGAATGGTGGTCGATGATCGTCCGCTGGCTCCACATCTTCAGCGGCATCATGTGGATCGGCCATCTCTACTACTTCAACTTCACGCAAACCCCGATGATGCCGAAGATCCCGGCCGAGCAGCGGCCGGCCGTCACCGGCTTCATCGCCCCGACGGCGCTGTTCTGGTTCCGCTGGGGCGCCGCCGCGACGATCGTCTTCGGCCTGATCCTCGCCTGGATGGGCGGCTTTCTCGGCCAGGCGATCGCTCTCGGCATCGGCACCCATGACAAGCGCTTCGTCGCGATCGGCTTCGGCATGTGGCTCGGCACCATCATGTTTTTGAACGTGTGGGTGATCATCTGGCCGAACCAGAAGAAGATCCTGGGGCTCGTCAGCGCGACGCCCGAGGAACGCACGCGCTCGGCGCGCGTCGCCGGGCTCGCCTCGCGGGTCAACGTGATGCTGTCGATCCCGATGCTCTACGGCATGGTGGCGAACCACTTCTACGCCTGATCCGTCAATAGCGGCGCAGGAACGCCGCGACGCCGAGCCGCCACACCTGCAACGGGTCGGGGAGGCGCAAGGCGGGATCGTAGGGGTCGCAGCCGGCCCGCCGCAGGCGGGCGAGCGAGCGCGCGGCGACGACGGCGGGGAGCAATGCCGGAAGAGCATCGCGCGGCATCTCGGCGCGGCGTTCCCGCGCCGTGTCCAGATACCGTCGCGCGACCGCGGCGATCTCGCCGACCGCCGCGCGCAGCGCGGGCGGGCTCTTCAGCCTCTCGTAATCCCGCAGGTCGAGCCCGGCGCGCGCCGCGACATCGTCGGGAATGTAGCGCCGGCCCGAGCCGGCGTGGAGCGGCAAGGCCCGGATCAGCCCCGCCAGAGCATAGGCGATGCCGACCTCGCGCGCCGCCGCCGAGGCCGCTGCGCCGCCTACCCCGAGAGCCTCGAGCGCGAGATAGTCGAGGCTCGCCGAACTTGCCTCGGCATACTCCTCCAGCGCCGCGAGAGTGGCCGGCGGCGCGGCTTCGAGATCGGCCTCCCGCGCCGCGATCAGGGCCTCGAAATGTGCCCGGCTCATGGGTCGGCGGCGAACCGTCTCGGCCAGCGCCTCGACGACGCGGTGCCGGCGCACCGGGCCGGCGCCGAAGGCGTCGCTTATGTTCTCGCGCCACCATTCGAGCCGGATGCGGCCGAGCATCGGCTCGCTGACGAGTTCCCGCACCCGGGCAATCTCGTAATTGAAGGCATAGATCGCCAACAGCGCCTCGCGCTCCGCCGACGGCGCAAAGAGCGCGGTCTGATAGCGGTCGCGGTCGTGACGGCGGACGAGCGCGGCAATCGGCCACGGCCCCTCGCCATCGGCGGAACGTCCCGCGGCAGCGCCCGTTTCAAACAGCGTGGGGCCTTGCCGCCTCGATCTTTTTTCTTCAATCGGAGATGTCATGGGTTTCGAACTGTCACGCCTACCCTTTCCGAAGGACGCGCTCGAACCGCATATGTCGGCGAAGACGCTCGATTTCCACCATGGAAAGCACCATCAGGCCTATGTCACCGCTCTCAACGAGCTGATCAAGGGCCAGCCCTTGGAGCACCGCCCGCTCGAGGAGATCCTCAAAGCGACCTACAAGGACGCGGCGAAGGCCGTGCTCTTCAACAACGCCGCGCAGGTATGGAACCACAGCTTTTTCTGGGATTCGCTGACGCCGAAGGGCGGCGGCGCGCCGTCGGGCGACCTCGCCGCCGCGATCGAGCGCGATTGCGGCGGGGTGGCCAAGTTCAAAGAGGCGTTCAAGGCGGCCGCGCTCGGCCAGTTCGGCAGCGGCTGGGCCTGGCTCGTCGCGGAGCGCGGCCGGCTGAAGGTGCTCGCCACCCCGAACGCGGTGAACCCGCTCGCCGCCGGGCAGACCGCGCTCCTGTGCTGCGACGTCTGGGAACACGCCTATTACCTCGACTTCCAGAACCGGCGGCCGGATTTCGTGCAGAGCTTTCTCGACCACCTCGCCAACTGGGAGTTCGCCGCCCGCAACCTGGCGCGGGCGCGTTGAGGGCGTCGGCAGCCGCAACAGAAAGCCCCGCTGCGGCGGGGCTTTCCGGTTTTGCCGGCGTCAAATATCATTTCGCTGCGAATAAACCGGGCCAGGGGCAAGTCTATCGCTTGTCACGCGCCCGGCGGCGCGGGTCGGTTTTCAGTTCGGCAGGGGGACGTGCCAGCTTTCGCGCGCAACGACACGTTCGAGACCGCCGTGCTGCCGCATCTCGATGCCGCCCACAACCTCGCGCGCTGGCTGATGCGCGACGCGGCGGCAGCGGAGGATGTCTTGCAGGAAGCCCTATTGCGCAGCCTGACCTATTTCCCGAGCTTCCGGGGCGTCAACCCGCGCGCCTGGCTCTTACAGATCGTGCGCAACAGCGCCTACGATTCGTTCAATCTGAACCGCGGCGTCGAGCTCGTGCCGCTCGCCGGCTCGCCCGCCGACGCCGAGGCGGGCGCCATCGAGCTTCCGGACGAAGCGGACGATCCCGAGGAGAGCCTGATCAAGGCGCGCGACCGCTGCTGGGTGCGCTCGCTGGTCGCCGAGCTGCCGGTCGAATTGCGCGAAACGCTGGTGCTGCGCGAACTGGAGGAACTCTCCTACAAGGAGATTTCAGAGGTGACCCAGACCCCGATCGGCACGGTCATGTCGCGGTTGTGGCGGGCGCGGCGCCGCCTCATCGAGGCGGCCGGAGAAGCGGAGAGGACGCCATGAGCGCCTCGGAAAGCGAACGCCGCTGCGAGATGCTCCTGCTGGCGCAGGCCGAGTTCGACGGCGAGCTCGACGCGGCGCAGGCGGCGGCCTTGAGCGCGCATCGCGCGGGCTGCGCGGTTTGCCAACGCGCGACGCAGACATTGGCGCAGACCCGGGCGATGCTGCGCGACCGGCTCTACGAGCCCGCCCCCGAAGCCTTGCGCGCGCGCCTCCTCGAACGCGTCGCGGCGGCAAAGCCGGCGGCGCGCCCGCCGCTCTCGGCGCGCTTTTCGGACTGGCTGCGGCCGGCGTTCGGCTTCGCGCTCGGCGCCGCCGCGGCAGCGACGCTGTCGATTGCGCTGTTGTCGCCGGGGACGCAGAGCCTGACGCAAGAGCTTGTCGCGAGCCACATCCGCGCGTTGCAGCCGGGGCATCTCGAGGACGTCGCCTCGACCGACCAGCACACCGTCAAGCCGTGGTTCGACGGCCGGCTCCCCTTCTCGCCGCCGGTCAAGGAGTTGCGCGGCGACGGCTTCCCGCTCGTCGGCGGCCGGCTCGACTACCTCGCCGGCCGGCCGGTGGCGGCGCTCGTCTATGGCTATCGCAAGCACGTCATCGACCTTTACGCATGGCCGCAAGCGAAGGGGTCCACCGCCCCGGCGAAGACGCAGCGCGAGGGCTACAACCTCGTGCACTGGGCGGCGGGCGGCATGAATTTCTGGGCCGTGTCGGACGTCGAGGCGAAGGAGCTGCGTGCCTTCGCGCAAGCGTGGCGGGCCGCGCCGTAAGATTGCCGTCTCAGAGGTGGCGGCCGCGGTCGAGCAACACCGAGGCATATTCGCGATAGCTGATGCCGAGCGCTTCGGCGCGCGCGAGGCGGGCGAGCGCGATCTCGCGCGGCGGCGTCTTCCAGGCCTTGGCGTGCGCCTTCTTCCAGCAGAAGTGCCGCCAGCCGATGCCGAGCTCGAGCGGCGGCCCGCCGTTGTGACCCAGGCCGATCGAGGTCTCGAACCAACTCGCGTCGTCGGGCGCCATCGGCGCAGCCTCTCATCCCCCGCGCCGGACGATAGCAAAACCCGCGCCAACAGCCCGCGGGCTCAGCGGCCGCGCACCCGCGCCGGCCCGAACCACGCCATCAGCGAACCCAGCAGGCCCTGCGGCAGAAAGATGATGAAGAGCACGAGCAGCGTGCCGTAGACGACGTTGTCCCAGCCGATCGCCCCGGTGCCGAACCAGACGCGCAAAGTCTCGGTCAGCGAGATCGTCAATGCCGCCCCGACCGTCGGCCCGAGCAGCACGTAGAGCCCGCCGACGACGACCGCGAACACCATCTGCAGCGACACCGCAACGCCGCTCACCGTATCCGGCGAGATGAACATCTGGTACTGGCCGTAGAGCGCCCCCGCGAGCGCCGTCATCGCCGCGCTCAGCACGGTGACCTTCAATTTTTCGGCGGTGACATGGACGCCGGCGGCGGCGGCGGCATCTTCGTCCTCGGCGATCGCCTCGAGCGCGTAGCGCAGCATGCTGCGATCGACGCGCCAGCGGATCAGGAGCCCGGCGGCCCAGACGGCGAGGGCGATCAGATACCAGGTGTCGCGGCCGGGGAACTGCAAGGCATAGATCGAGTCGCCGTGGTTGTAGCGCTCCGGCGTATAGCCGAGCGAACCGCCGGTGAACTCGCGCGTCGCGGTGACGAGCTGCAAGACGATCACCGACAGCGCCAGCGTCAACAGCGCGAAATAATGGCCGGTGATGCGAAACCGGAAGGACGGGTAGCCGATCACCAGCGCGACGGCCGCGGCGGCCGCCATCCCGAGCGGGATGCCGAGCCACGGCGTCAGATGAAAATGGTTCCACAAGAGGGCGCTCACATAGGCGCCGATGCCCATGAACCCGCCATGCCCGAACGAGACGAGGCCGAAGCGGCCCATCACCGACCACGAGGTGTAGGCGAACGACCAGATCAAGACGAGCACCATCAGATGCAGCGGATAGGGCTGGTGATAGACGAAGGGCAGCGCGACCAGAACGGCCCCCATGAGCCAGGGGAAGATGCGGTTCATGAGCGCCGCCGCGCCAACAGGCCCTGCGGGCGGAAGAACATCAGCACCACGAAAATGCCGAAGGCGAAGACGTAGCCCCATTCGAGATCGAGATAGAGGCCGGCAATCGAGATGATCTCGGCGAACAGGACGGCGGCGACCGAGCCGCCGATCATGTTGCCGAGGCCGCCGAGCACGCAGACGAGAAAGGTGATCGGCGCGAAGGTGAGCCCGACGAAAGGCTGCACGTCGTACTGCAATACGAGGATCATCGCGCCGAGCCCGGCGAGACCGCCGCCGATCGCCGAGGTGACGATATAGATGCGCCGCGTGTCGACGCCCATCAGCGGCATGATCTGGCGGTCCTGCGCGATCGCGCGGATCGCCGCGCCGATATAGCTCTTCGACAGAAAGAGGTAGAGCGCCGCCATCCCGGCGAGCGCGACGAGAAAGGCGATGAGGCGCGCATAGCTCAGATACATGCCGGCCACGTCGAGGATCGGCAGGCGAATGCCGAGATTGCGGAAGTCGATGCCGAACAGCACGGTCGCCGCGCTCTGCAGCAGAAAGAGGACGCCGCCGGTGGCGAGCAGCTGATTGAGCGGGGCGGTGCCGAGCAGCGGCGCGATGACGAGAAGGTGCAGCAGGACGCCGAGCCCGCCGACGGCGGCGATCGAGACGAGCGCCGCCACTAGAAACGGCAGGTGATAGACGGTGTAGCAATAGTACATGCCGTACATGCCGGCCATCAACAGCTCGCCATAGCAGATCCACACGACGTCGATGACGCCGAAGATCAGGTTGAGCCCGAGCGCCAAGAGCGCGAAGACGCCGCCCAACAGGACGCCGTCGATGACCGCCTGCAGGAAATAGATGTCGAAGATGCCGAACATTCGCGCCCCGACTATGGATTACGACAGAAACGCCATTGCGAGGCGCCGCAGGCGAGGAAGCGATCTCGTGCAACTCCCGCATTGTTCGGCGCGAGATTGCTTCGCTGCGCTCGCAACGGCATGGGCGTCTCAAACTCCGAGATAGGCGGCGCGGATCGCCGGGCTGTCGAGGAGTTCGCCGGCCGCCCCGCTCGAGCGGATGCGGCCGGCTTCGAGCAGGTAGGCGCGGTCGACAATCCGCAGCACCTGCCGGATGTTCTGCTCGACGATCAAGACGGTGAGGCCCAGCTCGCGGATATGGCGCAGAAGAGCGAATACCTGCTGGACGACGACCGGCGCGAGTCCGGCCGAAGGCTCGTCGAGGAGCAGCAGCCTCGGCTCCGACATCAAGGCGCGGCCGATCGCGCACATCTGCTGCTCGCCGCCCGACAAGGTCCCGGCGAATTGTCGGCGCCGCTCTTTCAGGCGCGGGAACAGCCCGTAGACGAAGTCGAGGCGCTCGCCGAACTTGGCGCGCGCGGCGGGGATGAAGGCGCCGATGCGCAGATTGTCCTCGACGCTCATGCGCGGGAACAGCCGGCGGTTCTCGGGGACGTGCGCCACGCCCAATTCGACGATGCGGTGCGCGGGCAGCCGCAGCAGATCGTTGCCGTCGAGCAAGATCGCGCCCCGCAGCGGGCGGATCAGGCCCGAGATGACCCGCATCAGCGTCGTCTTGCCGGCGCCGTTCGGGCCGATCACGGCGACCGCTTCGCCGCGCCCCACCTCGAGCGAGGCGCCGAAGAGGGCCTGAAAACCGCCATACCCGGCATCCACGGATTTGAGTTCGAGCATCAGGCGGAAAGCCGGAGCGCCGCGGCGTCCGTCCCGAGATAGACTTCGATGACGCGCGGATCGGCGGCGACCTCGGCCGGCGTGCCCTCGGCGATCTTCTCGCCGTGGTCGAGCACGATGACCCGTTCGACGACGCGCATCAAGACGCCCATGATGTGCTCGACCCAGATGATCGTGATGCCGAGCTCGCGGCGGATGCGCCGCAGCATGTCGGCGGCCTGCTCGACCTCGGTCTCGTCGAGGCCGCCGAGGCTCTCGTCGGCGAGCAGGAGGGTGGGGCCGGTCGCCAACGCCTTTGCCAGTTCGAGCTTTTTCAGCGCGGCGGCGCCGAGCCCATCGACCGGCAGCGTCCGATCCGTCGGCAGGCCCACCATGGCGAGCGCCCGTTCCGCCGCCTCGACGGCGCGGGCGCGCGAGTGCCGCCCTTGGCCGTAGAACCCGGCGAGGACGACATTGTCGAACAGCGACAACCGGTGGAACGGCCGCGGGATCTGGAAGGTGCGGCCGATCCCATGGTTGATGATGCGGTGCGGCGGGTGGCCGCCGATCTCGCGGCCCTGAAAGCGGATCGATCCGGCGGTCGGCGCGAGCGTGCCCGAGAGCATGTTGAAGAGCGTCGTCTTGCCCGAGCCGTTCGGGCCGATCAGGCCGAGGATCTCGCCCTGTTCGACCGCGAACGACAGGTCGTTGACGGCCGCGAAGCCGCCGAAGCGCTTGACGAGACCCTCGACCTCGAGCAGCAACGCCGGG
This sequence comes from Allostellaceae bacterium, assembly GCA_035934195.1. Lineage (GTDB taxonomy): Bacteria > Pseudomonadota > Alphaproteobacteria > ATCC43930 > CGMCC-115725 > AP-15. Next base: position 6,380 of record DASYYD010000021.1, on the reverse strand, counting down.
CTACTTCGCGGCGTAGGGGGAGTTCGCCGGCAATTTCAGGACCGGCGCGCGCTGCGCCAACGCCTTTGGCCAGACGACATAGCCCTGGTCGTTGACGTATTGGGTGACGACCGGAAAGGCGCGATCGTTCTGGCCGGCCATCGCCTGCCCCGGCTTCTCGAACTTGACGCCGAAACCGAGCATCGTCGAGCCGTCCGGCAGGTTGGTCTCGAGCGCCGCCTTGCGCAGATCGTCCGAGGTGACGCCGCCGTATTTCTTGATCGCCCGCGGCAATACATCGGTCAGAAACAGGTACGTGTTGGAAGCGGCCATCCCGACATGCGCCGATTTGATGACGGTGCCGGGCTTCGCCTTCAGATAGGCGTCGCCGACCATCTTGATCATCGGCAGCAGCGCCGGCTTCAGCGCTTCGGGGTTGGTCTGCCAGATCGAGATCGGGTCGACGTTGAAGAAATAATTGGCGTCCGTGCCCAACGTCTCCTTGAGCTTGGAATAGACGCCGTAGCCGGCGCCGTGGCCGATCAGCGTCGAGAAATGCAGGCCCAATTCGCGCGCCTGGCGCAGGAAGAGCGTGATGTCCGGGTTGTAGCCGGTATGGAAGATGACGTCCGGCCGGGCCCGCTTCAGCTTGGTCACCAGCGAGGACAGGTCGGGCGCGGAAGAGGAATAGCCCTCGTTGACGACGACCTGGAAGCCGTACTTCTTCGCGCCCTCGGCGGTGCCCTTGGCGACGTCGGTGCCGTAGGGCCCGTCCTCGTGAATGATCGCGATCCGCAGATCCTTGGGATCCTTGCCGAGCTGCGCTTTGCTGTAAGCCGCCACCATCGCGGTCGAGGTGAGGCCCCATTGCGCCCCGTAGGGCTGCGGCCGGAAGACGTATTTGAGGTCGCGGCCGGCGAGCACCGGCGAGGCGATGCAGGTGGTGATCCACATGAACTTCTTGAACTGTTCGATGCGCGCCGCCGCCGGCACGCATTCGGCCGAGGCGTAGAAGCCGAGCAGCATGTCGACATGCTCCTGCTCGATGAGCCGCACCGCCTCGTTGATGGCGACATCCGGCTTGCTCTGCGCGTCGGCATAGACCGGCACGATCTTGTAGCCGTCGACGCCGCCGTGCTTGATGAAATAATCGAGCACGATCTTGGCGCCGAGATATTGCAGGTCCGACCCGCCGCCGGCGAACGGCCCCGTCAGGTCGTAGATGACGCCGATCTTCAATGTCTTGTTGGCGGTATCCGCCCCGGCGGGCGAAGCCCACAGCGCCGCCGCCGCGAAACCGGCGCACAACAGGCGGGCAAAACGATGCAGGTTCATTCGATCCTCCCCATGATCGGCCGGTCTGGCCGCCGGCGCTGCGCGCAACATAGGGATGGCGCGCCCCTTTGTTGTCAAGCGCTATCGGGTTTCTCTGCGCCCTCGCTCGCGCCATAGTGAAAGACGCGTTCCACCCGCGAGGAGACCCCGATGCCGCCTGCCCCCGCCTTTCATCATCTGCATCTGAACGCCACCGACCCCGAGGCCGCGCTCGACTTCTACACGCGGGCGTTTCCGAGCACGCGCAAGGGCAGCTGGGGCGGGCATCCGGCGCTCTATTCGCCGAACGCGGCGATGATCCTGTTCGACAGGGCCGAAAGCCCGCCGCCGACGGGGCCGCAGAGCGCGATCTGGCATTTCGGCTGGCATGTCACCGACTCGCGGGCCACCCTCGACGGCTACCAGGAGCGCGGCGGGTTCGAGCTTTTGCCGCTCTATACCGGCGAGGGCGGCGGTTCGGTCCTGGTCAGCAGCGACGCCTTGCCCGGCGCGGGCGGCGTCCTCGGCCTCACCAAGGCGCAGCTCGCCGAAGCGCGCAAGAATGGCATCGAGCCGACCCGGGTCGGCGGCTTCGCCTATATGCGCGGCCCCGACGACGCGCTCGTCGAATATGCCGGCAACCACCCGGCCGAGCGCTTCAACCACATCCATTTTTATCAAGAGGAGCCGCTCGTCGCCGAGGCGTGGTACCGCAAGCACTTGAATGCGCGGCCGCGCCCCGGCGCCACGGCGGTTGCCGAGGCCGACCGCAAGGTGCCGCGCGGCCCCGACCGCACCTTTCCGGCCCTCGACCGCGAGGGCATGTTCCGGTCCCCGCGCGGCGGCGTCGAATTCGGCGACGTGGCGCTCATCTGGTACATGAACCAGGGCGAGGCGCCGCTCGCCCCGAGCCGCGGGCAGCTCTATGACCATTTCGCGCTCTCTGTCGGCGATCTCGACGCCTGGGCGAGAAAGCTCGAAAGCGAAGGCGTCGCGGTCATCGACGGGCCCTATGGGCTCGGCGACACGCGCGCCTTGATGATCGAAGGCCCGAGCCGCGAGGCGATCGAAATCGTAGAGGTGCGGTAGGCTCTTCCTCACGCTGCCCGGTGCATCCGTCGGCGCGCTTCTTCGAGGTCGTGCGCCGTCTGCAAATTGAGCCAGAACTCGGCTGAAGTCCCAAACCTCTCACCGAGAAGGATCGCCGTCTCCGCGGTAACGGCGCGCTCGCCGACGACGATCTCGGTAATGCGGTTCGACGGGACGCCGAGTTCGCGCGCCAACGCGCGACCGGACAGGCCGAGCGGCGCCATGAACTCCTCGCGCAATACCTCCCCTGGCGTCACCTTCCCTATACGCTCGGCGCCCGCGACATCCGAGAAGTCGTCCTGCTGCGCCAGATCCTCAGTGCGGATGCTCACTTCCGTCCTCCTAGTGGTAATCCGCGATCTCGACCTCGTAGGCGTCCCCGTCTCGCCAGATGAAACATAGGCGCCATTGGTCATTGACGCGGATGCTATATTGCCCGGCTCGGTCGCCCGTTAGGGGTTCAAGGCGGTTGCCTGACGGACTGCGAAGATCCTGGAGCCCGGTTGCCGCCGCCAGCATACGCAGCTTGCGGCGGGCCACTTTCGCCAGATCGCTCGGAAAGCCCTTCGGCATCCGGTCCATCCAGAACGCCGCCGTGCGCTTGTCCGCGAACAAGCGGATCATATGCGGTACGTATCGCGTATTGGCCTAGGCGTCAAGAACACGAGGCGGGCACCGGCCGTCTCCGCTCCGCATGCGGCTACGCCCCCGGCGAGCGGCCGGCCTCAGTAACCGGCGGCGGCATAGGGGCCGGCGCCGCGGCGATAGACGAGCAGCGCGCGGCGATAGCGGCAAACCGTCTCGCCGCTGTCGACATGCCCGCGCGTCTCGACTTCGGCGATGCCCTGGCCCGGGCGCGAGCGCGAGGCGCGCACGGCGGCAATCGTCGATTCCGCATAGATCGTCTCGCCGGGCTTGACCGCGTGCGGCAGCTCGATCTGGCTCCAGCCGAGATTGGCGACGACGCGGCCCAAGGTGCGCGTCGTCAGCGCCGTCACCGCGCTCAACACGAGAGGCTCCCAGATCGCCGGCTCGATCTCCTTGCGGCGGCGCAGATAGGCAGGGTCGCCCCAGCGCGGGTTGATCTCGAGCGAGCGTAGCGCATGGCGCCGGCTTTCGGCGAAATCGAAGCTGCGGCCGGGCCAATGCACGAAGGTTTCGCCCGGCGCCAGATCCTCGAAGAAGAGCCCCACCTGTTCGACGAGGGCGCCGTCGGGGTCGGTGCGGTAGGCGAGGAACCGTTCCTCCTCGGCGGGCTCGGTGCCGGGCTCGTCCTCCGGGTGGCGGCCGCGGCGATAGACCTCGATATGGCAGGCGATGCGGGCCACCTTCTCGCCGCGCTGGTTCGCGCCTTCGATCTCGAGGCCGACGCGGCCGACATGCGGATCCTCGCCCTCCTCTAGCGCGGCTACGGAAGAAGCGGCGTAGAGCGTGTCGCCGCCGAATACCGGATGCGTCATCGCAATCTCGTCGATGCCGAGGAGGTTGCGGCGGCGGTACCAGCTCTTCGAAGCCATGCCGAAAAGGCGCTGCAAGGTCAGCGTGCTGACGCCGAGCGGGTTTTGCCATTCCGTCGCGGCGGCGTAGCGGCTGTCGTAGTGCAGCTGCGCGTTGTTGACGAGATCGACCGCGTCCTCGCGGTTGTCCTGCTGCGAGAGGTCGATGCCGGGGCGGTGGGCGATCCGCAGCCCGAGGCGCAGATCCTCGAAGCTGAGCCCGAAGCGCTCGCGATAGCGGCCGGGCCCGAGGCGGAGGTAGGCGTACCGGCTCATCGCGCCCCTACGCGGGCGCGATCAGCGCGGCGGCGACGCGGCGGCCCTCGGAGAGGAGCACGTTGTAGGTGCGGCAGGCCGCACCCGTATCCATCGCCTCGACGGCGATGCCGGCCGCGCGCAGGCGGGCGCGCAACGCCGGCGCGAGCATGCCGAAATCGCGGCCGAGCCCGACGAGGAGGATCTCGACCCCGCCCGCTTCGACGACCGGCATCAGCGCCTCGACGGTGACGGCGGCGGGTTCCGCCGCCTCCCAGGCGAGGATGCGGTCGGGAAAGACGATGACCGAGCCTTTGTAAACGACGCCGCTGACGCGAAACCCGCCCGGCCCGTAGCGCTCGATGACCTGCCGGTCGAGGGGGACGATCGGGGTCAGTTCCATCGCCGCTCCCGGCTCAGGAGGCGCCGGGTGCGCCCGCCTTCGCCCCCCGCTCGGCGGCGCGGGCGATCGCGGCGCGGTTCGGCTGCACGTAATAGAGGATCGGGGCGGCGATGAAGAGCGAGGAATAGGTGCCGATGACGACGCCCCACAGCATCGCGATCGAAAAGCCGCGCAACACCGGGCCGCCGAAGACGAGCAGCGACAACACCGCAAGGGCAACGGTCGAGACCGTCAGGATCGTGCGCGACAGGGTTTCGTTGAGCGCCAGGTTGATCAGGTCGCGGAACGGCATCGTGCGGTATTTGCGCATCGCCTCGCGCACCCGGTCGTAGATGACGACCGTATCGTTCACCGAATAGCCGGCGACGGTGAGGATCGCCGCCAAGGTCGTCAGGTTGAATTCGAGATGGAAGAGCGCGAAGACGCCGACCGTCGTCACGACATCGTGCAATGTCGAGACCATGCCGCCGATGCCGAACTGCCACTCGAAACGGAACCAGATGTAGGCGGCGATGGCGACGAGGGCGAGGATCGTCGCGATCGTCCCGGCGCGGATCAATTCGCTGCCGACGCTGGGGCCGACCGACTCGACGCTGCGGTAGTCGATGCCCGCGCCCAGCGCCTGGCGCGACTTCTCGACCGCCTGCGCCTGCGCCGCGTCGCCGCCCGGCTGGCGCGGCAGGCGGATCAGCACGTCCGAGGGGCTGCCGAAGCCCTGCAGCGAGACCGCGCCGAGATGCAGCCCGTCGAGCTGCGAGCGCATCTTGGCGATGTCGGCGGGGCCGTGCTCGACCCGCACCTGCAGCATCGTGCCGCCGATGAAGTCGATGCCGTAATTGAGCCCGACGGTCAAAAACAGCACGATCGAGGCGAGCAGCAGGAAGCTCGAAAAGGCGAAGCCGAGCTTGTGATACCGCATGAAGTCGATCTGCGGCGTGCGCTTGATGACGATGAGCGGTCTCATCGAGGCAATACCGCCGACATTGCGAGGAGCGCAGCGACGCAGCAATCCCCGCGGGATTGCTTCGCTCCGCTCGCAATGACAATTGGGGATATCACAGCGGAATTTCCTTGGGTTTCAGCTGGCGCAGCCAGGTGACGATGATCAGCCGCGTCACCAGGATCGCCGAAAAGAGCGAGGTGAGGACGCCGATGCTGAGGGTCACGGCGAAGCCTTTGACGGGGCCGGACCCCAACCAATACATGAGCCCGCCGGCGACCAGCGTCGTCACATGGCTGTCGAGGATCGTGCCGAAGGCGCGCTTGAAGCCGGCGTCGAGCGAAGAGAGCATCGTGCGGCCGCTGCGCACCTCTTCGCGGATGCGCTCGTAAATGAGCACGTTGGCGTCGACCGCCATGCCCATCGTCAGCGCGATGCCGGCGATGCCGGGCAAGGTCAGGGTCGCGCCCAACAGCGACAGGCTGCCGAGCATCAGGCACAAATTGAAGAAGAGCGCGATGTCGGCGAAGATTCCGAAGAGGCCGTAAAAGAGGATCATGAAGACGACGACGAGGGCGACCGCGACGACGCTGGCGACCGCGCCCGCATGGATCGAATCGGCGCCGAGATCGGGCCCGACGGTGCGCTCTTCGAGGATCGTGATCGGCGCCGGCAAGGCGCCCGCGCGCAGCAGCAGCGCCAGGTCGCTCGCCGTGCGCACCGTGAAGCTGCCGGAAATGATGCCGCTGCCGCCGAGGATCGGCTCGCGGATGACCGGCGCGCTGATCACCTTGTGGTCGAGCACGATCGCGAAAGGCTTGCCGACGTTCTCGCGGGTCGCGTCGCCGAAGCGCTTGGCGCCGACCGAATCGAAACGGAAGCTGACGACCGGCTCGTTGTTCTG
>DASYYD010000003.1:0-4448 GCA_035934195.1 Allostellaceae bacterium | reverse complement strand
GCTCGTGCCGCTGGAAGCGGGGCAAAGCACGACGCGCACGATCCTGCGCATCGCCGGCGGCGGCGCGGCCGGCGGTTAGGGGCAAGAAGGAGGAACGCGATGGACCTCGGCATGACCGGCAAGACGGCGCTCGTCACCGGGGCGAGCGCCGGCATCGGCAAGGCGATCGCCCGCTCGCTGGCGCGTGAGGGGGTCGATGTCGCGATCTGCGCGCGCCGCCGCGAGCCGCTCGAAGCCGCCGCCGCCGACATCGCCGACGCAACCGGCCGCCGGATCATCCCGATCCCGGCCGATCTGACAAAGCCGGCCGAGGCGGAGAATTTCGTGCACGCGGCACACCGCGAACTGGGGCATATCGACATCCTCGTCAACAATGCCGGCTCGGCGGCGGGCGGCGTCATCGAGTTTCTCTCGGAAGCGCATTGGGAAGAGGCATTGCAGCTCAAATTCATGGGCTATGTGCGCTGTCTCAGGCATGTATTGCCGATCATGCAGCGGCAAAATAAGGGCCGCGTCGTCAATCTGATCGGCAATGACGGGGTGAAACCCTCCTATTGGGAGATCGCGCCGGGCGCCGCCAATGCCGCCGGGCAGAATTTGACGCTGGCATTGGCGGCGCAATACGGCAAGGACAACATCAGCTTTGTCGCGGTCAACCCGGGGCCGGTGCGCACCGAGCGCTGGGCAGGGCTCGTCGATGCCATGGCGCGCGACATGCAGATCGCGCGCGAAGAGGCGGATACGCTGGCGCCGCGCAGCATCCCCCTCGGCCGCATCGCCGAGGTCGAGGAAGTGGCGAGCCTCGTCACCTACCTCGCCTGCGACCTCGCGCATTTCGTCAACGGCACGATGATCGAGATCGACGGCGGCCAGCAAAAGCCGCTGATGGACCGCTTCCGCGACCGGTGAGCGCCGGGATCGCCTCGCTTCGCTCGCAATGACATGCGCGCGTCATTGCGAGGAGCGCAGCGACGAAGCAATCCGTCTCAGTCGCGCGGTTCCCCCAATCGCGCGTGGAGGCGCTGCGGCGTAATCGGCAATTGCCGCACCGCGCCCGGCCGGCCAATGGCGTCGTCGATGGCGGCGGCGATCGCCGCGCCGACCGCATTGATGCCGGCCTCGCCTGCGCCCTTCACCCCGAGGGGGTTCAATGGCGAGGGCGCCTCCTCGAGGATCGCGACCTCGATCGCCGGGATCTCGGCCATGGTCGGCAGCAGATAATCGGCGAAGGTGACCGACATCGGCTGGCCGCTCTCGTCATAGGCGAACTCCTCGAAGAGCGCGGCGCCGACCCCCTGCGCGAGCCCGCCCGCGATCTGCCCCTCGACCAGCATCGGGTTGACCGCCCGGCCGACATCGTAGCCGACGAAGAAGCGCTCGACGGCGACAGCGCAGGTGTCGCGGTCGATCCGCACCTGCGCGAGATGGAGGCCGTAGGGAAAGGTCATGCGGTCGGTGGTGAAGGTGGCCTCGGCGGCGATCTCGCCCGCGGCGGCATGCGCCAAGGCGGCGAGGGCGAGCGAGGGCCCCTCGGGCAGATCGCGCATCGCCACCCGGTCGGCCTCGAGGGAAAGCCGCTCGGGCGGCGTCTGCAGCAGGCGGCCGGCCTCGGCGAGGATGCGCCCGTGCAACGTCTCGGCGGCGAGCGCGACGGCGGAGCCCGTCATCACCGTGACGCGCGAGGCGAAGGCGCCCATGCCGCGCGCGATGCGGTCGGTCTGGCCGTGCACGACGCGGATATGGTCGAGGCCGACGCCGAGGCGGTCGGCGCAGATCTGCGCGAGCGCCGTCTCGACGCCCTGGCCGACCGAGGCGGCGCCCGTCACCACCTCGACGACGCCGTCGCTCTGAAGCGCGATCCGCACGTCGTCGTAGGGGCCGAGGCCGCTTTTTTCGACGAAGAAGCCGAGCCCCAATCCGACCAGCTCGCCCCGCTCGCGGCGCCGCGCCGCCTCGGCTTTGAGCTTCTCCCAGCCGATCCGCGCGAGGCATTTGTCGAGGAGGCCGGCATAGTCGCCGCTGTCGTAGACGAGCTCGGTGCCGAGCGTCGAGAATTCGCGGCGGAACGGCATCGCTGCGCGCGGAATGAAATTGGCCCGCCGCACCGCGAGGGGGTCGAGCCCGAGGCGGGCGGCGATCGCATCGACCAGCCGCTCGCGCACGAAGCTCCCCTCGAAGCGCCCCGGCGCCCGATAGGTGCCGCACGGCGTCTTGTTGGTGAGGCGCACATGGCCGACCGAGCGGTAGGCCGGCACGCGATAGGGCCCCGGCAGCATCGCTGCCGTCAGATCGGCGACGGTGACGCCGTGCGTCCTGACATAGGCGCCCTGGTCGAGCCAGAATTCGTCGTCGAGGCCGAGAATGATGCCGCGCTCGTCGACCGCCGCGCGCACCCGGTGGAATTGGCCGCGCGAATGGTTCGTCGCCATCAGATGCTCGAAGCGGTCCTCGATCCATTTGACCGGGCGTTCGAGGCGCAACGCCGCCAAGGAGACGAGCACGTCCTCGGGATAAAGCTCGCCGCGCACCCCGAAGCCGCCGCCGACATGCCCCTCGTGCAGATGGATCCGGTCGAGGGAGAGGCCGAGCATCCGCGCCAGCGCCTCCCGGTTGTAATGCGGCACCTTGGCGGCGCCGTGGAGCCGCAGGATGCCGCTTCCTTCTTCCAAGAGCGCGACAGCGCCGCGGGTCTCCAGCGGCACGCCGCTGTGCCGGCCGACCGCGAGCTCGAGCGAGACGACCGCGTGCGCGTTCGCGAAGGCCGCAGCGAGATCGCCGTAATCCTTGCGCACGATCGCCGCTTCCGGGCCGGGCTCGCGCGGATCGAGATAAGGGGTGCTGGGCTCGATCTCGGGGACGACGCGGTCGGCGATGTCCTCGGCCGCGTAGGGGTCGGCGGCAAACACGACGGCGACCGGCTCGCCGGCATAGCGCACATGCCCCTCGGCCAGGATGCGCTGGCGATAGGGTTCGAGCCCGGGCACCGGCGTCAGGCGAAAATTGATCGGCGGGATATCGGCGACGTCGGCCGCGGTCCACAGGGCGAGGCAGCCGGGATCGGCGCGCGCCGCCTCGGTGCGGACGCCGAGGAGCCGACCGAAGGCGACGGGCGAGCGCACGACGCGCATGCACAGCATGCCCGGAAACGAAAAATCGGCCGCGTATCGGCCGGCGCCGCGCAGCAGCGGCGGGTCTTCCAGGCGCCTTGCCGATCTGCCGATTTCGCCCATCAGGAGATTGCTTTGTCGCTGCCGACCCCCGCCCCCACCCTAACCCTCCCCCGCGGGCGGGGGAGGGTTAGGGTGGGGGTTTTCTCGCATCATGACCGCCGCCGCCATGACCGACTTGATGATGTTCTGGTAGCCGGTGCAGCGGCAGAGGTTCGAGGAGAGCGCGATGCGCAGCTCGGCTTCGCCGATCTCGGGATCGCGTTCGAGGATCGCCGTCGCCAGCATCAGAAACCCCGGCGTGCAGAAGCCGCATTGCAGGCCGTGATTGTCCCAGAACGCCTGCTGGATGGGGTGCAATTTGTCGCCTTCGGCGAGCCCCTCGACGGTGCGCAGCTCCGCCCCTTCGGCCTGCACCGCGAACATCAGGCAGGAGCGCACGGGATGGCCGTCGCAGAGGATCGTGCAGGCGCCGCACACCCCGTGCTCGCAGCCCAGATGCGTGCCGGTGAGGCCGCAATCCTCGCGCAGCGCGTCGGCGAGCGTGCGCCGCGGTTCGACCCGGATGCTGCGGGTTTCGCCGTTGACGCGCAGCACGACCTCGAGCTTTTCCGTCATTGCGCCAGCCTTTCGCGAATGAGCCGCAGGATCCGCTCGGGCGTCGCCGGCATTTCGAAGATCTCGACGCCGAACGGCGAGAGCGCGTCGCAGACCGCATTCAGCACCGCCGCCGGAGCGCCGATCGCGCCGCCTTCGCCCACCCCCTTGACGCCGGTGACGCTCGCATCGGTGACCGTTTCGAGGTGGTGGATTTCGAGGTTTGGAATTTCAGCCACGGTCGGCACGAGATAATCGGCGAGCGAGCCCGAAAGCATGTTGCCGGCATCGTCGTAGATCACCTCCTCGTAGAGGGCGTTGGCGATTCCCTGCGCGACGCCGCCATGGATCTGGCCCTCGACGATCATCGGATTGATCAGGATGCCGGCGTCCTCGACGACGAGGAAGCGCTCGATCGCGACACGCCCCGTCGCGGCATCGACCTCGACGATCGCGACGTGGCAGGCGTTCGAAAAGGTGCCGGCGGGATCATAGGTGGCGACCGCCGAGAGCCCGGTTTCGGCGATCGCCGGAAAGCGGTGGCTCTCGTGATAGGCGGCGCGGGCGAGCTGCTTCACCTCGATGCCGATATCGGTGCCGCGCACGCTCGCGCGGCCGGCGCCGATCTCGACGTCGGAGGCCGCCGCCTCCAGCGCCTGGCCGGCGGCCGCCAACAGACGCTCG
>DASYYD010000472.1:0-11554 GCA_035934195.1 Allostellaceae bacterium | reverse complement strand
GCCGATCTGCGCCGGCGGAAACGGCCGGTAGCCCCATTCATGGCCCGGGTTGACGATCTCGATGCCGATCGAGACGCGGTTGAGGTCGGTTTCGCCCTGCCAGCAGGAGATCCCGGCATGAAAGGCGCGCCGCTCTTCCGGAACGAGAAGCCACAGACCGCCGTCCTCCTCGATGAGGTAATGCGCGCTGACCCGCGCGTGCGCGTCGGTGAGGCGCTCGATCGCGGCCTCGGCGCTCGTCATCCCGGTATAGTGCAGCACCAGCATGTCGATGCGCGGCTGCTCGCCGCGATCGGCGTGGTTCGGCGAGAGCCGCTGGCGGATCATGCCGGCTGGTGCAGGCCGCGTCCCGACAAGCGGTCGTAGGCCGCGTTGATGCGCGCCATCCGAGTCGTCGCGAGCGCGACGCATTCCGGCGGCAGGCCGCGCGCGATCGCGATGTCCGGGTGGCTCTCGTGGAGCAGCCGGTGGTAGGCCGCGCGCAGCTCGTCCAGGCCGGCGTCGGGCTCGACGCCGAGGATCAGATGAGCGTCCTCGCCTTGCGCTCCGCCGCCGCCGGCGTGCTGCGCCTTGATGCGCCCGTACTCGCGCGCGTCGAAGCCGAATTGCCGCGCGACTTCGGCGAGATAGCGGTCTTCCGCCGCGCACAGCGCGCCGTCGGCGAGGGCGATGTGGAACAGCCCGCCCAACAGGTTTTCGAGGACGCCGCGGTCTTCCGCGAAAAGCCGGCCGACCTGGTGGGCGTAGCTCTCGAACCCGTGCGTGCTCTTGCGCGCGAGATCGAAGACGAGGCGCACATGCTCCGCCTCGCCCGGCGGCACTTGAAAGACCTCGCGAAAGGCGGCGACCTCGTCGCGGGTCACCTCGCCGTCCGCCTTCGCCATCTTGGCCCCGAGCGCGATCGCCGCGATCGTGAAGGCGACCGAACGGCGCGGATCGGCGGCGCGCCGCTCGCCGTCGCCCGCCGGATGATGGTGCGGCAGGTGGCTGGCGGCGCGCTCGATCAGCGAGCCGATCGGCCCGCCGAACGGCAGCCCGCGGGCGCTCGCGAGAAGGCGGGCGATGAAGCTCATGGAACGCAATCTACCGCATTGGCCGGCCGAAAGGGAACGGAGGCGATGTTTGGCAACCTTCACTTGTGTCCCATTAATGACGCTTTAATAACTTTAATGCTGTGCTACTGCTGATGGGCGGCGCTTGGGGTACCCCCGAAGCGTCGTTGTGCACTTGAAGGAGGGTAGTGTGTTTCTTTGCATGAAGAGGATGGCGGTTGCCGCCGTCGCCGTCTTGGCTCTCGGCTCGGTGGCGATGGCGCAGTCCGTCGCCACGAACGAGCATGAGCATGAGCACGGCCATGGGCATGCGTCGAACGTTCGCGTGCCGCTGACCGCCACCGGTGGGATCGCCGTCTCCAACGTCGGCATGAACTGCACCTCCACGGACACGGTGACGCTAACCTCCGGCCGCGTGCACCTCTTGGCCATACCGAGGCGCGACCGGGTCCGCGCGAACGCGGCGGACGTCAGCGGCACCGGGGCCACGGGCGCGTCCTATGAGCTGGTCGGGTCGCACGACGCCACGCTCGCCGGCCCGATCCCGAGCGACGGCACCGTCACCGGCACGGCGCAATTCAAGCTGTTGTCCGAGGACGACAATTGCGCGAGCCAGCCGGTCACGGCGAACCTCAATCTGGTGTTCAGCGGCGGCGTGCTGCAGAGCTCTTCGACGGCCTGCGTCGCCGGCACCACCGGCTGCTAGTTTAGCCTCGCCGCGTCGCCGTTCTTCTGATCCGCCGACCCGCGCGCTATGATTTGCGCGCAGGCGGCGGAGCGGAAGGGCGGATGGCGCGGGTTGATGCGATCGTGATCGGCGGCGGGCTCGTCGGCTCGGCGATCGCTTATGGCCTCGCCCGGCTCGGGCTCGCCGCCGCACTTCTCGACGAGGGCGACGCCGCCTTTCGCGCCGCGCGCGGCAATTTCGGTCTCGTCTGGGTGCAGAGCAAGGGTCTCGGCGCGCCCCATTACCAGCGCTGGACCCGGTATTCGGCCGACGCATGGCCGCGCCTCGCCGCGGAATTGGCGGCGCTGACCGGGATCGCGGTCGGGCACCAGCGGCCGGGCGGGCTGCATCTGTGCCTCGGCGACGACGAGGTTGCGGCCCGCCGCGCGATGATGCAGCGGATGGCCGAGGAAAGCGGCAATTTCGGCTTCGACTATGAGATGCTCGACCGGCGCGAGGTCGCCGAGATGCTGCCGGGCATCGGCGAGCGCGTCAGCGGCGCTTCCTGGACCTCCTATGACGGGCACGCCAACCCGCTCAATCTGCTCTACGCGCTGCACAAGGGGCTCGCCGCCAAGGGCGGCCGCTATCTGCCGAATGCGCGCGTCAAGAACGTGTGGGCGGCGCGCGGCGAATTTCGCGTCGCCGCCGCCTCCGGCGAGATTGCCGCGCCCCGGCTGGTGCTGGCCGCCGGGCTCGGCAACGCCGAACTCGCCCCGCTCGTCGGATTGGGCGCCCCGGTGCGGCCGCTCAGGGGGCAGATCCTCGTCACCGAGCGCGCCCGCCCGCTGCTGCCGATGCCGACGACGACGGTGCGCCAGACGGTCGAGGGCGGCTTCATGCTCGGCGACAGCCAGGAGGATGTCGGCTTCGACACCGGCCAGGACCCCCTCGTCATGCAGACGATCGCCCGCCGCGCGGTGCTCTCCTTTCCGTGGCTGCGCGATCTCAACATCGTGCGCGCGTGGGCGGCATTGCGGGTGATGGCCCCCGACGGGCTGCCGATCTACGACCAGTCCGAATATTTCCCCGGCGCCTTCACCGCCAACTGCCACAGCGGGGTGACGCTCGCGGGAGCGCACGCGCTGTCCTTTGCCGGGATGGTGGCGGCGGGCGCGCTCGACCCGTCGCTCGATCTCTTCACGGCGAGGCGTTTCGATGTTCCGGCCGCGGCGTGATCCCGGCCCCGGCGCGGTTCCGGTCGTCGTCGAGGGGCGTCGCGTCCTGGTGCCGGCCGGCGCTTCGGCCGCTGCGGCGTTTTTCGTCGCCGGCCTTGCGAGCATTCGCGAAAGCCCGGTCGACGGCGCGCCGCGGGCGCCTTATTGCATGATGGGGGTGTGCTTCGATTGCCTCGCCGAGATCGATGGGGTGCCGAACCGGCAGAGCTGCATGGTCGAGGCGCGCCCCGGCATGCGGCTCAACCGGCAACTGGGCGCGCGCAAGATCGACCCCGTCGCGCGATGACCGCCGACCTCGCCATCATCGGCGCCGGGCCGGCCGGCATGGCGGCGGCGGCGCTCGCCGCGGAATTGCGGCTCGAGGCGGTTCTGATCGACGAGCAGCCCGCGCCCGGCGGACAAATCTACCGCGCGGTCGAGAGGGCGGGGTCCGATTCCCTGCTCGGGGCGGACTATCTCGCGGGCCGCGAGCTGGTTTCGGCGTTGCGCGACAGCGGCGCGCGCTACCTGCCGCGGACGACGGTGTGGCATATCGATCCCGGCGGTCGGCTGTTTCTTTCGGCCGACGGCCGCGGCAAGACGATCGCGGCGAAAAAGATCCTGATCGCGGCGGGGGCGGTCGAGCGGCCGGTGCCGATCCCGGGTTGGACGCTGCCCGGCGTCATGGCGGCGGGCGCGGCGCAGATCCTCTTGAAATCCTCCGACCTCGTCCCCGAAGGCCGCATTGTGCTCGCCGGGCAGGGGCCGCTCGTCTATCTCGTCGCGGCGCAGCTCGCCGCCGCCGGGGCGCCGCCGGTCGCGCTCCTTGAGACGACCCCCTTCGCCAATTTTCGCCGCGCCCTCCTCCATCCGGCGCCGCTCTGGCGCGGCCGCCGCCAGCTCGCTCGCGGCCTCTCGCTGATCGGTGCGCTCCGCCGTGCCGGGATCCCGCTCCGGCGAGGCGTGCGCGGGTTGCGCGCCCTCGGCGGCTCGCGGCTCGAGCGCGTCGCCTGGCAGGGCGGCGAGATCGCCGCCGACCATCTCTTTCTCCACGAGGGGGTGATCCCCAACATCCAGCCGACGCTGGCGTTGGGGCTCTCCCATCAATGGGACGAGGCACAGCTCTCTTGGCGGCCGATGCTCGACGCCTGGGGCCGAACCAGCCACCCCGATATTTGGGTCGCCGGCGACGGCGGCGGCATCGCCGGGGCGGCGGCGGCGGCGCTGTCGGGCCGGCTCGCGGCGCTCGATGCCGCCCGGCGGCTCGGCGGCCTGTCCGAGGCCGAGCAGGAGCGCCGCGCCGCCCCGCTCAGGACCGCCCTCGACGGCGAGCAGGCGTTGCGCCCGTTTCTCGATCGGCTTTATCGGCCGCCGCAGTCCGTGCTCGTCCCACCCGACGACGCGATCCTCGCCTGCCGCTGCGAATCCGTGGCCGTCGGCGCCATCCGGCGGGCGGCGCGGCTCGGCGCCGGCGGCCCCAATCAGATGAAGGCCTTCACTCGCTGCGGCATGGGCCCCTGCCAGGGGCGCATCTGCGGGCCGCTCGTCGCCGCGACGATCGCCGATACGCTCGGCAAGAGGGTCTCCGAGATCGGCACGTTCCGGCCGCGCGCGCCATGGAAGCCGATCAGCGTCGGCGCGCTCGCCGATCTCGAGGTCGAGGAGGGGGCGGGATGAAGCACTCCCGTCGCCGGCGGTGGGGATGCGACAATCAGATCTGCCCGTGATACAACAGCGTCACGGCTCGAAAATAAACCGAGCCCGTCTGGGAGGCCGTAGGGTCGGGGCGCCGGTGCCCATCCCGTTGGCGTTCACGCGATCCGCTGGACAAAAAAGATAACGCACCGGCGCATGGCTGTGTTACCTTTCTTGCAAGGCTCGACCAAGAGCCGCCTGGGAGGACACGGGGGCCGCGGCGTCGGCGATGATGCCGACAAGCCCGGGATCGGCAGCGTCGCCGATGGCCCTGTGTGACGGCTGTCCCCGTGCCTCCCGCGTGCATCAAACGGGACGGGTACGCCGCGCGCCCGGCGTGGCGCCGCCCGCGGCGAGCGCGAACGGCCCGCCGCTGACCGCGTCGCCTGCCGGCACCGAGAGCGCGGCCCCCGCGTTGAGCGAGGGAGGAACGCGTGACCAGAACGACATTGACGCGGCGCAGCCTGCTCGCGAATGCGGCGGCGGGCACGATAGCGGCGCCTTTTATGGGCCGGATTGCGGCGGCCGCACCTCGACCGGCGGGCAGCATGGTGCTCGCCTGGCACACCAACATCGCGCCGCGCTGGCTCGACCCGCAGCAGCACGACGGCGGCGCCACGCCGGACAATTTTCTCAACATCCTGCAAGACGCGCTGATCAAGAATTTTCGCACGCACAAATTCGACCATCTGGCGCTCGCCGAGCGCTACGAATTCGACGAGGATGCAAGGAGCGCCACCTTCCGGCTCCGCCCGGGGCTGAAGTTCCACGACGGCAGCCCGGTCACCCCGGCCGACGTCAAATGGAGCTATGAGAACTACCACGGCGCTTGGTCCAAGGTGTTGCAGGAGCGCACCGGCGCGGTCGACATTGTCGACGAGCGCACCGTCCGCTTCCGCTTCAAGGGGCCGTTTCTCGACTTTGTCCGGCTGATGGGCACGGCCAACGTCTGCGGCGCCGGGTGGGTGGTGCCGGCGAAATATTATCAAAAGCTTGGGCAGAACGGGTTCGTGCAAAAGCCGATCGGCGCCGGCCCCTACCGGATGGTGCGCCAGGAGCCCGGAACCAAGCTCGAATTCGAGGCCTTCGCCGGCTACTACCGACCGGTGCACGTCAAAGAGTTCACGGTCGTCAGCGTCCCCGATCCGGCGACCCGCGTGGCGATGCTCGAGCGCGGCGAAGCGGACATCGTCTACAACGTTCCCGGCGATCTGGTGGCGCGGGTCCGGAACAACCCGAAGCTGATGCTGGCGCCGGTGGTGTCGGGGAATTTCTGGCTCGAATTCCCGGGCTTTCGGAACCCGAAGAACCCGTTCCACGACAAGCGGGTGCGCGAGGCGGTCAGCCTGGCGATCGACCGCGACGCGATCAACGCCGCGGAATCGGCCGGGCTCGGCCGGGTCGACGGCAACTGGATCAACGACGACGTGCTCTACGGCATGGAGTGGCCGAAATGGCCGCGCGACGTCGCCCGGGCCAAGAAGCTGATGGCGCAGGCCGGCTTCCCCAACGGCTTCACGATCGATTGGCTGACCCCGGCGCCGCCCTATTACTCGCGCGGCGAGCGCGTGCTGTCGCAGCTCCAGGCGATCGGCATCCGCGGCCGGCTGCAGACGCTCGAGCGGGCCGTCTACACGAAGCGGCGCGAAGGCGGGCTCAAGGAATGGCCGGGCGTCAACATCGTCTTCGCCGGCGCCCGCATCGGCGCCAGCTGGGCCAACTGGTACGAAAGCGACTTCAAATGCGGCGGCCTTCTGTCGGCCGACGCATTCTGCGTCGATGATCTCGACGCCAAGTACCGGCAATACCTGGCCTCGGACAAACCCGCCGAGCGCAAGGCGCTCGCCGAAGCGATCCAGCGCGGGATCTTGGAGAACTATTACTTCGTCCCGGTCTACCGCCACGCCTTCATGAACGCGATCGGACCGCGCATCGCCGCCAAGCGGTGGCAGGACGTGTTCCCCAGCGCGGTCAGCACCGGTTATGCCTATCCCTGGGAGGATATCCGGCTCAAAAGCTGACGGGGCAGGGCGGCGGGGCGTCTCGACAGGCCGCCGAGGCTCGTCTATGGTGCGCCCAACCAGGGAGGCAGGCGCGAGGCGGATCGGCGCCGCCGATGCGGTCGATCCGCCGTAGCAGGGCTGCGGATGCAGCGGCCGGCGTGCGTCTCCCTGAGGTGGTTGCGCTCGCCGAGATCGACGCGGCCGCGAACGAAACTACTTTGGCAGGGAGAAGAAAATGCGGAAGACGGAGCTGACGCGGCGCACGGTATTGGGAACCGCCTTGGCGACGACGGCGCTGGCGGCGCCGTTCGTGCGCGGCGCGCGGGCGGCCGGCGCGGTAGTCCCCAAGGGCAAGATGGTGCTCGCCTGGCACACCAACATCGCGGCGCGTTGGCTCGACTCGCAGCAGCACGACGGCACGGCGACCCCGGACAATTTCATCAACGCCATGCACGACGCGCTGATGAAGAATTCCGGCAAGCAGAAATTCGATCATCTGGCGCTCGCCGACCAGTACGAATTTGCCGAGGACGCGAAGAGCTGCACCTTCCGGCTGCGGCCCGGCATCAAATTCCACGACGGCTCCGCGGTAACGCCGCAGGATGTCAAGTGGAGCTACGAGCACTATCGCGGCGCCTGGGGCCAGGTTCTCAAGGAGAAGACCGACGGTATCGAGATCATCGGCGCCAATACGGTAAAATTCAATTTCAAGACACCGTTCCTGGATTTTCCGATCCTGATGGGAACGTCGAATGTGTGCGGCGCTGGCTGGGTGGTGCCGGCAAAGTATTACGAGAAGGTCGGGCAGTCCGGGTTCATGCAGAAGCCGATCGGCGCCGGGCCCTACAAGCTCGTCTCGCAGCAGCCGGGCGTGCGGCTCGATTTCGAGGCATTCGACGACTATTACCGCCCGGTGCACGTGAAGAACTTCACGATGCTGGCGGTGCCGGAGGCGGCGACCCGCGTCGCCATGCTCGAGCGCGGCGAAGCGGACATCATGTATTTCGTGCCGGGCGAGTTGATCGCCCGCGTCAAGAACAACCCGAAGCTGATGCTGGCGCCGGTGGTCTCGGCCAATTGGTGGCTCGAATTCCCCGGCTTCGAGAACCCGAAAAGCCCGTTCCACGACAAGCGAGTGCGCGAGGCGATCAGCCTCGCGATCGACCGCGACGCGATGAACCAGGCCGAGTGCGACGGCATGGGCGTCGTCGACGGCAACTGGATCAACGACGACGTCGAATACGGCATGGAATGGCCGAAATGGCCGCACGACGTCGCCAAGGCCAAGCGGCTGATGGCGGAGGCGGGCCATCCCAACGGCTTCCAGGTCGATTGGGTGACGCCGGTGCCGAATTATTATTCGCGCGGCGAGCGCATCGTCTCGCAATTGGAGGCGATCGGCATCCGCGCCCGCAACCAGGTCATGGAGCGCGGCGTTTTCCTGAAGAAGATCGAGAGCGGCCTCAGCCAATGGCCGGGCACGCAGATCATCTTGAATGCGACGCGCATCGGCGGCACCTGGTCGAACTGGTACGACGGCATGTTCAAATGCGGCGGCTTCCAGTCGAAGGATTTTTTCTGCATCAAGGAGCTGGACGACAAGTTCGCGCAATATCTCTCCTCTTACGATCCCAAGGAACGCAAGAAATTGGCTTATGAGATCCAGCGGTCGATCCTGGAGAACTACTATTTCATCCCGGTGTTCCGGCATGCTTTCGTCAACGCGATCGGGCCGCGCATCGCCGCCAAGAAGTGGACAGACGTGTTTCCGACGATCACCACCGGCTATGCCTATCCGTGGGAAGACATCAAGCTCAAGGCGAGCTGACGGAGCGCTGGAATAGTGCAAGTTCCGTCAGGCGCCGCCCCTCACCCTCCCGCTGGGCGGGTCCCTCCCTCTCCCCGCTTGCGGGGAAAGGGGCGGGGTGAGGGGCCCCCGCCGTCGGACAGCAAGGCGCGCGCATGACCCGATTCATCGTCCGGCGTACCCTCTACGCCCTCATCACCCTGTTCATCCTCAGCCTGACCATCTTCACGGTGATCAGGCTGACGGGCGACCCGGTGACGCTGCTCGCCGAGCCCGGCGCGCGCGCCGAGGACCTGGCGCGGATCCGCACCGAATGGGGGCTCGACCGGCCCTGGCCGGTGCAGTACCTCGCTTTCGTCAGGAACATCATCACCGGCCAGCTCGGCACCTCGTTCAACTACGAGATGCCGGTCAGCAGCCTCTATTTCCAACGCCTGCCCAATTCGCTCGAATTGGCCTTGGCGGCGACCTTGATCTCGTTCTTCATCGGCATACCGGCGGGGATCATATCGGCCGTGCGGGTCAACACCTGGTGGGACAGCTTCGGCAAGGTCGTCGCCCTCTTGGGCCTTGCCATCCCCGGCTTCTGGCTCGGGCTCGTGTTGATCCTGATTTTTTCGGTATGGCTGCACTGGCTGCCGACGAGCGGGCAGGGGGGCTGGCGCAATCTGGTCATGCCGGCGGTGGCGCTCGGCTGGTATTTCGCCGCCTCGCTGCTGCGCCTGACGCGCTCCAGCATGCTCGAAGTGCTGCGCAGCGAATACATCAAGCTCGCCCGCCTGAAGGGACTGCCGGCCTATGCGGTGCTCGCCAAGCATGCCTTCAAGAACGCCCTGATCCCGGTGTTGACATTGGCCGGCATCAACCTCGTCGTCATGCTCAACGCGGCGGTGATCATCGAGGTGATCTTTGCCTGGCCCGGCATCGGCCGGCTGTTGTTCGAGGGGATCTTCGAGCGCGACTTCCCGCTCGTGCAGGGGGTCGTCATGGAGGCCGGCATCATGATCGTCGTGATGAACCTGCTGATCGACATTCTTTACGCCTATATCGATCCCCGCATTCGCCTCTTGAAATAGGTGCGCAATGGTCTCCACGACCGAAGAGCTCGAGGTCGCCGCGGTCGCCGCCGCCGCGCCGCGGCGCGCCGAGGGGCGGCGCCTCGGGCGGTTGCGCGACCTGCCGGTGCTGCCGCTGGCGATCCTCGTGCCGTTCGCCCTGATGGCGCTCTTTGCCAATGTGATCGCGCCCTACGATCCGACCGAGCCGATCCCCGGGGCAAAGATCTTCGAGCCGCCGTTCTGGATGGCCGGCGGCAGCGCACACTGGCTGCTCGGCACTGATTTTCAGGCGCGCGACGTCTTGAGCCGGCTGATTTTCGGCGCCCGCGTATCGCTGATCGTCGGGGTCACCGGGACCCTCGTCGCCGGCGGCATCGGCACCGCGTTCGGCATTCTCGCGGGCTATCTCGGCGGCTGGGTGGACCAGGTGATCATGCGCGTCACCGACGCCTGGCTCGCCTTGCCGGCGCTCGTCTTCGCGATCTTTCTCGCGACCATGGTCGGGCCCAGCATGTGGAACATCGTCATCATTCTGGGGGCGGTGTACTGGACCCGCTATGCCCGCGTCATCCGCGGCGAGGTGTTGAGCTTGCGCGAGCGCGAGTTCGTCAAGCTCGCCGAGATCGCCGGCGCCTCGCGCCGCCGCATCATCCTTCGCCACATCCTGCCCAACGTGATGAATTCGGCAATGGTGCTGGCGAGCCTGACGATCGGCGTCGTCATCATCGCCGAGGCGGCGCTTTCCTTTCTCGGGGTCGGCGTGCCGCCGCCGCAGCCGGCCTGGGGCTCGATGCTGTCGGACGGGCGCTCGATGCTGATGGTCGGCGATTGGTGGCTGACCGTCTTTCCCGGCCTCGGCATCCTGCTGGTGGTGCTCGCGACGCAGCTGCTGGGCGACTGGCTGCGCGTGCGCCTCGACCCGCAACTGCGCAATCTGTGAGCGCGGAAAGGGGCGCGATGCCGCCTCTGTTGCGGGTCTCGGATCTCGAGACCCATTATTCCTCGTTCGGCGGGTCGCGCGTCGTCAAGGCGGTCGACGGCGTCAGCTTCACCCTCGCGGCGGGCGAGACGATCGGGCTCGTCGGCGAGTCGGGCTGCGGCAAGACGACGACGTGTCTCTCGATCGTCGGCCTGCTGCCGAATGCGGCGAAGATCGTCGGCGGCCATATCGAGTTCGCCGGCGAGGATCTGGCGGGCAAGTCCCAGCGCCAGCTGCGGCGGGTGCGCGGCCGGCAGATCGCGATGATCCTGCAGGACCCGATGGCCTCCCTCAACCCGCTCTTCAGCATTTATACGCAGGTCGCGGAGCCCGCCTATTACCATCGGGCGATGCGCGGCGGCTCGCTGCGCGAGCGGGTGCGCGAGCTGTTGCGCGCGGTGCGCATCCCCTCGCCGGCGATGCGCATGCGCGAATACCCGCATCAGATGTCGGGCGGCATGCGCCAGCGCGTTGTCGGCGCGATCGCAATGGCGGGCGGCCCCAAGCTCATCATCGCCGACGAGCCGACGACCAATCTCGACGTGACGATCCAGGCGCAATACCTCGACGTGCTGAAGGACATCCAGCGCGACACCGGCGTCGCGATCATCTTCGTCACCCACAATCTCGGCATCGTCGCGCGCATGTGCGACAAGATGGCGGTCATGTATGCCGGCCGGATCGTCGAGCACGGGGCGGTGCGCGACCTGTTCCGCGCCCCGAAGCACCCTTACACCAAGGCGCTGCTCGGCTCGATGCCGAAACTGGGCAGCAAGGAGCGGCTCTACGCGATCCCCGGCCAGCCGCCCAACCTCGCGGATCTGCCGATGGGCTGCGCCTTCCACCCGCGTTGCAAGGATGCGATCGCGCAATGCCTCGAAAGGGCGCCGGACGAGCGCTCCTTCGGCGCCGGCTGGACGGCGCGCTGCTGGCGGGCCGCCGAGGAAGGGAAGGAGGGTTATGTCGGCGCCGTTGCTTGAGCTGGAGAGCGTCGTGAAGCACTTTCCGGTCAAAACCGGCTCGCTGCTGCGGCGCAAGCTCGGCTGGGTCAAGGCGGTCGACGGCATCGATTTCGC
>DASYYD010000471.1:0-9035 GCA_035934195.1 Allostellaceae bacterium | reverse complement strand
TGGATCGCGTCGCCGATCGCGCCGAGACGCACCCCGGGCCGCACGACGGCGATGCCGCGCATCATCGCCTCGTAGGTGACGTCGACGAGCTTCTTCGCCTTTACCGGGAGGCGTCCGCCGGCGAAATACATGCGGCTGGTGTCGCCGTGCCAGCCGTCGAGGATGACGGTCACGTCGATGTTGACGATGTCGCCCTCCATCAGCCGGCGATCGCCCGGGATGCCGTGGCAGACGACATGGTTGATCGAGGTGCAGATCGATTTCGGGAAGCCGCGGTAGTTGAGCGGCGCCGAAATCGCGCCGTGGGCGATCGTGAACTCGTGGCACAGCCGGTCGAGTTCGCCGGTCGTCATTCCCGGCCGCACATGGGGCGTGATGAAGTCGAGCGTCTCGGCGGCGAGCCGGCCGGCCTTGCGCATGCCCGCGAAGGCCTCGGGCCCGTGCAGCTTGATGCGGCCGTCGCGGGTTTCCGCCCGGCCCATCCCCAGCGCCGGGACAAACCCGGGGCTCGCTACCGTCTCCTGCCGCATCCCGACCACTCTATGACCGCCTGTCGCCCTCTGCCAACGTAGGTATTTCGGCCGGCGACGGCAACACTCGCCGGGGATTGCCGGCATCGGCGCCTCACTCTATGAAGAGCCGAGCGCCGTTCCCAACCGAGGCGAGAAAGGGATGCCCGAGAACGTTCGCGTCACCGCCGCCGTTCTGATCATCGGCAACGAGATCCTGTCGGGCCGCACCCAGGACCAGAACCTCGCCTATCTCGCAAAGGGATTGAACGAGGTCGGCATCCGCGTCATGGAGGCGCGCGTCATCCCGGACGACGCCGCGACCATCGCCGCCGCCGTCAACGAGGCGCGCGCCCGCTTCGACTACGTCTTCACGACGGGCGGCATCGGCCCGACGCACGACGACATCACCGCGCAGTCGGTGGCGGACGCCTTCGGGGTCGCGCTCTACCTGCATCCCGACGCGAAGCGGCTCTTGGAATCGCATTATCGGCCGGGCGACCTCAACGAGGCGCGGCTGCGCATGGCGCATGTGCCGAAGGGGGCGCGGCTGCTGCCGAACCCGATTTCGCGCGCCCCCGGCTTCGCGATCGAGAACGTCCATGTGCTGCCGGGCGTCCCGAGCATCATGCGGGGCATTTTCGAGCAGCTGAAGGGCCGCCTCAAAGGCGGCGACAAGGTGTTGAGCCGCAGCGTCAGCTGCGCGCTGGCCGAGGGCACGCTCGCGCGCGAGCTCGGGGCTTTGCAGGAGCGCTGGCCCGACCTCGAGATCGGCTCCTATCCATACTTCCGGCGCGGCGATTTCGGCGTGACCCTCGTCCTGCGCGGCACCGAGCGCGCCCGGCTCGAGGCGGCGACCGCCGAGCTGAAAGAGCTGATCCGCGGCCTCGGCGGCGACCCGCAGGAAGGTTTGAACGAGGATTGAGTACTATGCTGCGCCCGGCGGACGTGGCGAAAGGGTAGACGCAGCAGACTTAAAATCTGCTCCGGGAAACCGGGTGGGGGTTCGAGTCCCCCCGTCCGCACCAGCGGTTTGTAAATCGTCGCGTTTTGTCCCTAATCTGTCCCTCGAACAAAGACGGGGGGCACGCATGGCACACGAGCATCACGAGCACCGGCATGACGAGGGCGAGGCCGGCCAGCCGCTGCATCAATGCGGCGGCCTGTTCGGCTGCGGCGACGAGATGGGCACCGGAATCGTCCGCGAGGACATCAAGGACGGCGCATTCGACCGCCGCGCCGCCGACCGCCTGCTGCATATGGACGAAATCGACCAGGAGCGGCTCGACGGCTTCCTCTCGGCGCGCGGCCGCGAGCGGCGCACCCTTTTGCGGGCGAGCAGCTTCATGGGCGCGCTCGCCGCCTTCGGGCCATGGTTCGCCAAAGCCGCCCGTGCCGCCGGCAGCGTGGCGCCGGGCGCCGCGGCCGGAGCGCATCGCGGCGGCGGCCGCGTCCATTCGGTCCCATCGACGAAAGAGACCGTGCAGCTCGGGGTGTTCGACGAAACCCTGCCGCCGATCCTGACGATCGAATCGGGCGACCGGTTGAGCTATCCGAATACCTGGTCGCATTTCCTCAACGAGATGCAGCCGGGCGTACCGGTCGACACGCTGGCGCGATTGCGCAAGAGCAACCCGGGGAAAGGGCCGCATTCGATCATCGGCCCCGTCGCGGTCAAGGATGCCGAACCGGGCGACGTGCTCGAAGTGCACTACGAGCGGCTTCGCCCCTTCGACTGGGGCGCCGTGTTCAACAATCCGGGCTCCCTCGGTACCGGGCTGTTGCCGCAGGATTTTCAGCAGGGGCAGGTCAAGTATCTCCGCCTCGATCTGGCGCGGCGGCACGCCCGGTTCGCGCCCGAAATCACGGTCCCGCTGAAGCCGTTTCAAGGGACGCTCGGCCTCGCCCCGCCCGACGGGTTCTTCGCGCCGCTGCGCCCCGGGGTGACGAGCTCGGTGCCGCCCGGCCCGCATGGCGGCAACCTCGACCTCTCCGAACTGTCGGAGGGCTCGACCCTTTATCTGCCGGTGTGGAAGAAGGGTGCGCTGATCTATACCGGCGACTCGCATGCCGTGCAGGGCGACGGTGAAATCTGTTTGACGGCGCTCGAAACCCGCATGCGCGAGCTGCGCATCCGCGTCGTGCTGCACAAGCAGAAGAAATTCGCCTGGCCGATTGCCGAGACCGCGACGCATTGGATCGTCGTCGGGCTCGACAAGGACCTCAACAAGGCGATGACGCTCGCCGCGCAGAACGCGATCCAATTTCTGGCGAGCCGCGCCGGGCTGACGCGGCTCGACGCCTACGCGCTATGCAGCATCGCGGCCAGCTTTCGCGTGACCCAGGTCGTCGACATCGTCCGCGGCGTCCATGCGATGATCCCGAAGAGCCTGTTCACGGGCGGCCTGCGGCGCCGGATCGCGGTCGTCTAGCAGCCGCGGCGGCGGCCGAGCGCGATCGGGCGCGCGTCTCGTATCAGGCGGCCGCCTCCGCCTCGATTTCCACCACGAGGCGCGGATCGGCGAGGCCGGCGACGAACAGCAGCGTCGAACACGGCGCGTGCCCGGCATAGACCTTCTCGCGCGTCGCGCGGAACGGCGCGAGCAGCGCCCGGTCGGTCAGGAACACCGTCGTCTTGACGATATTGCCGATCGCCATGCCGTTCGCCTCCAGAATGGCCCGCAGGTTGGCGAAGGCCTGGGCGATCTGGGCCTCCCCGGTGGCCGCCACGGTGCCGTCGGGCGCGATGCCGACCTGACCGGAAATGACCAGCCGACGCCCCGCGCCATCGAGCAGCAGCGCATGGGTGTAGCCGCTCGGAGCGCGGACGGCGGGCGGATTGCTCGCAGTGATCTTGGTCATGGGTGTTCTCCCGCGATGGCGCGCGAGCAGATCTCGCACGGCAGGGGCAGCTTGGCGCGGCACCCTCGCGGCAGCAAGCGCCGCGTCGGCTTGGCCGGCGCGACGAGGGCGCGTAATCTGCCGAGCCGGCCCGAGGCGCATGGAGCGCGCGGCGAAGAGGAGATCGCGATGCCCGAACCCGAACGCATCGATCGGCGGCGGGCCGCGCTGATCGCCTACGACGTTTGCCGCCGCGCGCTCGCTCCGACGGATCCCGCGCGCCGGGCGGCGATGCGCCCGGTACTCGAGGCCTGGGTGCGGATGATCGCGGCGGCGCGGGCAACGGGGCTGCCGGTCATTTATACGACGCCGGTCAGCCGCGCCGACGGCGCCGACGTCGTCATGCTGCCGACCGACCTTGCAGCGGAGACCGGGGTGCCGCCGCTCACCAACGCCGTCGAGGGCACGGAAGAGGCCGATTTTCCCGATGAAATCGCGCCGCGGCCCGAGGATTACGTCTTCCTGAAGCGCCGTCCGAGCGCCTTCTACGGGACGGGCGTCGCCGAGCTGCTGCGCATGCTGCGGCGCGACACCATCCTGATCGGCGGCGGCGCCACCAATCGCGGCGTCGAGACAAGCGTGCGCGAGGCCTTCAACCTCGACCTCACCGCGATCGTGGTGCGCGAATGCTGCTGGAGCGGCGACGCCGCCGCCCATACCTACAGCCTCGACAAGTCGATGAAGATGTACGCCCGCATCCGCAACCTCGACGAGGTCGCGGCAATGCTGCGGGAAGCGTCTGCGTAGGTCGTTGCGGTCAAAGCGGATCAGCGGACGCGGCAAAGTTTAGACGCGGCAGACTGAAAATCTGCCCCGAGTAACCGGGTGCGGGTTCGCGCCCCGCCGTCCGCAGCACTCGTCGGCTCGGCGCAACTGCTGCGGGGCGCCCGAACGCGGTCCGGCCGACGGCGCGCCCTAAACCGGCGCGAGCGGCCGGTGCGGCGGCGGCGGCAGATCGACCGCGATCGGGTCGCCAGGGCGAACCTCGCCGCCCGCGACGACGACGCCCATGATGCCGGCTTTGCGGACGAGGTTGCCCTCGGCGTCGCGGGCGAGGGTCGCCCGCATCAGCCCCGGCCGAATGCGGTCGAGCTGGGCGCAGGGATTGCGCAGCCCCGTCACCTCGACGACCACCGCCGTGCCGAGGCGCAGCCGCGTGCCCTGCGGCAACGCCAACAGGTCCAGCCCGGAGGTCGTGACGTTCTCGCCCATCTGCCCCGCCGCGAGATCGAACCCGGCGGCTCGCAGTTCCGCGAACAGCTCGGCATGGATCAGATGCACCTGCCGCAGATTCGGCTGGCTCGGGTCGCGCGCGACGCGCGAGCGATGCTTCACCCGCTCGCCCAGATGCGCGTCGCCCTCGACGCCGAGCCCCGGCAGCAGCCGGATGCTCGGCATCTCGTGCTTGGAGAGCGTATGCGTCGGGCTGCGCGCGACGCCGAGGACGATCCCTGCCATTCCTAGAGCCCGGCCTGGCTGACGAATTTGGTGTTGAGAAATTGCGCCGCGGCGCCGCCGCTTACAAGAGTTCGCCCTCGGCCGGCGGATAGGTGAGCCGCGTCCCATCGACGCGCGCGAAGGGGGTCAGTTTGTGCGGCGCGCGATGCGCTTCGTCGATGATGTGCTCGACCGCGACGCCGCGCACGGCGAGCGCGTCGGCGACGAGCGAGCGGTGGCAGCGCCACGGCACCGCCTCGGCGCACATGATCGCGAGGGGCTGCGATTGCGCTTGCGCGATCAGCGCCTCGAGTTCGCCGGCGAAGGCCGCGGTCTGCATATAGTCGGCAAACCCGCGGAAGCCGGAATTCCGCCAGCCGCGGTTGGGCGAATCCGGCCGCGGGCGACGCAGCCCGCCGAGCCCGGGCCGGTGCTCATAGGCGATGCCGGCGGCCGGCAATGCCGCGGCCAGGCCCTCGCGGTTGAATTGCGGATTGTGCCGCGAGCGCGGAATGCTGCGGATGTCGAGGAGCCGCCCGACGCCATGCGCCCGGAGCGCCGCGATCAGCGCCGCGAGCGGGCGGGTCGAGTGGCCGATCGTCAGTACGGAAGCCATGCCACAGTTGATCCGCATCAATGGTCTCGTCGGCCGTCCATGCCAAGGGGTACGCCGGCGGCCGACACAGGCAGTGATTTAGGATGGCTTCTTCGCGATCGGAACCCCGGCGGCGTCGGCGCGTCGTCATCCTCGGCGCCGGCCGCGATTTCCACAATTTCAATACCGTCCTTGCCGCAGCCGGTACGCACGGCGCTCACCGCGATGACCGGCAGGCGTGCGGAAAGCATCGCCGCACACGATCGTCGAGCGCGGCTGGCCGATTTCCCGGGTCGATAATTCCCTCCGGTTGATCCAGCTCAAGGCTCTTCCTTCCGAGGCGCGCTATCGTGCCCGTCCAGGTGGGGAAACGCATCACCGATCCAATGGAACGGCGCGACCTCGGCCGCAATGTGCGAGGTCCGCCGCAGAGGAGAATGTTGCCATGCCGAAGTTCGCCATCCTGATCCCGCTGCTGTTGCTCGCAGCCTGCGGCTGGGCACCCACCGGGCCAATGCCGCACACCGCCTGCCTCGCCGCGAGCGCGCCGGCGACCGCGCTGCCGCAGGTCTGCAACCCGGCGATCCACAGCTAGGATAGCTTGCGAGCGCGGCCGAGACCGCCGCGCGCCTTGCCGGCCGGCCGGCCGGAGCATACGATCGCGTTCTCGCCGCGGAGCGGAACGCCACCGATGCGCTATCGATTTGCCGCCAGATCTGTCGCCGTCGCGATCCTCGCCCTGCTCGCCGCGCCGCCCTTTGCGGCGGCGACGGCGTCGCAAGCGGGCCAGGTTCTCGCCCTCTTCGGGCCGTGCTTTGTCGAGACGGCCGGCCACAAGGCGCCGCTCAAGCTCGGCGATCCGGTGCATGTCGGCGACGCCGTCGAGGTCGCCGCCGGAGGCAAGCTGAAACTGCGCATGGAGGACGGCTCGATCATCGCGGTCGCCTCCAACAGCCGGCTGACGATCAGGAATTATGAGGTCGCGCGAAACGGCGCCGGCCGCGAGGCGGCGCTGTCGCTGGCGCACGGCCTGTTGCGCGCGGTCGTCTCGTCGCTGAAAGGGCGCTCGCATTTCGAGGTCGACACGGCGACCGGCGTCGCGGCGGTGCGCTCGACCGACTGGTTCATCGAGGCGCAGGCCGGCTCGACGCAGGTCGGCGTGCTGAAGGGCCGCGTCAGCCTCGAAGGGGCCGCCACCGGAAGGGCGGTCGTCATCCCCGCGCAATGGGGGGCCCGGGTCTATGCCGGCAAGGACCCCACGCCCCCGCGGAAATGGTCGCACGCCGAATTCGCGGACGTCATTCGGCGTACGAACCTGCCGCGGTGAGACTGCCGCGCGGGCTGCGCTCGGCCGGGCTGGCAGCCGCCGCCGCCGTCGTCACGCTCGCCTTCGCGGTCTTCGCCGAGGCGCCGTTGCTGCGCGGGTTCGAGACCGCCTTGCTCGATCTGCGCTTTCGCCTGCGCGGCGTCCGCTCCCCCGGGGGGGAGGTGAGCATCGTCCTCATCGACGACAAGAGCCTCGCCGCCCTCGGCCGCTGGCCGTTTTCGCGCACCCTTTTCGCCAAGGCGCTCGCCATCCTCGACCGCGCCCACGCCAAAGTCGTCGCCTTCGATCTCATCTTCGCCGAGCCGGACGAGCCGGTGCCGGCCCAGCTGCGCGAAGCGGCGGGCGCCGCCTTGCAGGCGCTCGCGCCCGACGACAAGCGGCGCGCCCTGCTCGCGCGCCTCGCCGAGAGCGACCGCGACGGCCGCTTCGCCGCCGCCATGCGCGCCTCGGGCAATGTGCTGCTGCCGGTCGGCTTCGCCTTTGCCGGGCCGGCCGGGAAGGAGCCCGACTGGCTCGCCCGATCGGCCTATCTCGACTTTGCGAAGAGCCCGCGGCCGCCCGATTTCCCGCTGCGGCCGGTCGCCGCCGTATTGCCGATCGAGACGCTCGGCGAGGCCGCCTCCGGTCTCGGCCACACCAGCGTCGCCTACGATGTCGACGGGGCGCCGCGCTACGACTACGCCGCCCTCCCCTACCAAGGCGATTTCCTGCCGTCGCTGCCGATCCGGGCGGCCGCGCAATATCTCGGAGTGCCCTGGGCGAAGGTGGGCCTCGCGCTCGGCGCGGGGGTCCGTATCGGCGCGCGGCTGGTGCCGACCGACCGGGCGATGCGCATGCTGATCGACTACCGCGGCCCGCGCGGCACCTTTCCCACCTTCTCCTTCTCCGATCTGCTCGCCGGAAATGTGCCGAAAAGCATGCTCGCGGGGCATGTCGTCCTGATCGGCGCCTCCTTCGTCGGCAGCCCCGATAGCTTCGAGCAACCCTTCGGCAGCACGCCGCTGCCGGGCGTCGAGCGGCTCGCCAACATCATCGACACGATCGTCGCGGGCGATTTCTTGCGTGCGCCGGGACCGCTCGGGCATCTCGCCGTGATGGCGGCGGTCCTCTTGTTCGCGGCGTTCGCCGGCGCCGGGACCGAGTTCCTGCCGACGCGATTTGCCGCCTTGGCCGCGGCGACGCCGCTCATCGCCTGGGCCGGCGCGGCGCAATTCGCCTTTGCCCGCGATTTCTGGCTGCCGGCCGCCGGACCCCTCGCCGCGCTCGCGGCCGCGGCGGCGAGCGTGCTGCTGTTCCGCTATTGGGTCGTCGACCGCGACGGGCGCCGCGTCGGCTCGGCCTTCCGGCAATACCTCGCGCCGGAACTCGTCGCGGTGCTGGCGGAGCATCCCGAGCGCCTGCGCCTCGGCGGCGAGACCCGGCCGATGACGATCATGTTCTGCGACATCCGCGGCTTCACCGCGATCTCGGAAGGCTACAAGGCGAACCCGAACGTGCTGACGGGCCTCATCAACCGCTTTCTGACGCCGATGAGCGACATCGTCATGGGCAAAGGCGGCACGATCGACAAATACATGGGCGACTGCATCATGGCGTTCTGGAACGCGCCGCTCGACGATCCCCTGCACGCCGGCCACGCCTGCGCCGCCGCGCTCGCGATGCTGGAGGGGCTCGACCGCCTCAACCGCGAGCTGGCGGCCGAGGCGGCGCCCGGCTCCTTCGAGCCGCTGCGCATCGGCATCGGCATCAATACGGGAGAGTGCGTCGTCGGCAATATGGGCTCGACCCGCCGCTTCGATTATTCGGTGCTGGGCGACGCGGTCAATCTCGCCTCGCGCCTCGAAGGCCAATCGAAGACCTATGGCGTCCCAATCGTCATCGGCGAGGCGACGCGTGCGGCGGCGCCCTCCTGGGCGGCCATCGAGCTCGACCGGATCGCCGTCAAGGGCAAGCACGAGGCGGTCGCGATCCATGCCCTCCTCGGCGACGGCGAGCACGCGCGATCGCCCGAGTTCGCCGCCCTCGCCGAAGCGCATCGGCGGCTGCTCTGTTGCTACCGGGCGCAGGATTGGGCAGGCGGCGCGGCGGCGCTCGCGGAATGCCGCAGGCTGGGGGCGCGCCTCGCGCCGCTCTACGACCTCTACGACGAGCGCATCCGGCGTTTCGCGGCCGAGCCGCCGGGGCCCGCATGGGACGGCGTCTTCGTCGCCGTCGAGACATAGCGATGGCGAGCGGCGCGCCGGCATTCGCGGCTCTGCTGTTCTTT
>DASYYD010000460.1:0-2471 GCA_035934195.1 Allostellaceae bacterium | reverse complement strand
CCGCGTTCCGCGCCGGGTAATCGATATAGCCGGCCGTGCGCAAGCCGCCGAGCAGATTGGCGAACGCGCCGCTGCCGGGGCTGTAGCGGGCGACGAAAGCGACCTGCGCGCGGGAGGCGGGCGAGACGCCGATCGCGGCCCACCAGGCAAGCGCGTCGAGAATGCGCCGCTGCGGTGCGGTGAGGTCGAGGCCGTCCGCGCGCCCGGCAGGATTTGAACCTGCGACCTGCGGCTTAGAAGGCCGCCGCTCTATCGGCTGAGCTACGGGTGCCGGAGATTCCGGCAAATTCTGACGGATTTTGCCGGATCTCGCCAGCGGCGCCGGCGACGCCTCCTGGACGGTCGGCGCAAACTGTCGAAGCGCTTCGGCGAGATCGGTGCCGGCCGCGATCAGCGTCTCAGCCTTCGCGACGAGCGGATTCATCTTCTCGGCGATCGCGTTCAACGCGGCAGCGAAGGCTTCCCTGTTGGCCTCCAGGCCGCGCTCGTATCCGCGCCGCTCGGCCTCGGCGACCCGAGCGCCCATGTCCATTTTTGCCGCCTCATTCGAGGACGAAGAAATGGACACCTTCGCAAGCGCCCGCTCGAGATCGGCGATCTTCGCCCTGAGCCGCTTCGGATCGTTCTCGACCGCCTCGCGGGCGATGGTTTCGAGTTGTCCCCTGACCGCGGCGAGGTCGATCGGCTTCAGCGCCGGGGCTTTCTGGCTGGCGAGGATCTTGCCGCTGTCGAAGGTCTCGATCCTCGGGAAGGCGACCTTGCGCAATATGTCGAGCTCGGGCGCCCAGAGCCACGCCGTTCCGGTCGGCAGCGACGGCAGCGACCCCATCATCTCGGCGCCGGTCGCCTCGTCGGCCCACTCGCGCACCCATTCGCGAATCGCGCCGCGGTCCTGCGGCGCGATGAGCCGGAACGCCACCAAGGTTTCGACTTGCGTCAAGCTGTCCTTATGCAGCTTCGCTGGCCGCTGGCTAAGCAGCATGATGCGCAGCCCGATCCCACGACCGAGACTGACGAGATTGTTGCCGGCGTGCAGCATCTTGGGCGCGTCGCCGCCGACCTTCGCGCCGGCCTGCGGCATGAAAAGGTGCGCCTCGTCGATCACGAGATGCAGCGGCCCCTGGTTCTTCCGGAGCAGCGTTTCCGCGAAATCGGTGAAGAACCGGGTCCGCTCGCCGACCGTCATCAATCGGGTCGCGAGGATGATCGGTGTCGTCGTCGTGCCGGCGATCTCGGCGATCGCCGCGCCGTGCGCGCCCGAGAGCGGTAGATCGGCGTGCTGGCCGCCGAAGATGACCGGCTCCAATCCGCTCGCGCCCCTGCCGTCGGGTCTGAGCCGCAGGCCCCAAAAGCGGTCGGTCGGGTCGATGATGCAGACGCGCGCACCATGGGCGATGAGTTGCTCGGCGATGCCCTGCGCGGCGTAACTCTTCCCGGACCCGGTCTTGCCGACAATGCCGATGTGGTGCGCCAGCGCGGCGCCGGGGATCGGCGGGCTAGCGGCTGGCATCGGTTTCCCCTGAGGCGCGCGCGAGGGCCTTGTACTTGGGCGACTGTGAGACGGCCTCTCGGATCGGCTCCGGCAGGTGCGGCACGGTCGCGCCGAACCAGACATCTTCCGTGAGCAACTCCTGCAGCGCATTTCGGATCAGAAAGACCGTAGTTTGGTTCAGGTCGCCGAAGAATCCCGGGCCGGCTACAACAGCGCGAAGCCAAGCAAGAAGGCCGCTGTCGATACGCAGCAACAGCAATTCGTCGCCATCGCTGATTCGTAGCGCTTTGCGCAACTGCGCCTCGATCTCCCCCGAAAGGGTGCGACCGCTGCGCTCGCGCTCCTCCTCGATGCGCCGTCGCGCCGAGAGCGAGAGCGATAATGAGACCTGCGTGCGGTTGCCGTTTCGCTGCATCGCTCAGCTTTCCTTCGGCTGGAGCTCGGCCGCCAGGACGGCGAGCGCCGCCTCGATCCGGTCAAGCCGCGCCAGGATCTCGGCTGGGTCGATCTCGCCGACCGCCGCATCCTCGTGCCATCCGGTGCGGCAATATTCCTCGTGGTGCGATAGCGCCGCGTAGATGACGTCGACCTGCGTCTGATCGAGCTCGGCGAGCCACTTTCCGCCGTCGCGCAATTTACGGCGCGAGAGCGAGGCCGGGAGTACCGCGAGCAGCGCGGTGCAGTAGGCGGCGGTTTCTGGGTGCGGGTTACCGCGCATCGGCGGGCTCCCGTACGACGGCCGGGGCGCGGCTTTCGAGCCCGCAGGCTTTCGGTGAAGCGGATCAGTATTCTCGGGCGGCATTGAGTTTCCCGGCGTGTTGCCGCGAAGTGCCGCCAATTCCGCTTCTGCCCCGTCGCGCGCCACGCGCTCTCGCGCCCACACCGCATAGGCCGCTTGGCCCCCGCAGATTGCGAATAAAAGCCAGGTAGCTATCTGCAAAAGCGATTGCGCTGGCACCTTGACGCCGGCGGCGCTGGC
>DASYYD010000419.1:0-6233 GCA_035934195.1 Allostellaceae bacterium | reverse complement strand
GGGGGTTGTCGAAATTGAGGTCGGGCTGGTGCGAGTAAAAGCGGTGCCAGTAATACGCCTGTGCCACCGGGTCCCACGCCCAATTCGATTTTTCGGTGTCGAGAAAGATGACGCGGGTGCCGACAAACTTCTGGTCGGTGTCGCTCCACACATAAAAATTGCGGTACGCCGAATTCGGCTTGGCGCGCCGCGCCCGCTGAAACCAAGGGTGCTGGTCGGAGGTGTGGTTGATGACCAGTTCGGTGACGATGCGGATGTTGCGGCGATGCGCCTCGCGCACGAAATTGGTGAAGTCGCCCATCCGGCCGTAGGCCGGGTGGACGTTCTTGTAGTCGGAGATGTCGTAGCCGTCGTCGCGCAGCGGCGACGGGTAGAACGGCAACAGCCACAGCGCGGTGACGCCGAGATCGGCGAGATAGTCGAGCTTTGCGCACAGTCCGGCGAAATCGCCGACCCCGTCATTGTCGGCGTCGAAGAATGCCTTGACGTGCAGCTGATAGATGATCGCGTCCTTGTACCACAGCGGGTCGCCGGCGAGCGGACCGGCGAGCGGCGCCGCGCCCGCCAGTGGCACGGCAAGGTCGTCCGGCGGGCTCATTCTTCCGTCACCCTCGCGCCAGCGGAGGTCCAGGGCAGGCGACTGGGCCCCCGAGGCTTAGATTCCCGCTTTCGCGCGAATGACGAACATCGGGCCGTGTCAGTGGAAATCATCGCACCCTGAACAACAGCGCGGGGTTGGCCTCGGGGTCGAGGCGGCAATGCACTCGCGCGCCTGTTTGCGCAAGGCGCTCGTCGGTGAAAGCCGCTGCGAGCGTGAACTCCGCATCTTCGGCCAATCCCCAATCGTCGAGCGGCAGCATGATCTCGCCCGCGTGCACGGCGAACGGATCGAGATTGACGACGGCAAGGACGATGTTCGAGCGGTCCGCGGTCGCCTTCGCATAGGCGAGGATATTGTCGTCGCGGCAGTCGAGAAACCGCAGATTGGTGAACTCCTGCAAGGCCGGGTTGGCGCGCCGGAACCGGTTGAGCGCGGCGATATCCTCCGTGATGTTGCCGGGCCGGCCCCAATCCCACACCTTGAGTTCATACTTCTCGGAATTGGCATATTCCTCGCGCTCGGGAAGGGCTGTGTTCTCGCACAACTCGAAGCCGTTGTAGATGCCGTAGGCGGGCGAGAGGGTCGCCGCCAAGACGAGGCGCATGCGGAAAGCCGGCCGGCCCCCCTGTTGCAGAATGACGGGCAGAATGTCGGGGGTGTTTGTGAAGAAATTTGGGCGGAAATATTCCTTGCCCGGCCCCTGCGTCAGCTCCGAGAGATACTCGGTCAGCTCGGCCTTCGTGTTGCGCCAGGTGAAGTAGGTGTAGGATTGCGTGAATCCGGCTTTGGCCAGCGCCCGCATCATCTTCGGCCGGGTGAACGCTTCGGCGAGGAAGATCGTCTCGGGCTGGCGCGCCTGCACCTCGCGGATCAGCCATTCCCAGAACGGCAAGGGCTTGGTGTGCGGGTTGTCGACGCGAAAGATGCGCACGCCCGCGTCGATCCAGAACAGCACGACCTCGCGCAGCTCGTGCCACAGGCCCTCGCGGTCGGAGTTGTAGAAATCCAGGTTGACGATGTCCTCGTACTTCTTCGGCGGGTTCTCGGCGTACCTGATCGAGCCGTCCGGGCGGAAGCGGAACCATTCCGGGTGCCCCTTGACCCAGGGATGGTCGGGCGCGCATTGGATCGCGAAATCGAGCGCGACTTCCATGCCCAAAGCGGCGGCGGCGGCGACAAACCGGCGAAAATCGGCGAGCGTGCCGAGTTCGGGATGGACCGCGCGGTGGCCGCCCTCGGCGGCGCCGATCGCATAGGGGCTGCCCGGGTCGCTCGGCAAGGCGGGAACGGCGTTGTCCTTGCCCTTGCGGTTGACCCGGCCGATCGGGTGGATCGGCACCAGATAGATGACGTCGAAGCCGAACGAGGCAATCGCGGGAAGGCGCGCGATGCAGTCGTCGAAATTCGCGCCGCGGCCCGGCACACGGCCCTGGCTGCGGGGGAACATCTCGTACCAGGCGGCAAATCGCGCGCGCTTCCTGTCGACGACGATCTCGAGTTCGCGCGGGTAGCGCGTCAAATCCTCGCGCGCCTCAGCCCGCGCCATCGCCTCTGAAAGCTCGCCTGCGAGCAGGATCTCGGCCCGCCCCGCCGCAGCCGCCTCGTCGAACTCCGCGAGCGCCCCGGCGAGGCAGTCGCGGTCGCCGCCGGCGGCCTCTTCACAAGCGGCCGCGACGAGGCCGCGCCCTTCGATCAGTTCGAGGCCGATATCCCGGCCCG
Organism: Allostellaceae bacterium; assembly: GCA_035934195.1. GTDB lineage: Bacteria > Pseudomonadota > Alphaproteobacteria > ATCC43930 > CGMCC-115725 > AP-15. Next base: position 3,913 of record DASYYD010000419.1, on the reverse strand, counting down.
CCTCGCGCTTTTTCTCGATCTCGTCGCGCCAGCTCGCGAAGCGGTCGGTCCAGGCCTCGATTCCGTAACGCCAGCGGCCGATGCGATCGAGGCGGAAGCGCGCCACCCAGCGGTCGTTGTCGAAGAATTCGAGCGCCGCTTCGCGCCAATCCGCGTCGTCTTCGTGCCGGTATCTGACGGCGGCGCGCAACTTGTCGTGCCCGTCGCGGAAGATATCGACCCACACCTCGAAGATCTCGCCCTCGATGCGCTTCACCGGGTAGCGGCCACCGTCGAGCTCGGGATAGACCTCCTCGATCGCGATCCGCGCCTGCGGCCGCCACAGCGGGTGCTGCCCGACCGGCGGCGCGGCGCGCGCATGCGTCTCGGCGCGCAGCACGGCAAGGCCGAGCGGCGGCAGGGCGAGGCCGTCGCCGGCCGGCCGCGCCTCGCCGCGCGTCACCTCGCTGAGCCGCGCCTTGCCGAGGCCGGCCTCGGCGGCGAGCTTGTCGAGGGCGGCATGCCGGCTTTCTTGTTCCTTGAGGTTGACGAGAACGATCGCCCGCCCGCCGGCGCTCTCGGCTTCGCGCAGCAGCGCCAGGATCCCCTCGGGCGCGGTGCCGAGCCGGCGCTGCGGGCCTTCCTCGTTCAGGGCCGGGGTCGAGGCCTTCATGCGATTGACCTCGGCGATGAAGCCGGAAATGTCGAAGCGCTTCTTCTCGCGTGGCGGCTTTCCCCGCATGACCACATCGAGCCGCCGCGACCAGCCGTATTCGAAGCCGATCGGCAGCATGACGCCGGTCGAGAAGGCGGCGGCAAAACCGTAAGCGAGGCGGTAACGCCGTTCGATCTCGCTTTCCCCGATCCCGGCGGCCAAGAGTTCGGCGGCGAGGCGAGGCGTATCGTGGCTTTCGGGAAAGCCGATCGAGGGCGCGATATGGCGAAACGCCTCGTATTGCTCGAGGAGCCACGGGGCGCGGAAATCCCACCATTTGACGCTGTTGAAGAGATAGTCGAAGCCGGCGCCCGAAAGCGCCAGCACGCGCTCCTTCGGCGCCCCCAGATTCTCGGCGCAAAAAAGGGCGTCCGGGTCTGCCTCGCGCACCGCCGCGATCAGCGCGCGCCAGGCCGCGGCCGGCACCTTGTAGGCGGCGTCGCAGCGAAACCCCCGAAAGCCGAGCCCGAGGTAATGCCGCGCCACCTCGCTGAAATAGCCGACGATCTCGCCGCTTTCGGCGCCACGATAATCGAGTTCGGCGAGATCGCCCCAGGCGGTCTTTCGCGTCGGATCGGCGGGGTCGGTCGCATAGGGCGAGGCGAGAACGCCCTCGATGTCGCGCTCGAACCAGTGCGGGTGCTGCCGCGCGAGCTCGCTGTCCTTCGCCGTGTGATTGACGACGAGGTCCATCAGCACGACGAGGCCGAGTTCGGCGGCCCGGTCGGTGAAGCCGCGCAACAGCATCTCGTCGCTCGCTCTGGCGTCGCCGCGGAACGCCGGGTTCAGCCGGTAGTAATCCTTGACCGCGTAGATGCTGCCGGAAAAGCCCGGATAGTGAAACGGGTTGAGATAGACCGTGTTGAACCCCATCGCGGCGGCGCGCGGCAGCTCGCGCGCCCACTCGCGCACCGTGCCCGCGAGCGGCGGAAAGAGGTTGTAGATGCGCAGCCCTTCGCGGCTGGCGCCCGCTTCTGTCATGTCCCACCCGGCAGGCCGATGCGGTGCTTTTTTCGCGTATTCCGAACCCAACGCACACCTATCAGGCGAAGTTCCGCCGCGCGCCGGCCCCTCAGAGCACGACCTCGACGAGGTAGGGGCCGGGGGTCGCAAGGCCCTCGACGAAGCGGCGGTTGAAGTCCGCCATCTCGGTGACCCGCGCGCCGGGGACGCCGAGGCTTTTGGCGAGCCCAACCCAGTCGATGTCGGGGCGGCCGAGATCGAGCATGTCGAGGGCTTTGCGGCCCGGATTGCCGGCCCCGACATTGGCGAGCTCGCCGCGCAGGATCGCGTAGGAGCGGTTCGAGAAGAGCACCGTCGTGATGTCGAGCCCCTCGCGCGCGAGTGTCCACAGCGCCTGCACGGTGTACATGCCGCTGCCGTCCGCCTCGAGCGCGACCACCTTGCGGTCCGGGCAGGCAACCGCGGCGCCCGTTGCGAGCGGCAGGCCGATGCCGATCGAGCCGCCCATGTTGGCGAGCCAATCGTGCGGCGCCGCGGCGCGCGTCTGGGCAAAGAAATTGCGGCCCGTCGTCACCGCCTCGTCGGTGACGATCGCATTCTCCGGCAACAGCGCCCCGAGCGAAGCGGCGAGCGCGGCCGGGGTGATCGCGCCCGTCGCCGGCGCCGGCGGCCGGCCCTCGACGATGGGTGCCGGGGTCGCGCGGGCGCCCAATTCGTCGGCGAGCCATTCGAGGGCGAGGATCTGGTCCTCCTCGGGGCGCGCCAGCACGTGACCCTCGGCCTCGGGCGGGTAGAGCAGGCTCGGCTTGTCGGGATAGGCGAAAAAGGCGACCGGCATCTTCGAACCGACGAGGATGATGTGCCGCAGCCCCTCCAAGACGGCGAGCGCCTGGTCGACGACATAGGGGATGCGCTCGACCGGCACCCGGCCGCGGCCGCGCTCGATGCGCGCGTTCGAGCCCTGCGCGATGATCCGCGCGCCGGTCTTGGCGGCGATCTTGCCGGCGAGTGCGAGCCCGTCCGCGCGCACCGCGCGGCCGGTCAGGAGAATGAGGGCGGGCTCGCCCGAGCGCAGGGCCCGCGCCGCCTCGGCGACCGCCTCGCGTGCCGGCGGCTCCGGCGCTGGCGGCGGCGGCACCGATGCCGGTCCCGCCCCTTCGTTCCACGCCGTGTCGGCCGGCAGGATCAGGGTCGCGATGCGGCCGGGCGGGGTGCGCGCGGCGGCGATCGCCGCGGCGCCGTCGGCCGCGACCGATTTCGCATCGGGCGACGTTTTGACCCAGCCCGAGGAGGGCCGCGCCAGCCCTTCGATGTCGGAGGTCAGGGGCGCGTCGTACTGCCGGTGATAGGTGGCGTGGTCGCCGACGATGTTGACCATCGGCGAGGACGCCTTGTTGGCGTTGTGGATGTTGGCGAGGCCGTTGGCGAGGCCGGGCCCCAGATGCAGCAGCGTCGCCGCCGGCCCGCCCGTCATCCGCGCATAGCCGTCGGCGGCGCCGGTGACGACGCCCTCGAACAACCCCAGGACGCAGCGCATCCCCTCGACCCGGTCGAGGGCGGCGACGAAATGCATCTCGGAGGTGCCGGGATTGGCGAAGCAGGTCGCGACCCCGCCCCCGACCAGCGTGCGCACCAGGCTCTCGGCCCCGTTCATCGGCGGGATTCTCCCGATTCCCAATTGCCGGTCGCATCCTGCCGGCCCGGTGGGAAGTCGGCAAGTGGCGAGCAGCAATCGCCCCGTTTAAGTGTTAATTCCCCGCTCCTTCAGTACGTCAGCCAAGAGGTATCCTACCTTTTTCGCTAACTCTCGCACCTCGGCAGGAGCGAGCCGAAGACTGGCGTGCGCTGCAAAGCCTGTCGCCTCAAATTTCTCGAGGGTTTTGATCAGCATCGCGGCGCTCATCCGAAGCCGCGGAGCCAAATCCTTTAAGATTTCAAATGCCTTTAGAGCAGTAGGGGCCGCATCCGCGAGCCGTCCAACTTCAAGGGCGCTTGCGTAGAATTGGACTGTTGCTCTGATGACGTCTGGCGGAAATCGTCCGATTTCCGCCGCCACCTGCCGGTACACAATGGCGTCGGTCAGCGTCAGGGAACCAGGCTGGATCGGACGATGAGTAATCGTGGCGCCGGCTTCGACGGCGCTGTTCACCGTCGTTATCGTCTGCTCAATGGTTGATTGCTGTCGTGCGGCCGCTTCGAGCGCTGCTTCGATTTCCGCACGAAGGCCTGCGGTCAACCGCCTCAAGTGCTCGTTAT
>DASYYD010000418.1:0-19719 GCA_035934195.1 Allostellaceae bacterium | reverse complement strand
GCAAAGGGCTCGACCCCTTGCGCCAAGAACCCCAGGACCATGCCGGCGAGAACATCGCCGCTGCCGGCCGTGGCGAGCGCGGCGGGCGCGTTGGCGTTGATCGCGGCATGCCCGTCCGGCGCGGCGATCACGGTGTCGGCGCCCTTCAAGAGGACGACCGCGCCCGAATCGCGCGCCGCCCGGCGCGCCCGTTCGAGCTTGTTGCCGGAGGAACCGAAAAGGCGGGCGAACTCGCCCTCGTGCGGCGTCATGACAACGGGCGCGCGGATCGCCCGGAAGAGGGCCGGCGGATCGTCGGCAAAGGAAGAGAGCGCGTCGGCGTCGAGAACCGCGCGCTTCTCGGCAGCGAGAATGGCGAGCACCTTGCCGTGCGTCTCCTCGCCGACGCCCGCGCCCGGGCCGATCAGTGCGGCATTCTTGCGCGGGTCGGCGAGGAGCGCGCGAAACCCGCCGAGGCCGGCGACCGCCGTCGTGATGACGCCCGAGAGCGAGGCGGCGTATATCGCGAACGCCGCCTCCGAGGCGGCGAGCGTGACGAGCCCGGCGCCGAGCCTGAGCGCGGCGCGGGCGGCGAGCCGGGCGGCGCCGGTCATCGCCGCGCCGCCGGCGACGACGGCATGGCCGCGACTATATTTGTGGCTGTCGAGTTGCGGCCAGCGCAGTTCGTCGCGCCACCACAGGGGATCGTTCGCCGCCGTCTGCGGCGCGATCCGTTCCAGCACGCCGTCCGGGATGCCGATCTGCGCCAGCACCGTCTCGCCGCAATATTCCCGGCCGGGGAGCAGCAGATGCCCCGGCTTCAGGCGGAAGAAGGTGACGGTCAGCGCCGCCCTCGGCGCGATGCCGCGCAGCTGCCCGCTCGCGCCGTCGATGCCGCTCGGCACGTCGATCGCGACGACCGGGAGGCGGCGTTTGTCGATCGCCGCGATGACCTCGCGCGCGGCGCCCTCGACCGGGCGGGCGAGGCCGGCCCCGAAGAGGCCGTCGAGGACGATGCCGGCGCCGTCGAGGACGGCGGGCGACAGCGCCTCGACATGGCCGCCCCAGGAAGCGGCGGCGAGCGCCGCGTCACCTTTGAGAGCGGAGCGCGACCCGAGGAGGGCGAGCCGCACCGGCCAGCCGCGCGCCGCCAGCAGGCGCGCCGCGACAAAGCCGTCGCCGCCGTTGTTGCCCGGCCCGCACAAGACGGCGAGCGGGCGCGCAAGCCAGCGCCGGGAGAGCGCGTCGGCGACCGCCAGCCCCGCTTTTTCCATCAGCGCGATGCCGGGAACGCCGCCATCGACGGCGAGGCGGTCAGCCTCGCTCATCTCCTTGGGCGGCAGCAGCGCCCGGCGTCGCCAACCTGCGGATGAGCCCGTCATGCCCAAGATGTGGGAATTGCGCGGCGCGCGGCAAACCCCGCCGCCGTCCTTGACGGCTGCGCGGCGAGCCGCTACCTGGAGACAGCGCGGCGGGTGTAGCTCAGCTGGTTAGAGCGCCAGATTGTGGATCTGGATGTCGCCGGTTCGAATCCGGTCACTCGCCCCATTACCCACCCGCAATCCCGAGGCCGGCTCAATACAGCCGGGTGCGGTAGCTTTCCGCCGTCAGCCGCTCGGATTCCTCGACACTGACGCCGCCGATCTGGTCGGCGAGGATGCGGCCGAGCGAGGGGAACTCGCCGCGCTTCAGCTGCCTTTCCGGGTTCCACAGGTCGGAGCGGATCAGCGCCTTGCCGCAGTGGAAATAGACCTCTTCGACGGCGACGAGGATGCCGCTGCGCGGCACTTTGCCGCCCACCGCCAGCGGTTCGAGAAGGGCGGGGTCGGTGGTGACGCGGGCGCGGCCGTTGACGCGCAGCGTCTCGTTGACGCCGGGTACGAGGAAAATGAGCCCGACGCCAGGGCAGGCGAGCAGATTGCCGAGGGTGTCGACCCGGTTGTTGCCGAGCCGGTCGGGGATGAGGAGGGTCTTGTCGTCGACGACCTCGACGAAGCCCGGCGCGTCGCCCTTCGGCGAGGCGTCGCAACGGCCCTCGGGATCCGTCGAGGCGATCACCAGAAAGGGCGACCGGGCGATGAAAGCGCGGCAGTGCCCGTCGAGCCGCGTCAGCTCCTTTTTCAGCGAGCGCTCGCTCGCCGGCCCGTAGAGCTGGCGCAGCCGGTCGAAATCCTCGATGCAGTCCACGGCAGTCGCCTCCCTCAATTCAGCCGGACATATTCATAATCGAGCGGCAGATTATTTACACCATGGCTCGGCGGCGCGATCCAGCCGGCGATCTTGCCGGGTTCGACGACGCGCCGCATGAGGCTCTTGACGACGGCGCGGTCGGCGGCGGTCGGCAGCCACTCCCGGATGCCCGCCGAGCACGTCTCGCGGCTGATGATATGCCCTTCGGGATCGACCGGGACGCCGGCCCAGGCGCCGATCGCCCGGTGAAAGCGCGGGCTCGGCAGGCGGAAGCGGAAATCCTGCCCCGCCTTCTCGATAAGCTTGTTCCAGCGGCGGACCCCAACCTCGCAATCGGCGATATAGGCGGCGCGCGACACCTCGTTCATCGCGTTGCGCAGCGGCACCTCGTCGAGAATGATCTCGCCCTTGCCGTTCGGCAGTTCGAGAGCCATCGGCGAAGCCGTCTCGCGGTGGTCGGCGAAGCGCGCCTCGTCGGGGCGGCCCTTGATGCCGGCGGCGAAATAATGCGCCGCGTTGGAGGAGATTTCGGCCCCGAACAGATCGAGCGAGGAGCTGAACCAATAATTCATGTAACGCTGCAGGATAGAGAGATCGATGACCCCGGCCTCGCGCAGCCGGGCGGGGTCATCGCTCTTCAGTTCGCGCATCGCTTCGAGGGTGCGGCGGATGACGCGGTTGAGGCCGCTGTCGCCGACATACATGTGATGGGCTTCTTCGGTCAGCATGAAATTGCAGCTGCGCGACAGCGGATCGAAGGCGCTCTCCGCGAGGCCTTTGAGCTGATACTTGCCGTCACGGTCGGTAAAATAGGTGAACATCAGGAAGGAGAGCCAATCCTCGATCGGCTGGTTGAAGGTGCCGAGGATGCGCGGCCGGTCGGCGTTGCCGGAATGGCGCTCGAGCAGGGCTTCGGCTTCCTCGCGCCCGTCGCGGCCGAAATGCGCGTGCAACAGGTACACCATCGCCCACAGATGGCGCGCCTCCTCGACATTGATCTGGAAGAGGTTGCGCAGATCGTAGAGCGAGGGGGCGCAGAAGCCGAGAAGGCGCTGCTGCTCGACCGAAGCGGGCTCGGTGTCGCCCTGCGTCACGATGAGGCGCCGCAGGGTCGCGCGATGCTCGCCCGGCACCTGCTGCCAGACCGGCTCGCCATAGTCGTCGCCGAAGCCGATGCGGCGGTCCGGCGTCGGCGTCGCGAGAAAGATGCCCCAGCGGTATTCCGGCAGCCTCACCTTGCCGTAGCTCGCCCAGCCCTTGGCGTCGGCGCTCGTCGCGGTGCGCAGATAGACGTCAGCGGCGAGGAAGTCGGTCGGCCCCATCTCGCGCCACCAATCGAGAAAGCGCGGCTGCCAGTGCTCGAGCGCGCGCTGCAGGCTCTTGTCTTCGCCGAGCCCGACATTGTTCGGGATCTGCTCGCGGTAATTGATCGTCATGCCCGCCTCCCCCGCCGGTTTGTCCGGCTATACCCGTTCCCAGTCGAAGCGCGGCTTGCCGCCGCCGCCATAGCGCTTCAGCGCGCCCGCTTCGCCGATCGCGTTCGGGCGCCCGAAGATCCAGTTCTGCCAGGCCGTCAGCCGGCCGAAGACTTTGGTCGCGAGGCTTTCGCCGCCGGCAAAGCGCAGGCTCGCCTCCATGCCGGAGAGCGCGTCGGGCGACAGGCTCGCGCGCTCCTCGAGCGCGAGGCGGATCTCCTCGTCCCAATCGAGCTCGTCCGGCGCGAAGGTGACGAGGCCGCGCGACAGCGCCGCGGCGGCGTCGAGCAGCACGCCGCGCTCGACCGGCGGCGCCATGCCGGCGAAGCGCGCGGCGAGCCGGGTGCGGCCCTGCAGGTCTTCGAGCCCGCGGAAATTCAAGTGCCCGAGCGCGATGCGCGGCGCCTCGCCCTCTTCGCGCCGCAGCATGTAGCTGCGGTCGGCCAGCAGCGCCAATTCGAAGAAGCTGCCGGCGAAGCACGACCCCTCCTCGATGATTGCGAAAAGGCTGCGCGAGGACACCTCGAAGCGTTGCAGCGCGCGGCGGAAGAGACCGAGCGTCTCGCGGACGAACCAATGCCCCTCGTGCCTCGCGACAATCGCATCGCTCGCCAGCACATTTTCCGGCTCGCCGCACGTCTTCAACACGAGCGTGCCGATCGCCGGCTCGTTGGCGCGCAGCAGCAAGAGCGCATCCTCCAGCTCGCGCGCCATCCTGAGCGGCCACCAGCGCGCGCCCTCCTTGAGAATCGCGGCCACCCCGTCCGAGAGCGCCGCGCGCTCGGGCCCGTGAACGGTCAGGGTCGCAAGGCGGCGGTCGCGCGCGATATCGACCTCGACCGAAGAATAGCGCCAGCCGTCGGCGTCCAGCCGCCGTTCCAGCGGAGCGAGCGGCACGCCTTGCGCGTCCGCCGGGCGGTCGCTCGCCGCCGCCAATTCGCGCGCGCGCTCGGCGACGACTTCCTCGAAACGGGCCGGCGGAGCGATGCGATCGACGAGGCCCCATTCCTTGGCGCGCGGCGCACGCACGCCCTCGGCGGCAGTGCAGAACACGTCGGCGAGGTCGCGGCGCACATGCCGCTTGTCGACGAGCCGGGTGAGGCCGCCGGTGCCGGGAAGCACGCCGAGAAGCGGCACCTCGGGCAGGCTCACCGTGCTCAAGCGGTCGTCGAGCATGACGATCTGGTCGCAGGCGAGCGCCAGTTCGTAACCGCCGCCGGCGCAGGCGCCGTTGACGGCGGCGATGAATTTGAGACCGGAACGGCGGCTCGAATCCTCGATGCCGTTCCTCGTCTCGTTGGTGAAGCGGCAGAAATCCACCTTCGCGGCATGGCTCGCGCGCGCCAGCATGTAGATGTTGGCCCCCGAGCAAAAGACGCGTTCCCGGCCGCTCGTCAGCACGACGACGCGGGTCTGGGGATGCTCGAAGCGGATGCGGTTGAGCGCGTCCGCAAGCTCGATATCGACGCCGAGGTCATAGGAATTGAGCTTCAGCTTGTAGCCGGGATCGAGCCCGCCGTCCTCGGCGACATCGAGGCTCAAGGTCGCGACCGGCCCGTCGAAACCGAGACGCCAATGCCGGTAACGCGCCGGGTCGGTGGCAAAATCGATCATGGATAGGAATTATAATGCCTGACGCGGCATACGGGTCAATGAGCAAAATGCATAATTCTTCAGGATTCGGCGGCGACCGCCGCAACCGGTTGCGGCACCGCCGCGAGCAGTTGCCGAAAGCTCGCGTCGAGCGTGCGGCCGGCGGTATCGACGGTCGCGTCGGCGCGGGCGTAAAGCGGCCCGCGCACCGAGAGGATGCGCTTCAAATCGGCCATCGCTTCGCGGTTGTCGGCCATCGGGCGCAGGTCGCCCTGCTCGATGACGCGACTCATATGCTCCTCGGGCGAGGCTGCGAGCCAGACCGTGAAGCAGCCGGCCAAGAGGCGCTCGAAGGTGGCGGCGTCGGCGACGATGCTGCCGCCGGCGGCGAGCACGAAGGCGGGGTGGCGATCGAGCGCGCCGTCGAGCGCCCGCCGCTCGCTGCGGCGGTAGGCGGCCTGGCCGTGCAAGGCGAAGATCTCGCCGAGCGAGAGGCCGCAGTCGCGCTCGATCTCGTGGTCGAGTTCGATGAACGGGACGGCAAGGTGCTGCGCGAGGCGGCGCCCGAGCGTCGATTTGCCAGCGCCGCGCAAGCCGATAAGGGCTATGCGCCGCCCCCGCTCGCCGCGCTCGGTGCGGCCGAACCGCGTCTCCAGCATCCTCCGCGCCTCGCGCAGATCGTCCGGCGAGCAGCGCCGCAGTGCCGCGATGGCGAGGCCCAACTCGACGGGCTCCCCGTACTCCTCGCCGACGAGGCGCCCGAGCGGCAGGTTGAGGGCCGCCGCGACCCGGCGCAACAAGTCGATCGACATGTTGCCCTTGCCGGCCTCGAGCTGCGCCAGATAGCGCTCCGACAGGCCGGCGTCGCGCGCCAGGATCTTGCGGGTCATGCCGCGCCGCGCCCGCTCGCCGCGCACCCGCTCGCCAAGGGCGCACAGATAGCCGTCGCGGGCCGCCGCGGCGCCGTTTTCTCGCTCGGCCTCGAAGGCTTCGCCGGCCAGTTGCTTGCGCCCGCGCGTGATCGATGCGACCATATCGGAAATATAATGCTTATGACGCCCGGCCGGAAGGGCGCGGGAGCGAACGCGAATGGAGAGCGCGACAGTCTACAACGCCGCCGCCGAGCTGATCGGGCGCAACCTCGCGGCCGGGCGCGGCCCAAAGACCGCCTTCATCGACGATCTCGGCGAGTACAGCTATGCCGATCTGGCGGACCGCGTCGGGCGCTTCGCCAATGCGCTCTCCCATCTCGGCCTGCGCCGCGAAGAGCGCATCCTGCTCGCGCTGCTCGATGGCATCGACTTTCCGGCCGCGTTTCTCGGCGCGATCCGGGCCGGCGTCGTGCCGGTGCCGGTCAACACGATGCTCGGCGCCGAGGAGTTCGCCTATATGCTCGCCGACAGCCGGGCGCGGGCGGTCGTCGTCTCGGCGCCGCTCGCCGAAACGATGCGGCAGGCGGTCGCCATGCTGGCGGGGCCGGCGCCGACGCTGCTGGTCTCGGGCGGCGAGGCGGCCGGGATGAGCGACCTCGCTTCCCTCCTGGCCGAGATGCCGGCGATGGCAGACGCCGCGCCGACGCGCCCCGACGAGCCCTGCTTCTGGCTCTATTCCTCGGGCTCGACCGGGCGGCCGAAGGGCACCGTGCATGTGCAGACGAGCCTTCTCGCGACCGCCGGGCTCTACGGCATCCCGGTGCTCGGGATCGAGGAGGGCGACACCGTCTTCTCGGCGGCAAAGCTGTTCTTCGCCTATGGCCTCGGCAACTCGCTGACGTTTCCTCTGGCGGTCGGCGCGACCACAATCTTGACGGCCGAGCGGCCGAGCCCCGCCGTCGTCGCCCGCATCCTCAAACGATACCGGCCGACGGTCTTCTACGGCGTGCCGACGCTCTACAACGCGATGCTGGCCTCGAACGAGCTGCCCGGCCGCGACGAGCTGAATTTGCGGCGCTGCGCCTCGGCCGGCGAGCCGCTGCCGCAGGAGATCGGCCGGCGCTGGTCAGCGCGCACCGGCGTCGACATCCTCGACGGCATCGGCTCGACCGAGATGCTGCACATCTTTCTCTCCAACCGGCCCGATGACGTGCGCTACGGCACCACCGGCAAGCCGATCCCCGGCTATGGCCTCAAGATCGTCGGCGAGGACGGCCTGCCGGTGCGGCGCGGCGAGATCGGCGACCTCTGGGTCAGCGGCCCCTCCGGCGCGCAGCTCTATTGGAACAACCGCGAGCGCAGCCGCATGACCTTTGTCGGCGAATGGACCCGCACCGGCGACAAATATTTCGAGGATGCCGACGGCTACTACGTCTATTGCGGGCGCAGCGACGACATGCTGAAGGTCAGCGGCCAGTACGTCTCGCCGGCCGAGGTCGAAGCGGTCCTTTTGGAGCACGAGGGGGTGCTCGAAGCCGCCATCGTCGGGGCGGCGGACGCGGACGGACTCGTCAAGGCCAAGGCCTTTGTCGTGCCGAGGCCGGGCACTGCCGGCGGGACCGCTCTCGCCGGCGCGGTGATCGCCCATGCGAAGGAGCGGCTGCCGGCCTTCAAATGCCCGCGCTGGGTCGAATTTTTGGACGAATTGCCGAAGACCGCGACCGGCAAGATCCAGCGCTTCAAACTGCGCGAACGGGGGTGAGATGCCGGAGATCGGGATAAGGGCGGGTGCGTTCGCCTTCACCGCGCGGCTGGAGCGCCAGGCGGCGCCGCACACCTGCGCCGCTTTCGAGGGAATGCTGCCCTACCGGGCACGCCTCATTCACGTGCGCTGGAGCGGCGAAGCCTGCTGGATACCGCTCGGCAGCCTCGATCTCGGCGTATCTTACGAGAACGCGACGAGCTACCCGCCGCCCGGCGGCGTGCTGCTCTACCCGGGCGGCGTCAGCGAAACCGAATTATTGCTGGCCTATGGCGCCTGCCGCTTCGCCAGCAAGGCCGGGCAGCTCGCCGGCAATCACTTCATGACGATCGTCGGGGGCGGCGAGAGTTTGGCCGAACTCGGCCGGCTCGTCCTTTGGCGGGGCGCGCAGGAGATCGCGTTTACCGCCGCCTGAGGCAAATCTCAAACCTCACAGGTCCCACATCGGGTCGGCGATCTTCCTGATCCAGACCAGCCCATCCTTGCGAAGGACCTTGATCTTCGAGGCATAGATCGACAGGAAGGCGTCGATGGCCGCTTTCGGCGCGCCTTCCTGATTCCATTCCGGATCGTCCCACAAATAGTCATCGGATTCCATGATCCCGCCGATTTTTAAATGGCGGTAGGCATGGACCATGTCTTCAAGCACATTCATCGTCCAGTGCGACCCGTCGATTATCGCGAAGTCGTAGGCGTTCAACGGCAGCGTGCGCAATATGTCGACCGATCTTCCGAGATGAAATTTTACTCTGTCCTGGTGGCCGCTGGCAATCAAATTTGGTTTCAACTTCGGTTGTTCCCAGACATCTATGGTATCGATAAACGAATCCTTGTGAGTGGCAATGTTGTCTAGCAGCCAAACGGTCGAAGCCCCTTCAAACGAGCCAATCTCCAGCAACCGGCATGGCTTTCCTGCCAATCGCCTCAAATACTTTTCATACATCGGAACATTGTGGCTGTAGTAATCTGCCGAGAAATCGTATTTCGGCGGCGGTTCATTTGCAAATCCCGATGCGTCCTGTATAGGATCCAAGATCTCGTATTCCGATAACTGTTCGTCAGCAAAACCCGACGTTTCGAGTAGCGCAGCGTTGCTTTTGGATCGTGTTCGGGACTTCGGCATCTTTGCGTCCTTCCCTGACAACGTAAGTCAATCGCGTGTGCTACCGAAGATCGGTCGCGACAGTCGAAGAAGAGCGGTTCATTCAATCGGCAATAGCTGCAATCGCCGTATTTGTCCAGGACGCCAACAATTCGGGTGCAGTCCCAGGACAGCGCCAACAATCGCCGTGATGATCGCCGAGGGGGCTGGCGGGTTCGAGTGCCGTCAGTTCGCCCGCGGCAGTGCCGCGAGCGTCTCGGGCTTCACCGGCGTCTCGTTGATCTCGACGCCGAGCGCGTCGCAGACCGCATTGGCGATCGCCGCCGGCGGCGCGACGGCGCCGCCCTCGCCGACGCCCTTGACGCCGAGCGGGTTCAAGGGCGAGGGCGAATGCAGATGCACGATCGCGATGTCCGGCACGTCAGTCGCGGTCGGCAGCAGATAGTCGGCGAGCGAGCCGGTGAGGAGCTGGCCTTCGCCGTCGTAGGCGAACTCTTCGAGGAGCGCGCCGCCGATCCCCTGCGCGACGCCGCCGCGCACCTGCCCTTCGACAAGGAGCGGGTTGACGACGGTGCCGCAATCATGGGCGATCGCATAATCCTCGAGCCGCACATGCCCGAGCCCGCGATCGACCTCGACGACCGCGACGTGCACGGCATAGCTCCAGGTGACGGTCGGCGGCTCCCAATAACAGGTCTCTTCGAGCCCGGCCTCGACCCCCGGGGGGCGGCCGTTGTCCCAGCCCGGCTTCGCCGCCGCGGCGAGGCGTTTCAGGCTCAGTTCGCCCCCCGGCACCCCGGCGATGCCGACGCCGCCCTCACGCAATTCGAGATCGGCCGGCGCGCATTCGAGCAGATGCGCGGCGATCTGGAACACCTTGTCCTTGAGGCGCCGGCTCGCATGGTGGAGCGCGGCCGAGAGACAGACCGTGGTGCGGCTGGCGATCGTGCCGAGGCCGTCGGCGATCGCCGCCGTGTCGGCGAGCGACAGCACGACGTCGTCCGGCACGACGCTCCATTCGTCGGCGAGTATCTGGGCGAAGATCGTCTCCATCCCCTGCCCCTGCGGCGCGGCGCCGGAGGCGAGATAGATCTTGCCGGAGGGGTCGATGCGCACGGTCGCGCCCTCGAAGGGGCCGACGCCCGTCCCCTCGACATAGGCGGCGATGCCGAGCCCGAGTGAGCGGCCTTCGCCGCGCGCCCGCCGCTGGCGGTCGCGAAAGCCGGCAAGACCGCCGACGGCGGCGAGCGCCTGTTCGAGCGCCGCCGGGTAGTCGCCGCTGTCGTAAACGATCGGCTCGCCGTCGCGGTAGGCGAGCCCGACCGAGTACGGCATCTCGGCGGTCGCGACCATGTTGCGCCGGCGCACCTCGGCCGGCTCGAGCGCGCATTCGCGGGCGATGAGATCGATCGCCCGTTCCATCGCGAAGGCGGCCTCGGGGCGGCCGGCGCCGCGATAGGCCGAGTTCGGCGCCTTGTTGGTCGTGGCGATGCGGGCTGATGCCGCGAAATTCGGGATCTTGTAGGGCCCCGGCAGATGCACGGCGGTGTTGTAGGCGATGCCGGCGCCGATCGGGTTCCAGGCGCCGCAATCGAGGATGAAATCGTCGCGGAAGCCGAGGATGCGGCCCTCGCCGTCGAAGCCGACGGCGACATCGTGCAACTGGTCGCGAGAATGCGTCGCAGCGAGAAGGTGCTCGTGCCGGTCTTCGAGCCACCGAACCGGCCGGCCGATCTCGCGCGCGAGGAAGGCGATCAAGAGATCCTCGGGATAGACGTGCCCCTTGCCGCCGAAGCCGCCGCCGACATCGAGCGCCAACGCGCGCACCCGAGATTCGGGGAGGCCCAGGATGCCCGCGGCTTCGCGGCGCAGCCAATGCACCACCTGCGTCGCCGACCAGATCGTCATCGTCTGCGTGCGCGGGTCGAAGGAGGCGGCGACGCCGCGGCATTCCATCGGCACCGCGCTGTAGCGGTGCGTGTAGAAGCGGCGTTGGAGGCGCTTCGGCGCGGCGGCGAGCGCCTCTTCGACAGCGCCCTTCTCGATGCGGAAGCTGCCGATCAGATTGGTGTCGAACTGCTCGTGCAGGATCGGCGCGCCGGGGCGCAATGCCGCCTCGGGATCGACGACCGGGGCCAAGGGTTCGAGGTCGAGCCGGATCAGTTCGGCCGCGTCCTCGGCGGCATAGCGGCTGTCGGCGACGACGACCGCGACGGCCTCGCCGACATGCCGCAATTTGTCGTGCGCGAGCAGCGGCTGGCGCGGGTTGCGGAAGGAATGCTGGACCTGCGTCGTCCATTTCCGCGGCAGCACGAGCTGGCTGTCGGGCACGGGCGGCACACGGCGGGCGAGTTCGACCCCGCTCATCACGAAGGCGACGCCGGGCGCCGCTTTCGCCCGCGCCAGATCGACCGCGCGGATCCTGGCATGCGCGACGGGGCTCCGGAGAAACGCGGCATGCAGCATGCCGGGAAGGACGAAATCAGCGACGAAGGCGCCTTGGCCCTTCAGGAGCCGCTCGTCCTCGCGCCGCAACAGCGAGCGGCCGACCCAGGAGGCCGCGGCGCCGCTCACGTTTTCGCCGCGGGCGCCGCCGCAGCCGCCGCTTCGACCGCATCGACGATGTTGCGATACCCGGTGCAGCGGCACAGCACCGCCGACAACCCCTCGCGGATTTCGTCCCGGCTCGGCCTCGGGTTCGAGCGCAGAAAATCGGTGGCGGCGATCAGCATGCCCGGGGTGCAGAAGCCGCATTGCAGCGCGTGGTGCTGGTGGAACGCCTGCTGCAGCGGGTTGAGCTCGCCATCTTCCTTGGCGAGCCCCTCGACCGTCACGAGGTCGGCGCCCTCGGCCTGCACCGCGAACATGAGGCACGAACGCGCCGCCTCGCCGCCCACAAGTATCGTGCAGGCGCCGCAGATGCCGTGCTCGCAGCCGATATGCGTGCCGGTGAGCCCCAGGTCCTCGCGCAGGAAATCGACGAGCAGCTTGCGCGGCTCGCAGCGCCCGGCATAGGGCTTGCCGTTGACGGTGAGGCGGATTTCGACTTCCGACATCGCCCTCTCCTCAGAACCGCGCGCGGGCAGCCCGCTTGACGGCCCGCTCGAGCAACACGCGCGACAGGTGCCGGCGGTAGTCGGCGGAGGCATGGTGGTCCGACAGCGGCTCGACGCCTTCGGCCGCCTTCGCCGCCGCCGCGGCTATCGCCTCTTCGCCGAGCCCTTTTTCTTGCAGGATGGCCTCGGCCGCGCCGAGGCGCTGCGGGGCCGGCTCGACGCCCGCCATGGCGAGCCGGGCGCTCTTGCATTTGTCGCCGTCGCGCACGATCACCGCGGCGATCGCGGCAAGCGCGAAATCGCCGTGACGGCGCGAGAATTCCTCGATCGCGCAGCCGGCATTCGCCGGCATCGCGGGAAAGCGCACCTCGGTCAGCACCTCGTCCGCGGCGAGGCTCGTCGTCAGCGCATCCTGGAAGAGATCGCGCGCCGCGATGCGCCGCTCGCCCTTCGGACCCTTGGCGACGACCTCGCCGTCGAGCGCCAGCAGCACCATCGGGATCTCGGCGGCGGGGTCGGCATGCGCGATCGAGCCGCCGACCGTGCCGCGCGAGCGGGTCGGCAAATGGCCGACGAGCTTGATCGCCTCGGCGAGCAGCGGCAGCTTTTCCTTGATGACGGGCGAGGATTCGATCACCCGCTGGCGCGTCATCGCGCCCACCCGCACCGTGTCGCCCTCGACGGTGATGTGGGCCAACGAGGGGATGCGGTTGATGTCGACGAGCGCGGCCGGCGTGGCGATGCGGAAGTTCATCATGGGTACGAGGCTCTGGCCGCCGGCGAGGACGCGCGCCTCGCCGCCGTAGCGGGCGAGCACGGCGATCGCCTCGTCGACCGAGGCGGGGCAATGATAGTCGAAACGAGCGGGCTTCACGGGCGCGGCCTCGCAACAAAGCCATGGCGGAGCCGCATCGTAGCACGAACGCGGGCCGATGAAGCCCCCGCAAAGCCCATCGTCTCGTTCCGGGGCGCCGCATGGCGGCGAGCCCGGAACCTATTTTCCAGCGGCCGGTGTGCATGGGTTCCGGGTCCGGCCCTGACGGGCCGTCCCGGAACGACGGGTTCGTTTATTTTTCGACGCCGTTCATCCGGTGGCGGCTGTTGCGCAAGACGCGGCCCGGCAATGCGCCGGTATGCTTGCCGTCTTCGAGCAGGACTTCGCCGTTGACGATCGTCGCGGCGATGCCGGCCGCCGGCTCCTTGAACCGCCAGCCGCCGGCCGGGAAATCGTGCACGATGCTTTCCGGCAGCGGGCGCACCGTCTCGGGATCGAAGATCACGATGTCGGCCGCCATGCCTGGGCGCAACAGGCCGCGGTCATAGAGCCCGAAGGCGGAGGCCGAGTCGAAAGTCAGGCGCCGCACGGCCTGTTCCAGCGACATCACCTGCTTCTCGCGCACCCATTCCGACAAAAGCCGCGTCGAATAGCCGTAGCCGCCGTGGAACTGCACATGCGCGCCGCCGTCCGAGAGGCCGACGATGGCGTTCGGATGGGTGAGGATCTTCGCCATCGCCTCGTCATCGACGTTGTTCTCGGCCTGCATGAAAATTGTCTCGAGCCTCTCTTCGACGACGAGGTCGAGAAAGGCGTCGATGACGCGCTTGGTCTGCTCCTTCGCGATCGCGCCGATCGTCTTGCTTTTGAGCCCCTTGTTCTTGGTAAGCGCCGGTTCCTCGACCCACATGTAATCCCACCAGCTGCGCGAATAGCCGGCGGCGGGGACGGTGACGCGGTGCTCGACCACTTCCTCGTGCAGCTTCTGCCGGACCACGGGGTCGGCATAGGCCCGCAATTTCTCCGCATCCGAGGCGAGCAGAATCGGGTGCCAGGTCGGCGCGCCGCGGAACACCTGGCAATTCTTCATCGTGAAGCTCTGCGTGACGCGGTTCGGGCTGCACAGCGGATAGGCGCGGATGCCGGCGCGCGCGGTCTCTTCCAGCCGCGCCATGTGCTTTTTCCACAGATCGGGCTCGCGCACCGTCTGCCCGAGATTGTTGTAGACGACGGTGCGCCCTGTGGCTTCGGAGAGCCGGCTCATCAACCCGTCCTTCATCTCGGCGGCGCGCCCGCCGCCCGACTGGATCATGCCGGTGCCGAGCTCGCGCAATACGTCGCCGAGCGCAAAGATCTCCTGCTCGTCGGCCCACAAGGCCGGAATGTGCACGCCCTGCGGGTCGTAGTGGCCGCGGTTGCGCGACACCGAGAGCCCTAGCGCCCCGGCTTCCATGCCGTCCCGCACGACCGCCTGCATCGCCTTCAGCTCGTCTTCGCTCGCCGCGCGCTTCTGGCAATCATCGCCCATGACGTAATAGCGCACCGCCGAATGGCCGATCAGATTGCCGACGTTGACGCCGAGGCAGCGGTCGAGCTTTTCCATGTATTGCGGGATCGTCTCCCAATCGAACTCGACCGTGTCGAGGACCTCGACCGGGATCGCCTCGACATAGGAGAGAAACTCGGCGACGCGCTTCTCGGTGCCGGGGCGCACCGGCGCGAGCGCGAGCGAGCAATTGCCGAAGATGACGGTCGTGGCGCCGTGGTCGCAGGAATAGGAGCAAAGCGGGTCCCAGGTGACCTGCGCGTCGTAATGGCAATGATTGTCGATGAAGCCGGGCGCGACCGCCTGACCCTGCGCATCGATGACTTTGTCCGCCGGCCCCGACAGCCTGCCCAATTCGGCGATTTTGCCGCCCTTCACCGCGACGTCGCCGCGGAACGCCGGCATGCCCGAGCCGTCGACGATGCGGCCGTTGCGGATCAACAGGTCGTAGGTCATGGCATTTCCTTTCCTCGGACGTCTGTGCGCCTTGCTGGCGGCGAGCTTAGCACGGGGATTCTCGGCGCAAAATGTTGCGATGTCGGGCTCAGAGAATGTGAATCTTTTCCCGGGCGGCCGGGATCGGCGCCGCGCGTCCTTCGAGACGCGCCCTCCGGGCGCTCCTCAGGATGACGGCTTTTCTTAATGCCATCAACGAAGTACGTCATCCCGAGGAGGCGCGTAGCGCCGTCTCGAAGGACGCGATGCCGGGCCTGCGGCCCATATTTTCGATACCTTCGCACGCTCTCGGTCAGAGATTCTAGCGCCGCACTGGCCGCACGACTTCGGCAGAAACGGGAAAGCCAAGCGTCGAGGCGGGAACAGACGCCGCCACGTCGTGCCGGGACACATACATGCTGCACTGGCGACCGGCAGAACCCTCCTCAAACGCTGCCGCCGACGACGGGGTGGCCCTCGGCGCGCCAGCGCAGCATGCCGCCGTTCAAATTGGCCACGTCGTTGAAGCCGGCCTGGCGCAAGATCACCGTCGCCTGCGCCGAACGGCTGCCGGCGCGGCACAGCGCGACGATCGGCCGGTCGCCGGACAGCTCCTTCGCTCGCTCGGCGAGCGCCCCGAGCGGGATCAGGATGGCGCCGCGGATGTGGCCGAGCGGCCCATCGAATTCCTCCGGCTCGCGCACATCGAGGATCTGCACCCCTTCGGCGTGTTCTTCGAGGGTGAGCGGATCGATCTCCCAGATGCCGGCGAAAGTGTAGCGCAGCGGCGCCCAATTCGGATCGGCAAGGGCGGCGCGCTCGCCCTCGGGGCGGCCGCATTTGAGGTTCGCCGGCACCGCGACATCGATCTGCTTTGGATGCGCGAGGCGCAGATTCTTCATGTAGCCGACGAAGTCGCTCTCGCCGATCTCGCCGCCGAGGCGCGGGTTGAAGAGCCGCTCTTCGCGCACGCTCGTCACGAGAAGGCCGCGATAATCGTGCGCGGGATAGAGGAGGCACGAATCGGGCAAGCTGAAGAGCTGGTCGCGCACCGAGCGGTACATCGCATGCGGGTCGCCCTGCTGGAAGTCGGTGCGGCCGCTGCCGCGCACCATCAGGCAATCGCCGGTGAAGGCCATGCTGCGGTCGTCGAGGACATAGGTGAGGCAGCCGGAGGTGTGCCCCGGCGTCGCGCGCACCTGCAGATTTCGCGTGCCGAAGGAAACGATGTCGTCGTGCACGAGATAGCGGTCCGCGCCCTCGGCGCCGCCCGCGGCGGAAAGCGCGATGCGGCAGCCGGTTGACGCCTTCAGGAGCCAGGCGCCCGTCACATGGTCGGCATGCACATGGGTTTCGAGGACGTATTGGAGTTTGAGGCCGAGTTCGTCGATCAGCGCCCGGTCGCGCCGGATCTGCTCGAAGACGGGATCGATGACGACCGCCGCGCCGCTGTGCGGATCGCCGAGCAGATAGGTGTAGGTCGAGGACTGCGCGTCGAAGAGCTGGCGAAACACCAACATGGCCACCCCCGAAAGGCCGCGATCGCGGCCTTCGAACTATGCCAGCAACGCGGCGAAAAGAGGAGCGCCCCGAACAAGAAGCTACACCGCGGCGCGGAAGGCAAAATAATTCTCGACCCCGCGCACCAGCGCCTCGGCGAGGCGCCGCTGGTAGCGCGGCTGCTGCAAGAGATGCTCTTCCCCGGGGTTCGACAGGCAGCCCAGTTCGACGAGTACGGAGGGGATGTCGGGCGCGCCCAGCACGACGAAGCCGGCCGAGCGCAGCGGATGGTCGAGCAGCACCACCTGCCGCTGCAGCGCGTCGAGCACCTTGTGCGCCAGCACGATCGAGCGGTTGGCGTTCTCGCGTCGCGCGAGGTCCAAGAGCACGTTGCCGACCTCGCGCGGCTCGCGCGGCAGCCCGAGCCCGATCAGCTCGCCGTCGTTTTCGCTCTTGGCGAGCATCGCGGCTTCCCGGTCCGAGGCTTCGGCCGAGAGCGTGAAGACCGAGGCGCCGCGCATCGCGGCCTCAGGCAGCGCATCGGCATGCAGCGACAGGAACACGTCGGCGTGCTGCGCGCGGGCGCGCGCGACCCGCCCGGCCAGTGGCACGAATTCGTCACGGTAGCGTGTCATCACGACGCGGTAGCGCCGGGTCAGCGAGAGTTGCCGCGCCAGGACGCGCGCCGCGGCAAGGGTGATCGTCTTTTCGTAGACGCCGTCCGGGGCGATGGCGCCGGGATCGTTGCCGCCGTGCCCGGCATCGAGCGCCACGGTCGGGCGCACGATGGCGAGGTATTTGCGGCGCAGCGGCCGCGCCCGCACCGCCTCGCCCGCGGCCAACGCAACGGCAACCGCGGCGAGACGCAGCACACTGCGCCGCCGGAGGACGATCTCCCGCATTCCCCCACCCCCGAGCGAACACCCGCGCAAAAGGCGAGGATGCCCGTTCGCGGCAAATTATGCCGCGAACCGGCGTGAGTTTCCAGCGCCGATCGGGGACAAAGGTGCTCGTCTCAATGCATGTGCATGAACTCGCCCTTCGCCATCGCGAGGTGGTGCACCTGATGATAATTGCCGCTCGCCATCACGCCGATGAAGCCGAGGCCGCGGATGATCTCGACCTGTTTCGGTTCGCCGGCGGTGACGGTGAGGATGACGCCGTTCGGCAGCGACTGGGTCTTGGCGCTCCAGCCCTGTGGGTGAGCTTCCTCGATCATCGCCGCCTGGTCGGGGACCATCCGCTTGATGGCGGCGATCGTGCGGCCGGTGCCGGTGACCGCGACCCGGATGCCGCCGGGAATAGGTTCGGCCGCCGCAGCGGCTTTCAGCGTCACCTCGTTCATGTCGATGAGATGCCGGCGCAACGCCTCGAGGTTGACCTTCGACCAGTCGGTCTTGGGATCGGCTTTCAGCATGCGCACGACTTCCTGGATCGCCCCGAAGGCGTCCTGGCCGGGCGATGTCGGCGTCATCGACGCCTCCTGCATACCAGCCATTGGCATCATGCCCTGATGCCGGCGCATCATTTCTTGCATCTGGCCCGGTGCCATCGGGTGTTGCCCCGACGGCATCGTCATCCCCGGCATTTGACCGGGCCCCATTTGCTGCTGAGCGGGCGCGGTCTGGGCGAGTGCGACGCCCGCCGTCGCGACCGCGAGCACGCCGGCCATGGTAAGAAGCCTACGGGTGGAACGCATCGAAAACCCCATCGCGAAGTTGATCGCCGCCCACCCTATCCCGCTATTGCCGCCACCCCGCATGATCCAGATCATAGGCGGTGCGATTTATCGAGCCGGATCTCACTCTCGGAGCGGGTCAGAAATCCTTCGGCTTCGAGGGCCGCGAGCGTACGGTAGAGCGCCTCGCGGGTCATGCCTATTTCCGCCGCGATGTCTTGCAGCCGACCCTCGATCGCGATGCTGCCATCGATGCGGGCATTGAGGCGCAGGTACTGCAAAAGGCGCTCGCGTGCCGAACGAATGTTGCGCAACTCCATGCGGGCGCGCAGTTCCTGCAGCTGACGGGCGAGCCGCGCCATGAAGGCCTCGGCGAGCGTCGGATCGGAGCGGAGCGCTTCCATCACCTGTGCCTTTGGATAAACCCGAACGCGCGACGGCGCGGCGGCGACCGCGTCGCAGTGATAAGCATCGGCAAAGAGAGCGGCTTCCGCGAAGAACTCGCCGCGGCGCGCCGTATGGAGGATCACCAGATGGTCGTCGACGGTGCGGCGGATGAGGCGAAGCCGGCCGCTTTCGACCCGGTAGATCGCAGCAGCGCGGTCGCCTTGCCGGAACAACAGCTCGCCCAAGGCAAGCTCGCGAACCGTGCTGCCGGCCTCCAGGGCGGCGGGCAAGGCGTCCGAAGCGACGACCGGGCGCGGGAAGCTTGGATCCACCGGATGTATCTACGCGATAATCCGGCTTGCCGCGCAGAGAAACCGGATGGGTCAGCGGCGATCGTCGTGGCTCCGCCGCAGCGGGCTCAGGGTCGCCGGCGGCGCGGCCGAGGGTGTGCCCAACCATTGCGCGACCCCGCGACAAATGGTTCGAAAGTAGAAAGCGAGCCTCTGCCGCAAATACAGCCCGCTCGCATCCTCACGCAGGCTCGCCATGCCGCAGCGGCGGTAAGCGGCGACCCAGCGGACGACGAGGCGCTCGTCGAGGCCGAACGCGCCGGCGGCTTCCCTGGTCGTCCAGCCGTCGACGATGACGCGCTGCACTATCTGGCCTCGCCGCACCGGACCCGGAATATCGCCGCCTTCGGAACCGCCCTTCATCGCCGCCGCTTCTTTGGGCTTCGCAATCCAAGCCGTTCGTCCTTTTAACGACGGCCGCGGCGACAAATTCCGCTCCTCAACTTGAGAGATCGACGACGATCCGGCCGCGTACCCCGCCCTTCAGGATTTGCGGCGCGAGCGCCGCCACCTCGGAGAGCGGCACGGTGCGGGTCATACGTTCGACGCGGCCCGGTGGCAGGTCGCGCGCCAGGCGGGCCCAAGCCTCGACCCGCTCGGGCGCGGGGCACATCACCGAATCGATGCCGATGAGGTTGACGCCGCGCAAGAGGAACGGAATGACGCTCGCCGGCAGGTCGCTGCCGCCGGCAAGGCCGCAGGCGGCGACGCTGGCGCGGTATTTGAGCTGGGTGAGGATCGTCGCCAAGGTAGCGCCGCCGACGGCGTCGATGGCGCCGGCCCAGCGCTCGCTGTCGAGCGGCCGCGCCGGCGTTGCGGCGAGGGCGGCGCGCTCGATCAGATCGGCGGCGCCGAGCGCCATCAAGTACGCGCGCTGCTCAGGCCGGCCGGTCGCGGCGATGACCCGATGCCCGAGCGCCGAAAGCAGCGCCACCGCGACGCTGCCGACCCCACCCGCGGCGCCGGTGACCAGGACCTCGCCCGCGCCCGGGCGCAGCCCGTGCCGCTCCAGGGCGATC
>DASYYD010000038.1:0-25281 GCA_035934195.1 Allostellaceae bacterium | reverse complement strand
CGCTATCTGCAGAATGCGATCGAGGTCGATGTCGACGCCGTCGCCGACGGCAGCGAGGTCTTTGTCGCCGGCATCATGGAACACATCGAGGAGGCCGGCATCCATTCCGGCGACAGCGCCTGCTCGCTGCCGCCCTACAGCCTCGCGCAATCGACGATCGCCGAGATCGAGCGGCAGACGAAGGCGCTCGCCCGCGCCCTCGACGTCGTCGGGCTGATGAACGTGCAGTTCGCGGTCAAGGACGGCGACATCTACGTGCTCGAGGTCAACCCGCGCGCTTCCCGCACCGTGCCTTTCGTCGCCAAGGCGACGGGAGTGCCGATCGCCAAGCTCGCCGCCCGCGTGATGGCCGGGGAAAGGTTGCGCGATCTCGGCCCCCGGCCGCGCCCGCGCTCGAGCCACGTCGCGGTCAAGGAGGCGGTCTTCCCGTTCGCGCGCTTCCCCGGCGTCGATCTGATCCTCGGGCCGGAGATGAAATCGACGGGCGAAGTCATGGGCATCGACGCCGATTTCGGCCGCGCCTTCGCGAAGTCGCAATTGGGCTGCGGCACCGACCTGCCGCTCGCGGGCGCGGTCTTCGTCTCGGTGCGCGACGGCGACAAGAGGGCGCTCGTCGAGCCCTGCCGGCGGCTCGTCGAGATGGGCTTCGCGCTCGTCGCGACGAGCGGCACCGCGGCCTGCCTCGCCGCCGAGGGCTTGCCGGTCGCCGCCGTCAACAAGGTGCGCGAGGGCCGCCCGCACATCGTCGACCATATGCTCTCGGGCGGCGTGCAGCTCGTCTTCAACACGACCGAGGGGACCCAGGCGATCGCCGACAGCTTCAGCCTGCGGCGCACCGCATTGACCCACGACATCCCCTATTACACGACGGTCGCCGGCGCCCGCGCGGCGGTGCAGGCGATCGCCGCGCTCAAAGCCGGGAGCCTTGAAGTCGCCCCGCTACAGTCCTACTTTTGATGGTTCCGCGGCGGCGTCCGGCGCCGTTTTCGCTATCGTGACTCGCGCCCGATGAACAAGATCCCGATGACCGAGGAAGGCTACAACCGGCTCCGCGAGGAGCTGAAGCGGCTGAAGTCGGTCGACCGGCCGGCCATCATCCGCGCCATCGCCGAGGCGCGCACGCACGGCGATCTGTCGGAAAACGCCGAATACCACGCCGCCCGCGACCGCCAGAGCTTCATCGAGGGGCGCCTGATGGAGCTGGAAGACAAGGTCGCCCGCGCCGAGGTCATCGACGTCTCGAAACTGTCGGGCTCGATCATCAAGTTCGGCGCCAGGGTGACCCTCGCCGATGAGGAGACCGACCAGGAGCAGACCTTCCAGATCGTCGGCGAGGACGAGGCCGATGTCGGCAACGGCCGGCTTTCGGTGACCTCGCCCCTGGCGCGGGCGCTGATCGGCAAGGGGACCGGCGACAGCGTCGAAGTGACGACGCCGCGCGGCGCCAAATCCTACGAGATCGTCACCGTCGATTTCGGGTGAGGGGCGATTCCTAGCTCAGCAGCAACCGCGCGGCGGCGGCTTCGACGGCGGCGCGGCGGCGCGGCACCACCTCGGCGTTGCGCGCCTGTACCCGCGCGAGGATCGCAGAGGGCGCGGTCTCGGGCGAGCCCGCCGCGAAGGGCGGCGCCGGGGCGTATTCGATGCCGAGCTGGATCGCCTGCGCGACCTCGGGGCCGGCCAATTCGGCGACCAGCACCAGCGCGAAATCGATGCCGGCGGTGACGCCGCCGCCCGTCACGACATTGCCGTCGCGGACGACGCGGCCCCCGTCCGGGATCGCGCCGAAGGGTTCGAGCAGCTCGCGCCAGGCCCAATGGCAGGCGGCGCGCCGGCCCTTGAGCAGCCCCGCCGCGCCGAGCACCAGCGAGCCGGTGCACACGCTCGTGACGAACCGGGCGCCGTCGGCGAGGCGGCGCAACTCGCGCAAGAATTCCGGGTCGGCGATCGCGTTGTCGGTGGCGCCGAGCCCGCCCGGCACGCAGACGACGTCGCAATGCGCGATGTCGGCGAGCCGGCGCAGCCCGGCGAAAACGATGCCGTCCGTCTCGATCGCGCCGCCCTGCCGGCTCGCGAGGATGACCTCGGCGCCGGGCAGGCGCGAGAAGACGATATGCGGCCCGGTGAAGTCGAGCTGCGTGACCCCCGGGAAGAGGGCGAAGACGATCGTCGTGGGCTCAGCGGCCATGGGGCGGCTCCTTCTCGTTGACGCGGCATTCTGCCAGGGATAGGGTCCGGCTGAAATGTCATAGATTCCTCGATTTCCGCCATGACGCGCACGATCGGCATCCTTGTCTTTCCCGATTTTCAATTACTCGACGCGGCGGGGCCGGTCGCCGCCTTCGAGATGGCGTCGCGCGGGAGCATGCCGCCCGCCTACCGGCTGCGCACCCTGGCGCGCGAGGCAGGGCCGGTCAGGAGCTCCTCCGGCGTGGCGCTTCTCGCCGAGAAATACGCGGATGCCGCCGCGCTCGACACGCTGATCGTCGCCGGCGGGCCGGGGGCGCGCGAGACGGGACCCTGCCGGGAAACGCTCGCCTGGCTGAAAGCGGTCGCGCCCGCGACCCGGCGCGTCGCGAGCGTGTGCACCGGCGCCTTTCTGCTCGCCGCCGCCGGCCTTCTCGACGGCCGGCACGCGACGACGCACTGGCAGCGCGCCGGGCTCTTCGCGCGCCGCTATCCGCAGGTGCGGGTCGAGCCCGACCGCATCTTCGTGCGCGACAGCAAATTCTGGACCTCGGCCGGCATCACCGCCGGCATCGACCTCGCGCTGGCGCTCGTCGCCGAGGATCTCGGCGAGGCGGCGGCGAAGCGCGCCGCGCAGCTGCTCGTCGTCTATCACCGGCGGCCGGGCGGCCAGTCGCAATTCTCGGCCCTCATCGAACTCGGCCGGCCGGCCGGCCGCTTCGCGCCGCTTCTCGGCTGGATGCGCGAGCGGCTCGACGAGGACTTGCCGGTCGAGCGGCTCGCCGAGCGCGCCGCGATGAGCCCACGCAACTTCGCCCGCGCCTTTGCCGCCGAGACCGGCACGACCCCCGCGAAAGCCGTCGAGCGGCTGCGCCTCGAGGCGGCGCGCGCCGAGATCGAGGCGGGCCGCGAGCCGATCGACCGGGTGGCGGCGAGGACGGGCTTCGGCGACCCGGAGCGGATGCGCCGCGCCTTCATCCGCGCCTTCGGGCAGCCGCCGCAGGCCTTGCGCCGCGCCGCGCGGGCGGCGTGAGACCGGCCGCGTCGCGAAAGTTGCCAAACTCGCCGCGAACGCCCAACCTATCGCGACTGA
Source organism: Allostellaceae bacterium (assembly GCA_035934195.1). GTDB lineage: Bacteria > Pseudomonadota > Alphaproteobacteria > ATCC43930 > CGMCC-115725 > AP-15. The sequence goes on along the minus strand of DASYYD010000038.1, from coordinate 22,001 downwards.
ACGAGGAGGCTCTTTTCCATGGCTGTCATGCTCGCGAAGACGTACGAGGCTCTCGTCGCCGCCGGCGCGCCGGAAGAAAAGCCCGTCGCCGCCGCCGAGGAATTGGCCGCCTACGAGAACCGCTTCGCCAAGATCGACACGGACCTCGCCATTCTGAAGACGGATATGACCGCGATAAAATGGATGCTCGGCATCAATCTCGCAGCCTCCGTCTCGATCGTGATCAAGATCTTCCTCTGAACGCTCGGCCCGGCAACGGCGGCCTCGAGATGGCGGCACCCCCCGGCAACGCGCCCGGCCCGATGACCGGCGCGCGGTATATCGAAAGCCTGCGCGACGGCCGCGAGGTGTGGATCGACGGCGAGCGCGTCGCCGATGTGACGAGCCACCCGGCCTTCGCCGACATGATCGGCGAGCTGGCGCGGGTCTACGACCTGCAGAACGGGCGGTACCGCGACGAGATGACCTGCCTCGACCCCGATACGGGCGAGCGCATCGGCGTCAGCTGGCTGTTTCCGCGCTCGGCCGAGGATCTGAGGAAAAAGCGCCGCAACAGCGAATTGTGGAACGAGTTGACCTGGGGCCAATTGGGGCGCAGCCCCGACATCCTCGCGCCCTACATCATCTCGGCGCTGCACCTGAAGGAGGCGTTCGCCGCCGCCCGCCACCCGAAATGCGATTTCGCCGAGAACCTCGAAAACTATTACCGCCATTGCAAGGCGAACGACCTGTTTCTGACGCATGCGCTCGGCGACCCGCAGGTCGACCGCAGCGCGCAGCCGCAGAACGAGCCGCGCGCGGCGCAGGAAGATACCGAGGTGGCGCTGCACGTCGTCGAGGAGACGAAGGACGGCGTCGTCGTCACCGGCGGCAAGCAGCTCTCCACGGCCGCCGCGCACGCGCAGGAATGCTACGTCTCGCTCTCGGCGACCTTCGCCCGGCGCAGCGACCCGAAGACGGTTCTCGCCTTCTCGATCCCCGTGGCGAGCCCGGGCCTCAAGATCCTGGCGCGCGAGCCGGTGTCGCGCTGGCTGGGCTCATGGGGCCACCCGCTCCAGATGCTCGACGAGCAGGACTGCATGCTGTTCTTCGACCGCGTGCTCGTCCCGTGGGAGCGGCTCTTCATGCTCTACGATTCGACGCCGATGGTGAAGATGCTCGGGGCCGACGGCTCGGGCGTCAATTTCAACTTCCTCGGCTGGGCCAATCTGTGCCGGGTCGAGGTGCGCATGCGCCTGATGACGGCCGTCGCGACGATGGTCGCCGAGGCGATCGGCGTCATCGAGTTCCGCGAGGTCGCCGCCAAATTGGGCGAGATGGCGACCTATTGCGAGGTGTGGCGGCACGCGATGAACGGCGTCGAACACGAGGCGGGGCCGACCCCGAGCGGGCAATGGACGCTCGGGCCGGCGCGCGACCTGCACATCTGGTTCACCTCGGTGTCGCGCCGCATGACCGAGCTTTTGCGCGAGATCTGCGGCTCCGGCATCATCATGCAGCCGAGCGAAGCCGATCTCGCGCAGCCCGAACTGCGCCGCCATCTCGACCGCTACATGCGCGGCAAGGGGGTCGACGTCGCCTACAAATCGCGGCTCTTCCGGCTCGCGCACGAACTGGCCGCCTCCTCCTACGGCATGCGGCAGGAGATCTACGAGTACTGGCATGCGGGCGACCCGAACCGCAACCGCATCAACCTGTTGAAGAGCTTCGACCAGAGCGCCATGGTGGAGCGCATCCGCGACCTGCTGAGCCGCCCGCTGCCGCACGGTGAGGGGTGAGGCTCGATCTACCCAAATTCCTTTGTCGTCCCGGCGAAAGCCTGGACCCATGGCAGACATGGATACCGGCTTTCGCCGGTATGACAGGTTAAATAGGCAAGGACTGATAAAGATCGACCCAGTGCGGGTTGTTCTCTTCGATCAAGGTTATTTTCCAGCTCCGCTTCCATTCTTTGATCTGTTTCTCGCGCCGGATTGCCGCTTCGGCGTCATCGGGCGCCTCGCACCAGACAAGCTTATCGACGCCGCAGCGAGCCGTGAACCCCGGCACCGCCTTTTCCTTGTGTTCCCAGACGCGCCTGGCGAGGTCGGAGGTGACCCCCGACATAAAGTGTGCCCGGGGGTTTACTCGCCAGCAGATAGACGTAGAGCACTACGCCGCCGGGACGTCGGCAATCGGCACGCCGGGTTCGTGCTTCGAGACGCGCAGGGTCAGCGCCGATTTGACGTGTGCGACGTTCGGCGCCGAGGTCAGCTTCGCCGACAGGAAACGCTGATAGCTGTCCCAGTCGCGCGCCACGATCTTCAACAGGAAGTCGGTCTCGCCCGCCAGCATGTGCGCCTCGCGCACCTCGGGCCAAGCCGCCACCAGCCGCTCGAAGGCTTGCAGGTCGGCTTCGGCCTGGCTCGCCAGCCCGACCTGGGCGAAGACGGTGACCGCGTACCCCAGCGCCTCGGGCGCGATGTCGGCGTGGTAGCCGCGGATCACGCCCGCCTCTTCGAGCGCCCGCACGCGGCGCAGGCACGGCGGCGCCGACACGCCGACCCGCCCGGCCAGCTCGACATTGGTGATCCGCCCCTCCGCCTGCAGGTTGCGCAGGATGCGGCGGTCGATACGATCGAGCTGCAAGCGCCGCATCGTCTCCCCTCCACTGCCGGCACGATCATAGAAAACGGCCGCCCGCCGCGCAATTTTGTTGCGTGAAGTTGTGCGCCGCTTGGGGGCTCTATTGCCGTGCGCACGGGGTTTCCGTAAACGAAGCCGATGATCTCGATCGCCGAGACGAAAGGGCCGCCCGCGGCCGCCGCGCCGATCCGCCGCGAGCCTATCGCCTGGGTCCTGCACGACGGCAAGCCGGGGATGCGGTCGCAGGCCCTGGGGCTCGCCGAGGCGACGGGCTTCGCGGCCATCGAAAAGCCGCTCTCGGTGCGCCTGCCGTGGCGCCTGCTGCCGCCGCGGCTGTGGTTGCTCGCCCGCCATGCCGTGCCGACGGAAGCAGGCCTCGCCCCGCCCTGGCCCGAGCTGGTCGTCGCCTGCGGCCGCAATGCCGCCCTGCCGGCGCTGCTCGTTCGCCGGGCGAGCCATGGCAGGACGATTGCCGCGCAGGTTCAGGACCCGCGCATCGGCCGTGACGAATTCGACCTGATGGTCGTCCCCGAGCACGACCGGCTGCGCGGAGCGCGCGTCATCGCGACGCTCGGCGCGGTGCATCGCGTGACGCCGGCGCGGCTCGCCGAGGCGGCCGCGCGCTTTCCGGCATTCGGCGGCATGCCCCGGCCGATCGTCGCGGTGCTGATCGGCGGCGCCAACCGGGCCTATCGCCTGTCGCTGCCGCGGCTCGGGCAAATCGCCGACGGGCTCGCGGCTCTTCTTGCCGAGACCGGCGGCTCGGCCCTCGTGACGCCGTCGCGGCGCACCGGCGAAAAGGGCCTCGCGCTGTTGCGCGAGCGCCTCGCCGGGCATTCGGCGACGATCTGGGACGGCACCGGCGACAACCCGTACTTCGCTTATCTGGCATTTGCCGATGCGATCCTCGCGACCGCCGATTCGGTGTCGATGGTGAGCGAAGCGGCAGCAACCGGAAAGCCGGTGCACATCCTCGAATTGGAAGGCGGCGACGGCAAATTCGCGCGCTTTCACGAGGGCCTGCGGGAGGCCGGCATCACCCGCCCGTTCCGCGGCCGTCTCGAAACCTGGTCCTATCCGATCCCCGACGATACGGCGCGCGCCGGGGCGGCGTTGCGCGCCCTCGTCCTCGAGCGCCTGGCGGCGCGAGAGCCGGCATGAAGGGGCCGCTCGTCTATGTCGGGCTCGCCGCCGCCTCGCTCGCGCTCTTTCTCGCCGCCCCCGGCATCGATCTGTGGACGAGCGGCCTATTCTATACCGCGGGCGCGGGCTTTCGGCTGGCGCATTGGGCGCCCGTTCTGTTGCTGCACCGGGCGGTGCCGTGGATCGCCCGCGGCCTCGTCCTCTTTGTCATCGGCGCGGGGCTCTGGCTCTTTCTCTGCGAGCGGCCGCTGTGGCGGTTCGACCGCAAGGCGCTCGTCTTTCTCGTGCTGGCTTTCGCGCTCGGCCCGGGCCTCATCGTCAATACCGTGCTGAAAGACCATTGGGGCCGCGCCCGGCCGGCGCAGGTCGAAGCGTTCGGCGGTGCGCGGGCGTTCACGCCCGCCGGGCCGCCAGCGGACCAGTGCCCGAGCAACTGCTCTTTCGTCTCGGGCGACGCGGCGCTCGGCTTCGGCTTCGTCGCCTTCGCCCTTCTGCTGCCGGAAGGGCGCCGGCGCCGGCAGGCGCAGGCCCTCGCGCTCGGTTTCGGGGCGATTGTCGGCCTCGCGCGCATCGCCGCCGGCGGGCATTTCCTGTCGGACGTCGTCGATGCCGGGCTCGTCGTCTACGGCCTCGCGTGGCTGCTCCATGAGGCGATCGTCGCACGCGACATCCTCGCCTCGCCCCGGCTGCTCGATTTCTGCCGGCGGGCGGGCGGCTGGGCTGAAAAATGGCAGCCGCTGCGCCCGAGCGCGGGTTTGCGCCTTCTCCTCTGGGCGGCGGCGACGGCAATCGCCGTCCTCCTCTCGATGGCCTATCTCGACCGGCCACTCGCCGGGTTCTTTCATCGCGAGGGGCCCGATTTTCACCGCCTGTTCGATCTCGCCAGCTATCTCGGCCTCGGCGGTCCCTATCTCGCGGTCTTCGCGCTCGCCTTCGCTGCCCTCTATTGGGGCGGCAGCCTGCCGCGCTTTGCCTTCCATGCCAGCGCCATGCGGGCGCGCGCCGCCGTTCCCGCCTTCCTCTTCGCGGCGGTCGCGGTCTCCGGCATCGCCGTCGATCTGCTGAAGGTGCTGGTCGGCCGGACGCGGCCGAAACTCTTGTTCAGCGAACATCTCTACGGCTTCACGGGATTGGCCTTCCGGGCCGACCACTGGTCGTTTCCGTCAGGACACACGGTGACGATCGCCGCGCTGATGACGGCGCTGTGGTGGCTATGGCCGCGGCATCTGCTGTTCTACATCCTGGTGGCGGGGATCGTCGCGGCGAGCCGGATCGCCGTCGATCAGCATTATCTCTCCGACATCGTGGCGGGCGCCTTCATCGGCGTCGTGACGGTGCATGCGACCGCCTGGGCCTTCGCGCGCGCCGGCATCGACCTCGCCGCGGCATTGCGCGGCGAGACCGCGTGGGGCCCGGCGCCCGCCCGGCTCTTCCGGCGTTTCGCCAAGCTGCGCTAGCGCGTACACTCCGGCGGGCTCCCTCAAAGCGGCCTTTCAGCATGGCGTTGCGCATCGAGACCTTCGACAATGCCCGCGGCGGCAACGCGCTCTACAAGGCGCTGACGCATCCCTGCGCCGCCCGCCGCGGCCGCGAGCTGGTGCGCGCGCTCGCCGGCCGCGGCGCGGTGACGATCTACGATCCGAGCGGCGCGGCGGCGGCCTTCAACGAGATCTTCGCGCTCGACGCGGTCGGGATATCCGGCGTCTTCGTGCAGGATGTGGCGAAGCTCGGCGAAACCGTACTTGGCCATCGGGCCGCGCCGGTCAGCGAACTCGCCCGTGCCGATGCGGGCGCCGTCTTCCTCGCCGCTTTCGACGCCGCCCCGCTCGTCGAGCAGTTGCGGCCCGTGCTCCCGGAAAGCGCCGAAATCCTCAGCCTCGATGCGATGCGCATTCCCGGGGATCGCCTCGGCAATCGCGCGCGCTATCTCGACCCGCTCAATTTCGCGACCAACTTCGCGTTTTTCCGCGACAGCGGCCGGCTGCACACCAGACTCGTCACGGCGAATTACTGGGCCGGCTACGGCGCGCCGGCGCCGACCTTGTGGCTGACCCTCTTCTCCGGCGAAGGCGAGGTCATCGCCGAATGGTGCGAGCGGCTCGACGGCGCCGCGCAAGCGATCGTCATCGACAGCCGCGAGGTCCGCGCCCGCTTCGACCTGCCGGAATTCACCGGCCAGCTGTTCCTGCACGTTGTCGGCGCGGCCGGCCACGACATCGTCAAATACGCGCTCGACACCTTCGGCGAGGAGGAGACCGACGCCTCGCTCTCGGCGACCCACGACGCCAATTCCTGGCCGGCCGACCGCTATGCCGGGCTGCCCGCCCCGGCGCCCGGCGAGGAGGTCGTGCTGTGGCTGCAGAACAGCCACCCGATCGCGATCCCGGCGGGCGCCGTCGGACTCAACCCGATGGGCGAGGACGAGGTCGTCTGGCTGGCCGAGGGGGTGGCGCCCTTCGCGACGGCGCGCCTCGATGTCGGGCGGCTGCTGCCGGGACTGCAATGGCCGCGGCAAATCGAATTGCGCGCCGGCAAGCACATGGTGCGGCCGCGCTACGAGATCGTCGAGAACGCGCGCCACCGCATCGCCCACGTCAATGTCGAGCGCGACGATCTGGCGCCCGACGCGGTGCTGCCCGGCCTTTCGCGGCTGCTCGGCAAGGGCTACCTGTTGCCGGCGCCGATCCTGCCGCGCGCCCTCTGGCGCACCGAGCTGCTGCCGACGCCGATGGCGATTCGCCAGGCGGAATTGCCGATCGCGCTCATCGCCTACGACCCGGAGGGCAACGAGATCGCACGCCGCGGCCTGGGGCGGCTGCCGCGCGGTCATGGCCTCGGGCTCGACCTCGACGCGATCTCGGGCGTGCGCGAACTGGGCGACGGCTACGGCCATATCGAGCTCGTCTACGATTTCAGCGAAGGCGGCGAGGGCGACGGCTGGCTGCACGCGCTCTTCCGCTACCGCCGGCGCGACGGCGGCCACGCCGCCGAGACGAGCTTCGGGGCGCATGTCTTCAACACGATCCTCACCTACAAGGGCGAGCCGCAATCCTATTCGGGGCGGCCGCCCGGGCTTTCGACGCGGCTTTTCCTGCGGCTGGGCGAGGCGCCCTTCGACACGCTGTGCCATCTGATCTACCCGGCCTCGCTGCCCTGGCGGCGGGAAAGCGCGACCGAGATCATCCTCTTCGACCGCGCCGGGCGCGAGGCGGCGCGAAAGCGCCTCGCGATCCCGTGCTCGGGGTCGCGGCTGTGGCGCTATCACGAGCTGTTCGACGCCGCGACCCGCGGGCGCGCCGGCGCCGGCGCCTATGCGGTCGTGCGCGACACGACCTGCCGGCTGTTCGGCTATCACGGGCTTCTGGGACGCGACGGCGCCTTCAGCCTCGACCACATGTTCGGGTTTTGACTTCCTGATTCGCGATATTCGCCCTGCTGTTCGGTCATTTTCTGTCATATACCGGCGAAAGACCGGTATCGATGGAGGGTGTGGGTCCCGGCCGCCGCCGGGACGACGATGAGCGTGGGTTCGGGCGGCTCGCGCTCGCCCATATCGCAACGCAGCATTGCCCCCTTTCCGCCGGCACATTGATAAATGATATATTGCATCGAGTTGAAGATCGGATCGGGGCGATGCCGGAGCGCCATCACAGCAAGGTTCTGATCGTCGGCGCCGGGCCCGCCGGCTATACGGCGGCGATCTATGCCGCGCGCGCCAACCTCGAGCCGCTGCTCGTTGCCGGCCTCGAGCCGGGCGGCCAGCTGACGATCACCACCGACGTCGAGAACTACCCGGGCTTCGCCGAGATCATCCAGGGCCCGTGGCTGATGGAGCAGATGCGCGCGCAGGCCGAGCATGTCGGCACACGCGTCGTGCTCGACCTCGTGACGGCAATCGACCTGTCGCGCCGGCCCTTCGTCGCGACCGGCGATTCGGGCGACAGCTATTCGGGCGACACCGTGATCCTCGCGACCGGCGCGCAGGCGCGCTGGCTCGGCCTCGAAAGCGAGGCGGCGTTCCGCGGCTTCGGCGTCTCGGCCTGCGCCACCTGCGACGGCTTTTTTTTCCGCGGCAAGGAGGTCGCGATCGTCGGCGGCGGCAACACCGCGGTCGAGGAGGCGATCTATCTGACGAATTTCGCGACGCGGGTGACGCTGATCCACCGCCGCAACGCGCTGCGGGCGGAGAAGATCCTGCAGGACCGGCTGTTCCGCAACGAGAAGATCGACGTCGTCTGGGACAGCGTCGTCGAGGAGATCCTAGGCGTGCGCGAGCCGCCCGGCGTCACCGGGCTGCGCCTCAGAAACCTGCGCACCGGCGCCGTCGCCGAGCGTCCGTTCGACGGCGTCTTCATTGCCATCGGGCATACCCCCGTCACCGATCTGGTGCGCGGGCAATTGCCGCTCGACGCCGAGGGCTATGTGATCGCGAAACCGGATTCGACGGCGACCGCCGTGCCCGGCGTCTTCGCCGCCGGCGACGTCAAGGACAAGGTATACCGCCAGGCGGTGACCGCCGCGGGGATGGGGTGCATGGCGGCGCTCGAGGCGGAGAAATTCCTCGCTCAAGAGGAGGATGCCGCGACGATGCGCGCCGCGGAGTGAGCGCCGCCAGGGACAGGGCCGGCTTTTGGTCCGAGTGGGCCCGGCTCTTCCCGCTGGCGCTTAGGGGATAAGGGATGGATTGGGACAAGTTGCGGGTGTTTCACGCCGTCGCCGAGGCGGGAAGCTTCACGCATGCCGGCGAAACGTTGAACCTTAGCCAATCGGCCGTCAGCCGCCAGATCAGCGCGCTCGAGGAAAGCCTTTCCGTGCCGCTGTTTCACCGGCACGCCCGCGGCCTGATCCTGACCGAGCAGGGCGAGCTTCTGTTCCGCACGGCGCGCGAGGTGTTCGCCAAGCTGTCGATGGCCGAGGGCATGATCTCCGAATCGAAGGACCGGCCGCGCGGGCCCCTGAAGATCACGACGACGGTCGCCTTCGGCTCGGTCTGGCTGACGCCGCGGATCCGCGAATTCCTCGAACTCTATCCCGAGATCCAGGTCAGCGTCGTCGTCGACGACACCGAACTCGACCTGTCGATGCGGGAAGCCGACGTGGCGATTCGCATGTCGCCGCCGCGCCAGCCCGATCTGATCCAGCGGCATCTCGTCAGCATCCAGGTGCACGTCTACGCGGCGCCCGAATACATCAAGAAATACGGCATGCCGCAAAAGCCGGAGGACCTCGACAAGCACCGCATCATCATCTACGGCGAGGATTCGCGGCCGCCGGCGGGCGGGGTCAATTGGCTGCTCGACGCCGGCGCGAAACCGAACATCGACCGGAAGCCGATTCTCACCGTCAACAATTTCTACGGCATCCTGCGGGCGGTCAGGAGCGGGCTCGGCATCGCGGCCTTGTCGGATTTCATCGCGCTCGAACACCCGGACCTGGTCCGCGTTCTGCCGGAATTGACGGGGCCGCCGGTCGAAGCCTATTTCGTGTATCCCGAGGAGTTGCGAAACTCGAAGAGAATCAGCGTGTTCCGCGACTTCCTCTTGCGCAAGGTGGCCGAGAGCAGATTGAGCTGAATCAGGGATTAACCAAATCCTCTCAGAGCATTGCGCTTTTTGCAGACGAGCCACGAGGAATTCCGGGGGGTATCGCAGCGCCGAAATGCCTATATAGCCAGCATGCGGTCGCTGATCGCAGCAAGTTTTCGGCGCTTACTAGTGCCGATCAGGGTTCTCGGGACTTGTGCCCGAGAAGAGGGTCTGCGGACCCTTACGTCTCCCAGACGTGAAGCCTCCCTGTTCAAACTTGGCCGGGACTTCGGTCCCGGCCATTTTCTTTACAATCTGTTTACTTCTAGCTTGTGGCGATTTGCCGCCAATCGACGCCGGCAGCGAGCGCCAACCGCTTGCCCGCTTCCGGCATCGGGTATTTGAGCCCGCTCGCGCAGTTGAAGAGCACGACCCGCTCGCCCGCGGCGACCCGCCCGTCGGCGAGCGCCTCGAGATAGGCGGCATAGGTCGCCGCGCCCTCGGGGCATAAGAGCAGCCCTTCCTCCTTCGCCACCTCGGCCCAGCCGCGCACGATCGCCGCGTCGTCGACGGCGATCGCAAACCCGCCGCTCTCGCGCACCGCGCGCAGGATCAGGAAGTCGCCGACCGCCTGCGGCACCCGGATGCCGGCGGCGATCGTGTGCGCGTCCGGCCAGCGCGGCGCGTGCTCGACGCCGTCTTTCCAGGCCTTCACCATCGGCGCGCAGCCGGCGGCCTGCACCGCCACCATGCGCGGCCGCTTCCGGCCGATCCAGCCGAGCGCCTCCATCTCGGCGAACGCCTTCCACATGCCGATGATGCCGGTGCCGCCGCCCGTCGGGTAGAAGATAACGTCGGGCAATTCCCAGCCGAGCTGCTCGGCCAGCTCCAGCCCCATCGTCTTCTTGCCCTCGATGCGGTAGGGCTCGCGCAGGGTCGAGCAGTTGAACCAGCCGACCGCCTTTTCGCCCTCGGCGACGAGCCGGCCGCAATCGTCGATGAGCCCGTCGACGAGAAACACCTCGGCGCCCTGCATCGCGATCTCGCGGATGTTGACCTGCGGCGTGTCGGCGGGACAGAAGACGAAGGCCGCGATCCCGGCGCGCGAGCAATAGGCGGCCATCGCCGCGCCGGCGTTGCCGTTGGTCGGCATCGCCATCGTCGCGACGCCCAGTTCCTTCGCCATCGAGACGGCGAGCGCGAGCCCGCGCGCCTTGAAGGAGCCGGTCGGCAGCCGCCCCTCGTCCTTGACGAGGATTTCGCCCGAGACGCCGAGGCGCCCGGCGGCGCGCGGCAGGGATACGAGCGGCGTCATGATCTCGCCGAGCGAGACGACGTTCTCCGGCCGGCGCACCGGCAGCAATTCGCGGTAGCGCCACAGCGTCTGCGGCCGCGCCGAAAGGGCCGCGCGATCGAGCGCCCGGCGCACCCCGTCAAGGTCGTAGCGCACGAGGAGCGGCTTGCCGGCGCGCGACAGGCTTTGCAGCGTATCGGCGGGGTAGCGCTCCCCCGTGAGGCTACATTCGAGATGGGTGACGAAGGTCGGCAGATCGCCGCCGGTCCAGGCAACATCGCTCATGCGCGCTCCTACAAATCGAGAACCGCCGGCAGATCGCGGGACTGATGCACGAAGCGGAGGATAATGAGCGGTTCTGCCTCCGCGTCATAAACAAGCAAATAGGGGAAGCCCCTGAGGGACCAGAACCGGTATCGCTCTGGCGCCAGTTCCGAACGAACCCATCCCGGCTTAGGTTTTTCTTGCAGCCTGCGGGCCGCGGTCGGCACTGCGCCGAGCAGAGCATCGGCGCGCGGGATTGTCTCGCGCCACCCATTGGAGCGCCCTGCGCAACCGGCGCCGCGCCCGCGGCGCAAAGAGCGGGCCCATCAAACCGGGGGTTTTCGCACCTCTTCGATGGCCGCCCGCATCTCCGCCTCGACCTCATCGATCGTAGCCAGCCCCGTACGCGCAGCCTCCTCGCGCGCCGCATCGAGAGAGGCCACGAACGCCGCCCGCCGCTCCTCGGCCTCTTGCAGCAGGCGCAGACTGGATCTGACGACCTCGCTGACATTGTTGTACCGGCCGCTCTCGACGCAGCTCTGCGCGAAGCGTTCAAGCTCCGGGGTCAAGTGCACGTTGGTGCCCATCAGCGCCTCCGATGTCAAAGATCGATATATCGGTGCGACAGGCACCACGCAACTCCCCTCGGCCGCCACGCCTACCCGGTTATGGGCGCGCCCCTCACCCTACCTTAAGCCTTCTGCTCGTTCGGCGCAGGGAGGGGGGCAGCCGCTGTGGCGTTTAGCCCGACCCCTTACTTCTCAGCCGGGAAACGCGCGCTCGGCCGGAGCTACGGCAGCCAGTCCGGCTGTTCGCGGTAATCCGCCGGTACTTCGAATAGGGCCGGGTCGATCGCCTTTTTCTCGATCGACTGCACTGTCTTCCCGGGTGCGCCGCGTATTGTCGAATGGACCGGAAGAGAGGGATAGCCGAGGAGCTTGTCTGCCTCACGGAAATCCCATGGCGGGCCGCCGGCATCTTGAGAAAGGAAATAGAACACAACCCGCGGCAGCGTCAGCCAAAACTCACGGTAGCGCCGGTATGCCCGGAGGTCGGCCTCGGTTAAGCCGAGATCTGATAGCGACGCAACGCACTTCTCCCAATTCGGGCGGCCGTCCACCAACTGCACGACACGCCCGCAGGGCCATTTTCCATAGCTCGCGCGTTCGAGACGGCGGTATTCGATTGCCGGCGGTGACCTTGCGTTCTCGATCTCCGCCTGCCTCAAATGCGGGTCTGCCTTCGCCATTGCAGCGGCCAATTTCCGCATCTTCTGCTGTGTAATTCGCTGAAACTTTTTTTCGCGCGGAGTCAGCATGTAAACCGTGTTCTGGTCGGTGCGGTAAATCGTAACGTTGGTGTCCATCGAGCGCGTATCGATTTGCCCATGGCTGGGGTTGTTCCGGTCGGCGCCAAACGTCACTCCGCCGGTTTGCGTCTCGATGCGTACCCGGTCGGGCTCCAGATAAAGCGCCGATTTGAACCCGACCGAATCGGCGCTGGTGATCACCGTGCCCGCCGCAGCCGGCATCGCGATCGCCACAACGATGACGGCACCGCCCAGAGCCCTGAAGCGGTCTCTATTTCCCATGCGCTTCTGGCCCCGGCGCAGGGCACCGCAGGGCCCTTAGTTGATCAGGCCGTAGAACTTGCCGGCGTTCTCGCAGGTCATCTTATAGGTCACGTCGGCCGGCAGGTGGCCGAACTGGTCGGCGATGTATTTCTTCGATTCGGGCCACACGCCGTCGGGGTGCGGGTAGTCGGAGCCCCACATCAGGGTCTCGACCCCCATCTCCTCGATCAGCTTGGTGCCGACGCGGTCGAACTGGAAGGTCGCCTTGCACTGCCGGCGCCAGTATTCGCTCGGCTTCAGCTTGAGCTTCAGGTCGCGGTACTGGTCCTGGTATTCGAAATCCATGCGGTCGATGACATAGGGGATCCAGCCGATGCCGGATTCGCCGAAGACGACGCGGATGTTCGGGAAGCGCTCGAACACGGCGGCCCCCATCAGCGCCGTCAGGATGTTGCCGAGCGTCATCTGGAAGAGGCAGAGCCCGCTATAGGTCATCGCCCGCAAGGTGTTGCCCGTGTACTGCTTGCGCAATTCCGGGTCGACCGAGGGGAAGGTGTGGAAATGCAGCGGCAGCTGCGTCTCGTTCACCGCCTCCCACAGCGGGTCCCACATCGGGTGCCACATCGGCGTCATATGCCAGGAGCAGCTGAGCTCGACCCCCCGCATGCCGAGCTTCGCGACCCGGCGCACCTCGGCGGCGGCGGCCTCGATGTCGCTGTAGGGTAGGCAGGCGAGGCCGATCTCGCGGTCGGGGTAATGGCTGCAGAAATCGTTGAGGAAGTCGTTGTAGATGCGCAGCATCTCGTTGGCGGCCTGCGGGTTCTTCATTTTCGCGCAGGCGGCGAGGATGCCGTAGATGACCTCGGCGTCAACCCCGTCGCGGTCGAGTTCCTTGACCCGCAGATGCGGGTCGCCCGGGCGGCGCAGGCCCTTTTTGTTGAAATCGTCGTAGAGCCCGGCTTCGGCCATCTTGTCGACGCGCAATTGCTTGCCCGGCATGTAGGGCGTCCCCGAGGCGCCGACCCCGCCGGCCATGCCGTAATCAGCGCCGTTGTCGTCAACCCAGCGTTTGCTGCCGTCCGCCTGCTCCTTGACGTAGGGCATCTGGTCCTTGAGGGCGCGCGGCGCCTGCGAGGTAAAGAGGTCTGGCGGCAGCCAGATCATGTCGAGGTGGCAATCGGCCGAGATTCGCCGGTACTGCATCGCGTGTCCTCCGCTCGTGGTACGCGGCCGCGCTCGTCCGGCGCCGCCACTCCTCCGATTGCACTCTATCGGCAGGGCGGCACGATAGCCTAGGCCCGTTCTGCGCAAACCTCCGATGCAGGCCCGTCAACCCTCGGTACACGGGGTGCGCGAAAATTTGCCGCCTCGCGGACGGGGCTGCGCTCTGCTAAGAGCTAAGCCGGTTTTCGATCCGGGCTTCGGCATCCCCCTTTCACGTCATGGCCGGGCTTGACCCGGCCATCCACCTGGACCCGCGGGTCAAGCCCGCGGGTGACGGCAGGGGACGAGGCGGAAACCCGAATCGAAGATCGTCTATCGTTCCGCCAACCGGCCACGCGAAGGGATCATGGAACAGCGCTGGGGGCTGCCCCTCGTCGCCTGGCCGTCGCGGCTGCGCCCCAACCGCTGGGATCTGGTGGCGCTGCCGCTCGTCATGGGCCTGCTTGCGCTCTTCGTCTGGGGCGGCATGGCGGCGAGCGCGCGCTACAATGTCGGGGAACCGCTGACGATCAGCCTCGCGCCGTCGGCGCTGCCGAATTATGCGCTGCGCTCGGTGCTGCGCATGGGGGTGGCGCTTCTCGCCTCGCTCGTCTTCAGCCTCGCCTACGCCGCGCTCGCGGCGAAGAGCCGGGCGGCGGAAAAGATCCTGATCCCGGTCCTGGACATTCTGCAATCGGTGCCGATCCTCGGCTTCTTGTCGATCACCGTGACCGGCTTCATCGCGCTCTTTCCGGGCCGGCTTCTCGGCGTCGAATGCGCCGCAATCTTCGCGATCTTCACCAGCCAAGCCTGGAACATGACGTTCAGCCTCTACCAGTCGCTGCGCACCGTGCCGAACGAGCTGATCGAGGCGGCGCGCATGTACCACCTGTCGGCCTGGCAGCGCTTCTGGCGGCTCGAAGTGCCGCACGCCGTCCCGGCGCTGGTATGGAACATGATGATGTCGGTCTCGGGCGGCTGGTTCTTCGTCGTCGCCTCGGAGGCGATCACCGTTTCCGGCCGTTCGATCCTCTTGCCCGGCATCGGTTCCTACATCGCGACCGCGATCGACCGGCGCGATTTGCCGGCGATCTTCTATGCGGTCCTCGTCATGCTGGTCGTCATCTTCCTCTACGACCAGCTCTTGTTTCGGCCGCTGCTCGCCTGGTCGCGCAAGTTCCAGGCCGATCCGCCGCCCGAGGCGGAGGACGTGCGGCCGTGGTTTCTCGTCGCCTTGCAGCGGGCGCGGTTCATCGATGCGATGGGGCGCGGTCTGTTGGCGATCAACCATCTCGTCGATCGCGCCTTCGCCCGCCCGGCGCGGCGCCGCGGCGGCCGGCCGTGGTTGTTCCCGCCCGGGGCCGAGCGGGCTTTCGACATCGTGCTCGTCATCGCCACGCTCGGCGCGGCGGCGGGGATCGTCTTCTTCGTGCACCGCACCGTGAGCCTGCGCGAAATCGGCTGGGTGTTCCTGCTCGGCCTTTTCACCTCGATCCGGGTCTTCGTCCTGATCGGGCTCGCCGCGCTCGTCTGGGTCCCGATAGGGGTATGGATCGGGTTGCGCCCGCGGCTCGCCGACAAGATGCAGCCGATCGTGCAATTCCTCGCGGCCTTCCCCGCCAACCTGTTCTTTCCGCTCGCCGTCGTGCTGATCCTGCGCTATCGCCTCAACCCGGAGATCTGGCTGTCGCCGCTGATGATCCTCGGGACGCAATGGTACATCCTCTTCAACGTCATCGCCGGGACGACGGCGTTGCCGGCGGAATTGCAGCTCGCCGCCCGCAATCTCGGCGTGCGGCACTTCTTGTGGTGGCGGCGCGTCATGCTGCCGGCGATCTTTCCGGCCTTCGTGACGGGCGCGGTGACCGCCGCCGGCGGGTCGTGGAACGCCAGCATCGTCGCCGAGGTGGTAGAGTGGGGGCAAACGACTTTGACCGCGACCGGGCTCGGGGCTTATATCGCGCAGGCCACCGCCGATGGCGGCGCCGCGCGCATCGCCCTCGGGATCGGCGTCTTGAGCCTTTACGTCTTGACCTTCAACCGCCTCCTATGGCGCCCCCTCTACAACCTCGCCGCCGAACGGCTGCGCCTCGATTGAGCGAAAGGGCGAGCCGATGACCGGGGCTTCGACCGGGCTGCTGCGCGCCCGATCGGGTTCTAAAAGCTACCGCATGCCGGCGAGCCGCGACGGGCTCGTCCTCGACCGCCTCGATTTCACGCTCGGCGAGGGCGAGATCGTCGCCGTCCTCGGCAAATCGGGTTCCGGCAAATCGACCTTTCTGCGGATCCTCGCCGGGCTCATCCCGCCTACTTCCGGCAGCGTCGAATACCGCGGCGAGCCGGTGCTCGAACCGGTCTACGGCGTGGCGATGGTGTTCCAGAGCTTTGCCCTCTTTCCGTGGCTGACGGTCCTCGGCAATGTCGAATTAGGGCTCGAGGCGCAGGGGGTCGCCGGCGCCGAGCGGCGCCGCCGCGCCGTCGACGCCATCGACCTGATCGGCCTCGACGGGTTCGAGACCGCTTATCCGAAGGAGCTGTCGGGCGGCATGCGGCAGCGCGTCGGCTTCGCCCGCGCGCTCGTCGTCAATCCCGACATTCTGCTCCTCGACGAGCCGTTCTCGGCGCTCGACGTGTTGACCGCCGAGACGCTGCGCGGCGATCTGCTCGATTTGTGGCGCGAGCGGCGTATCCCGACGAAAGGGATCGTGATGGTCTCGCACAATATCGAGGAGGCGGTCGAGATCGCCGACCGCATCCTGATCTTCGGCAGCGACCCCGGCTGCATCCGCGCCGAGATCCCGGTTCTGCTGCCGCAGCCGCGCGACCGCGACGACGGCGCGTTCCGCCAGATCGTCGAAGAGGTCTATGCGCTCCTGACGACCGGCGACGGGCGGCGCGGGGGAAAGCCGGAACCGGTCGGCCTCGGATATCGTGTGCCGGACGCGGCGGTGCAGCAGCTCTCGGGCCTGGTCGAGACACTCGGCGAGGCGCCCTATCAGGGCCGCGCCGACCTGCCGGAGCTGGCCGCCAACGAGAACCTCGCGATCGACGACCTCTTCCCACTGCTCGATACGCTGCAACTGCTGGGACTCGCGCATGTCGGCGACGGCGACGTCGTGCTGACCGCGCAAGGCCGGCGCTATGCCGAGGCCGACATGCAGGGGCGCAAGGGCATCTTCGCCGACGGCGTCTTGCGGCACGTGCCGCTGGCGCTGCACATCCGCCGCGTCCTCGACGAGCGGCCCGGCCACCGCGCGCCCGCCGCCCGCTTTCTGCGCGAGCTCGAGGACCATCTCTCGGAAGAGGAAGCCGCCCGCGTCCTCGACACCATCATCAACTGGGGGCGGCACGCCGAGATCTTCGCCTATGACGACGACAGCGAACTGTTCAGCCTCGAAAACTTCTGAGGCCGCGGCCGTTGGTTGCCGCCGGCGCCGTTGCGAGGAGCCCGCAGGGCGACGCGGTAATCTCGTTCGGGATTGCTGAGCAGGCGGCTACGCGCCGCCGGTGAAGGGCAGCCTCGCCACCTCGGCGGCGCCGACCTGCGGCAATTGCAGGCGCGTGTAGAAGGTGTCGCGGCACCACCCGCCGCCGTTGCGTCCGCCGCCGCCGCAATCCCAGTACGGCAGGTTATCGACCTTCAGATAGACCTGCTGCCCGGGGACGACGGCGACGCGCGCCCATTGGTCGACGTCCTGACCGATACTGTCGACCGTGACGTAATATTCGCCGGGCGGGACGTCGCGGTAGAAGGCGCCGCCCGGCTCGGAGATCCCGGCGACGGCGCCGTTGAGCCGCACATAAGGCCGGGCGAGAGAGAGGTTCGGGTCGTGGTCGCGATAGATCCAGATCCGCGCCATGCCGGCCGGGATCGGCGGGAGGGCGGCGGCCTTCGTCGCCGCCGGCGCGGCGCTGCCGAGGACCAGGGCGACGAGGGCTATTGCTGCGGCGGACCGCAGCACACGCGAAAACCGAGCGGATTGCATCGGGGCGACCTCCGTGGCCATGCTCAGATTGATATGAGCCCGCCGCGAAGGCCGGTCCAGGGCCCGGCTTTTCGCATCTGGTACAAATTGCCGTGAGGCGGTAAGAACGGGCGTCGTCAAACCCCCGCGTGAGCCATGATGCGCCCTCTTTTGCCGCTCCTGTGCGTGGTCCTCCTGCTGGCCGGCTGTACCCATGCGACGGCGACGCGGGTCGACGCGAACACCTTCACCATTCACGGCCCCGGCATCCCGGGCGGCTCCGACGCCCCGAACGTGCGGCTGGCGAAGGAGATCTGCCCGAACGGCTTTCGCGTGCTGAAGTCGACGACGCTGCACAACACCCCGAACGGGTCCGAGGACAGGCCGGGCAACGACTTCACCAACTGGATGATCCGCTGCATCTGATCTCGGAACCCGCCGAATTCGTCGTCCCGGCGAGAAAAGCGTCCGCGCCGCTTACCGCGGGCGCAGGGTCGGAAAGGCGATGACGTCGCGGATCGACGGGCTGTCGGTAAAGAGCATGACGAGCCGGTCGATGCCGATCCCCAATCCGCCGCAGGGCGGCAGGCCGTATTCGAGGGCGGCGACGTAGTCCTCGTCGAGCGGCTGCGCCTCCTCGTCGCCCGCGGCGCGCGCCTGCATCTGCGCCTCGAAACGCCGGCGCTGGTCGCGCGGGTCGGTCAGTTCGGAAAAGGCGTTGGCGATCTCCCAGCCGTAGATGTAGCTCTCGAAGCGCTCGGCGAGGCGCGGGTTGCGGCGGTCGGCCTTGGCGAGCGGCGAGATGTCGCGCGGAAAACCGGTGACGTGGACCGGCTGCAGGAGGCGCTCCTCGACGCGCGCGGCGAAGGCGGCCTCGAGCGCCTGCCCCCAGTTCTCGCCGCCGGCGATCGCGGCGCCGAGGCGCGCCGCCGCCTGGCGCGCCGCGGCGGCATCCTCCAGCCCGAGAAAATCGACGCCGGTCGCCTCGCACACCAGCTCGGCCATGCCGCGGCGCGGCCAGGGACGGGCGAGGTCGATCTCGGTGCCGCCATAGGAAAGGCGCGTCGTGCCGAGGACGCTCTGCGCGACCTCGGTCACGAGCTCCTCGGTGAGGCTCATCATCGCCTCATAATCGACATAGACCTCGTAAAGTTCGAGCGAGGTGAATTCCGGGTTGTGCCGCGGCGACAGGCCCTCGTTGCGAAAGCAGCGGTTGATCTCGAACAGCTTGTCGGCAAGGCCGCCGACGAGGAGGCGCTTCAAATGCAATTCCGGGGCGATGCGCAGATAGAGCTCGATGTCGAGCGCGTTGTGATGCGTGACGAAGGGCTTCGCCGAGGCGCCGCCGGGGATCGTGTGCAGCATCGGCGTCTCGACCTCAAGATAGCCGCGCCCCGCCAGATGGCCGCGCATCGCCGCGACGACGCGGCTGCGCCGGCGCAGCGTCTGCCGGCTCGCCTCGTTCATGATCAGATCGACATAGCGCTGCCGGTAGCGCAGCTCGACATCGGCCAGGCCGTGAAACTTCTCCGGCAGCGGCCGCAGCGTCTTCGCCAGCACCTCGACGGAAGCGGCGTTGACGGTCAGCTCGCCGCGCGGCGTGCGGCGGATGCGCCCGCTGACGCCGATCAGGTCGCCGATGTCGATGAGCCGCACGATCTGCAGCTGCGCCGCGGGCAGGAAATCCTTATGGCAGAACACCTGGATCTTGCCGGAGGCGTCGTGCAGGTCGAGGAACATGCCGCTGTTGCGGTTGGCGCGCACGCGCCCGGCGACCCGCACCTCGTCTGTCGTGTCGGCGCCGGCCGGCAATGTGCGATAGCGCCCGTCGAGCGCGGCCGCCTCGTCGGTGCGGGAATAGGCGTAGGGATAGGCCTCGACGCCGAGCGCCTCGAGGCGCTCGAGCTTTGCCAGCCGCACCGAGCGCAGCTCGTCCTCGCTCGTATTCATCCCGTTCCTTCTCCCGCGGCGAGATTGCTTCGCTCCGCTCGCAATGACAACAGCGAGGTGTCAGTGCGAGTAGCAGAGCGACTAAGCAATCCCGGTAACGCGCCTAGCCGGCGGCGGCCGTGGACATCGGCTCGGGCGCGAGATCGACGACGCTCTCGTGAAAGCGCCGCAATGTTCCGCGATGGCCGACGCTGACGATCGTCGGCCGCCAGGAGGCGTTGCGCAGCAGCCGATAGAGCGCGGCCTCGGCCGCCTCGTCGAGGGCCGAAGTCGCCTCGTCGAGAAAGACGATCTCCGGGCGCACCAGGAGGACGCGCGCAAAGGCGACGCGCTGCTGCTCGCCGATCGACAGCCGCTGCGCCCAGTACCCCTCTTCGGCCAGCCGGTCGACGAGGTGCGGCAGTCCCACCGCGCGCAACGCCTCGGCAAGGTCGTCGCGGGAGAACTCGGCCTCGGCGCGCGGATAGACGAGCGCGTGGGCGAGCGTGCCGAGCGGCAGGTAGGGCCGCTGCGGCAGAAACAGCACCCTGCCGTCGCCGACCCGGATGCGGCCTCGGCCGAACGGCCACAGCCCGGCGATCGCCCGCAACAGCGTGCTCTTCCCGGCCCCCGAGGGACCGACGATCAACAGCGGCCGGCCGGGACCCGCCGATAATGCGATGCCTTGCCTGAGCGGCTTGCCGTCGGGCAGATCGAGATCGAGCGCATCGATCTCGACGCCGCCGCCGCCGCGTTCGAGGGCGATCGGCTGCTCGGCCCGGCGTTGCGCGGCGACTTCGCCGAGCCGCGCGCGAAACCCGGCGAGCCGCTCGACCACCGCCTGATACTCGGCGATGTCGGTGTAGGAGGTGACGATGAAGGACAGCGACTCCTGCACCTGGCCGAACGCCGAGGCGATCTGCATCAGTCCGCCGAGCTGGATCGCCCGGTTGAAATAGCGCGGCGCGGCGACCAGGAACGGGAAGACGATCGCCACCTGCTGGTAGCCGGTCGTGAACCAGCCGAGCCGCTTGCGCCGCCTGATGATCCCCCACCAGTTGGCGATGATGCGGGCGAAGCGGGCATGGAAGGTGTCGAGCTCGCGGCCCTCGCCGCCGTAGAACGCGACGTTCTCGGCATTCTCGCGCAGCCGCACGAGGCTGAAGCGGAAATCCGCCTCGTAGCGCTGCTGGTCGAAATTGAGCCGCGCCAGCGGCAGGCCGATCCACCGCGTCAAGAGCGTGCCGCCGACCGCGTAGAAGAGCGCCGCGAACACCATGTAGCCCGGGATGTAGAGGGCGAAACCGCCGAGCGGAATGGTCAGCGCGCCGGACAGGACCCACAGGATCGACAAAAAGGAGAGCAGCGTGACGACGGAATTCAACAGGCCCATCGACAGGCCGATCGAATAGGTCGCGAAGCGGTCGAGGTCGTCGGAGATGCGCTGGTCGGGGTTGTCGGTCACGCTCTGGTCGAGCTGGATGCGGTAATAGGCCTGGTCGCCGAGCCAAGCCGAGAGATAGTGCCCGGTCAGCCAGCGCCGCCAGCGGATGTGCAGGATCTGCCGCAGGTAGAGCGAGTAGACGCCGTCGGCGATCAACGAGACGGCGATCAGCCCGAAAATGCCGAACTGCCGCCAGAACTCGGGCCAATTGTACTGCTGCAAGGCATTATAGAAATCGTTGTTCCAGCGGTTGAACCGCACGTTGAGCGCGACGGAGATCAAATTGAGCGCGACGACGGCGACGAGAAGCCCGCACGCCGACCACTTCTCCTCGGATTTCCAGTATGGCCAGGCTATCGCCCAGGCCTCACGCAGAAAGCCACGCCGGCTCGCCGCCATCATCGACCTCCGTTACTCTCGCCCGCCCGCTTCGAGCCAATTATGATCGGCGGCGAGCCATGTCCACCCCGCCCGCCGCCCGCCCCGCCGTTGCGACGCTGCTTGCCCGCGGCGTGTGCCGCGCCCTCGAAGAACTCGATTATGCGAGCCTCGTCGAGTTCCCCCTCGCCAACGGCCGCCGCGCCGATGTGCTCGGCCTCGGCAAGGCCGGCGACTTCATCATCGTCGAAATCAAGACCTCGGTCGCCGATTTTCGCGCCGACCGCAAATGGTCGAACTATCGCGATTTCTCCGATCGTTTCTGTTTCGCCGTGCCGAACGCGTTCCCCGCCGCGCTGATCCCCGAGGAATGTGGCTTGATGGTGGCGGACCCGTTCGGTGCGGCGCTGTTGCGCATCGGCGAGACCGTGCCGCTCAACTCCGGCCGCCGCCGCTCGCTGACCCTGCGCTTCGCCCGGCTCGCGGCGGTGCGGCTGCGCCGCCACCTCGATCCCGAGGCGCTGCGGGTCGAGCGCGGTTGATCAATTCCCGCCCCCGCCCCCGGCGCCCGGCTCGCGGCGGCCGTCGAGAAACCCGGCGATCTCGCGCACATCGGCAACCGCCGTTCCCGGCTTGCCGACGACGATGCGCGCGGCGA
>DASYYD010000337.1:0-10545 GCA_035934195.1 Allostellaceae bacterium | reverse complement strand
CGGAGTGCTCGTCCCGGTCTTGACGCCGTTCATGCGGGACGGTGAACCCGACGCCTCGCGCTATGTCGCATTCTGCCGTTGGCTGCTCGACCAGGGCGCCGGGGGCCTGTCGATCTTCGGCACGACGAGCGAAGCCAATTCGATGTCGCCGGCCGAGCGCATGCATCTGCTGGACGAGCTGGTCGAGGCCGGCATTCCGGCCGGCAAGCTGATGCCGGGGGTGGGCGCCTGCGCCTTTTCCGATGCCGCGATGCTGGCGCGGCACGCCGTCGAGCACGGCTGCGGCGGCGTCCTGATGTTGCCGCCCTTCTACTACAAGGGCGTCCCCGACGACGGCATCTTCGCCTTCCTCTCGGCCGTCATCGACCGGGTCGCCTCGCCGGCGTTGCGGATGTTCCTCTATCACATCCCGCCGGTCGCCGTGGTCGGCTTCTCGCTCGATCTCGTCGGCCGGCTGATCAAGGCCTATCCGGCGACGGTCGTCGGCCTCAAGGACAGCTCCGGCGATTGGAACAACACGGCGGCGCTGCTCGACCGCTATCCCGGTTTCGCGGTCTTCCCCGGCTCCGAGGTCTTCCTCCTCCACGGCCTCAGAAAGGGCGCGATGGGCTGCATCACCGCGACCGGCAACATCAACGTGCCCGGCATCAAGAGGCTCTACGACAATTGGCGCGGGGCCAATGCCGACGCCTTGCAGGCCGAGATCACGCTCGTCCGCAAGACGATGCAGGCTTATCCGATGGTCCCGGCGCTGAAGCGGGTCGTCGCGCATTTCCACCACGATCCCGAATGGGCCGCGGTGCGCCCGCCGCTCGTGCCGCTCGGTGCGGCGCAATCCGCGGCGCTGATCGCCGACCTGGCCAAAATCGGCTTCGCCCTCGGCGAGCGGGCGCGGGAAGCCGCGGAGTAGTGCGATGACGAGCGACGCCGCCACGACCGCGCCCGAGCGGCGCGCCTTCTACGGCCGGATCGCCGGAAGCAATCTCGCGCCGCTCTGGGAAAAGCTGCATTCGCTGGTGACGCGAGAGCCGGTGAGCCCGTGCCTGCCGGCCGTCTGGCATTACGACGGCGAAGTGCGGCCCTACCTGATGGAAGCGGGCGGCCTCATCACCGCGAAGGAAGCCGAGCGGCGCGTGCTGATCCTGCAAAATCCGGGTCTTTCGGGGCAGCCCTCGATTACTCATTCGCTGTTCGCCGGGTTGCAACGGATCTTGCCGGGCGAGGTGGCGCCGGCGCATCGCCACAGCCAATCGGCGCTGCGCTTAATCATCGAGGGCGAGGGCGCCTACACCGCCGTCGACGGCGAGCGCACGACGATGCGGCCGGGCGATTTCGTCATCACGCCGTCCTGGACCTGGCATGACCACGGCAACGAGACCGATCGTCCGATGGTCTGGCTCGACGGCCTCGACGTGCCTTTGGTGAGCCTCCTCGACGCGAGCTTCGCCGAGCCCGGCGCCGTCGACGTGCAGGCCGTGACCCGGCCCGAAGGCGACAGCGGCGCCCGCTTCGGCAACAATCTCGCGCCCGTCGATTGGCGTCCCGCGGTCAAGACCTCGCCGGTCTTCAGTTATCCCTACGAACGCACCCGCGAATCGCTCTCGACGCTCGCCCGCAACGACGATCCCGACCCCTATCACGGCCACAAATTGCGCTATGTGAACCCGGCGTCGGGCGATTGGGCGATGCCGACGATCGGCACCTTCGTGCAGCTGCTGCCGAAGGGGTTTTCGACCCGGCCCTATCGTTCGACCGACGGCACCGTGTTCGTCGCGGTCGAGGGACATGGCGAAACGCGGGTGGGCGACACGGTGCTGCGCTGGCAGCCGCGCGACATCTTCGTCGTGCCGAGCTGGATGGCGGCGACCCACCATGCCGAAGCGGAAGCGGTGCTGTTCAGCTTCTCCGATCGGCCGGTCCAGGAAAAATTGGGGCTGTGGCGGGAGGCGCGCGGCAACGCCTGACCCTGGCGAAAGAAGGAGGCTCGCATGCCCGACAGCGACGAGCGCGGCTTTGCCGGCAAGGTGGCGATCGGCGGCGGCGCGGCCGAGGACGGGATCGGCAACGGCCGGGCGGCCGCGATCCTGTTGGCCCGCGCCGGGGCGCAGGTGCTCGTCGTCGATATCGCGCGCGAGGCGGCCGAGCGCACGGTCGCGATGATCGCCGAGGAGGGCGGCGGCGCCGCCGCCTACGTCGCCGACGTGACGGTCGAAGACGAGGCGCGCGCCATGGTCGCCGACGCGGTGCGGCGGTTCGGGCGCCTCGACTGCCTCGACAACAACGTCGGGATCGGCGGGCGCGGCAGCGTCGTCGACATGCCGCCCGAGGATTGGCGCCGCGTCATGCGGGTCAACACCGAGAGCATGTATTTTGCCTCGCGGCACGCGATCCTGGCGATGCGGGCGGGCGGCAGGGGCGGGGCGATCGTCAACGTCTCGTCGATCTCGGCCTTGCGGCCGCGCGGGCTGACCGCCTATTCCACCTCCAAGGGCGCCGTCATCGCGCTGACGCGGGCGATGGCCGTCGATCACGGTCGGGACGGCATCCGCGTCAATTGCGTCGCGCCGGGCCCGGTCTATACGCCGATGGTCTACACCCGGCAGATGACGCCCGCCGGCCGCGAGGCGCGGCGCAGGGCCTCCGTCCTCGGCATCGAGGGGGCGGGCTGGGACATCGGCCGCGCGGTGCGCTTTCTGCTGTCGGACGAGGCGCGCTACATCACCGGCCAGACCCTCGTCGTCGATGGCGGGGCGAGCCTCGTCGGGCCCGAGCGCGACCCCGGCTGAGAGAGGAGGGCTGGAGAGGATGGCGAGGCTGCCCTATCTCGACCGCTCCGACCTGTTGCCCGAGCACCAGGACCTCCTCGCGCGCAACATCAACCTCTACCGGATGCTCGCGCATTCTCCGCGGGCGGCGCGCAGCATGAACGGGCTGGCGCGCTTCATCCGCGACGGCAGCCGCCTCGACCCGCGATTGCGCGAGCTGGCGATCCTGCAGGTCACCTATCTGACGAGGTCGCGTTACGGTTTTTCGCATCATGTGCGGATCGGCCGCGAGTTCGGGGTCGCCGACGACGACATCCGCGCGGTCGCCGAGGAGAGCGCCGGCCGGGCGAGCGGCCTCGAGCCGCTCGCCCGCAGCGTCCTCGCCGCGGCGCGCGAGATGACGCTGGGCGACAGGCTCTCGGACGCGACCTTTGCGGCGCTCGAGGCCGAGCTCGACAACGAGCGGCTCGTCGACCTCTTGCTGACGGTCGCCTTCTACAACGGCCTCGTGCGCCTGCTCGCGGCAACCGAAATCGACGTCGAGGAGGATTATCTCGGCTACCTCGACGAATTTCCGCTGCCGGGCGCCTAACGAATTCAGGTCGCCGGACGCGCCCCGGGGATTCGGCGGTCGCCCTCCTCGAGCTGGTGCGCCCGCAGCGGCTTCAGCACGAACAGCGCCAGCGCCACGACTGCGAAATTCATGATCGCGGTGCTGACGAACACCATGTGCCAGCTGCCGGTGTGCGATTTGATGATGTTGGCGACCGGCACCAGAAAGGCCGAGACCCCCTTTGCCGTATAGAGAAAGCTCAAATTGGCGGTGGCGAATTTCGGCCCGAAGGTGTCGGTGCAGGTCGAGGGGAAGAGGCTGAAGATCTCGCCCCAGGTGAGGAAGATCAGCCCGGCGAAGAGGACGAACGCCCAGGGGTTGCTGCCCGCCGCACCGAGCAGCCAATAGCTGATGCCGCCGAGCCCGAAGGCGATCGCCATCGTATTCTCGCGGCCGATATTGTCCGACACCCAGCCGAACAGCGGCCGTGCCGCTCCGTTGCAGATGTTGTCGACGAGCAGCGCGATCGTCAGCGTCGTGCCGCCCCACAAGAGCACGCTGTTGCCGACGCCGTAGTCCTTGGCAATCGGCGCGATCTGCGCCGCCGCCATCAGCCCGCTCGCCGAAACCAGGATGAACATGATGTAGAGCACCCAGAACACCGGCGTCGTCAGCATCTGTTGCGGGGCGTAGCTGTGCGCCGTCTGCGCCACCTTCGGCGCGACTGTGCCCGGCGTCTCGCCCGGCAGCGGCGCCCGGAGCAGCCACGACAGCACGAACACGACGGCGCCCTGAACGAGGCCGAACCAGAAGAACGCCGCCTCATAGCCGTGGCCCGCGATCACCGCCCGGATCGGGATGACGGTCAACGCCGCGCCGGCGCCGAAACCGGCTGCGGTGAGGCCGACGGCGAGGCCGCGCCGGTCGGGGAACCACTTGACCGAATTGCCGACGGCGGTGGCGTAGATCGCGCCGGCGCCGATACCGGAGACCGCGGAGCCGAGATACAGCACTCCGAGGCTCTGGGCGTTGGCGTTGATGATCCAGCCGATCGCGACCAGCACGCCGCCGACGGAAACGACGAGCTTCGGCCCGCGCTGCGGGCCGAGAACGTCGGCGAGCCAACCCTCGATCGGCGTCAGCCACGTCTCGAGCGCGACGAAGATGCTGAAACCCACCTGAATGGCCGCCCGGCCCCAATGGTATTTCTGGTCCATCGGGTTGACGAACAGCGTCCAGCCGTATTGCAGGTTGGCGATCATCACCATGCAGACGACGCCGATCACCAACTGCCACCAACGGAGGGTGGAAGCTGCGCCGGGGCGGCTCGACGGACTTTGAGACATTTCCTCACCTACGGCGTTTATGTCCCCTAGCGGCGTAGGGAATGCCCAAAAGAATAGCATTTCCATCGCCGCGCCGTGCAAGCTCATAGTCGGAGACCGCTCGCGGCTCGCGCTTGACACGCCGCCGCGCGACAATGCGCTCGCGTAGCGTTGCGCCGTTATCGGCCGGTTACGCTATGCCTCAAAAGCGTCGCGCGGTCGAGGTTCGCTCGACCGCGGTCCGAATATCAGCGGCCGGCGAGCGCGCGCGCCAACTGGCTGACCGCTTCCTGGTGCTTCTCGTTGGTGATCTCGGCGAAGTTGCGCGCGATCTCGAGCAGCATGCGCTGGTGCGGCGTCGCCTGCCGCGGCCCTTCCTGCCCGACCCCTTCGTAGAAGTAGCTGATCGGGGCGCTCAGCGCCTTGGCGATCTCGAACAGCCTGCCGGCCGAGACCCGATTGATCCCGCGCTCGTACTTGTGGGCCTGCTGATAGGTGACGCCGATCATCTCGGCGAGCTGCTGCTGGGTCAGGCCCAGCATGATGCGGCGCTCGCGGATGCGTGCGCCGACGTGATCGTCGATCGCGGCGGTAGACCGCCCTCTCTTCGGCTTAGCCATTGAGTTCACCCATGATTGTTCGCCTCCGGCTTGCCTAGCGCGGCCGGTGACAGGGCTCCATCTCCGTTAACGCGCTCAAGACGATTGCATTCCAACCGCCCGAGTTTGGCGCCGCAAGGCGCCCAGCGGGACGAAACCCTGACTGCCGCGATGAACAACGCCGTCGGTCGTTCGCGTTTTCCGTGAACGTCGAAGTGGTGTTTCGCCGCGCCGCTGACAAGGGTCGCGCGATCCGGGACTTGCCGGGAGTCGTCCCGGCGCGGCAAGCTCCGGCGATCATCTTTCGGGAGGGAGCCATGGCCGATCCCGTCGGCATCGCGCGCGGTCTGACGAATTACGGAGATCCTGATTTCGCGCTCTATCTGCGCCGCTCCTTTGCGCGCTCGATGGGCTATTCGAGCGATCTGCTCGCGCGCCCGGTGATCGGCATCGCCGACAGTTCGTCGGGCTTCAACAACTGCCATCGCCACTTTCCCGAGCTGATCGAGGCGGTCAAGCGGGGCGTTCTGGCGGCGGGCGGGTTGCCCGTCGCCTTCCCGACGATTTCCTTGGGTGAAGTTTTTCTGAACCCGACGAGCCTCATGTTTCGCAACCTGATGGCGATCGACACCGAGGAGATGATCCGCGCCCAGCCGATGGACGCAGTCGTCCTCGCGGGCGGTTGCGACAAGACGGTGCCGGCGCAGCTGATGGGGGCGCTGTCGGCGGGCCGGCCGGCGATCGGGCTCGTCGCCGGGCCGATGCTGACCTCGCGCTGGCATGGCGAGCGGCTCGGCGCCTGCACCGATTGCCGCCGCTTTTGGGCGAAATACCGGGCCGGCGAGATCGCCGCCGACGAGATCGCGGAGATCGAAGGCAATCTCGCGACGACGGCGGGGACCTGCGCCGTCATGGGGACCGCCAGCACGATGGCCTCCCTCGTCGAGGCGCTCGGCATGATCCTGCCCGGCACCGCGGCGATCCCGGCGGTGCACGCCGACCGGCTGCGCGCCGCCGAGGCGACGGGCCGCGCCGCGATGGCGCTCGCGCAAAGCGGTCTCACCCCCGAGCGCATCGTGACGCCGCGCTCGGTCGAGAACGCGCTGCGCGTCCTGATGGCGATCGGCGGCTCGACCAACGCCGTCATTCATCTGGCCGCGATCGCCGGCCGGGCCGGCATCGATCTCGATCTCAACCGGCTCAACGATCTCAGCGAATCGACCCCGGTCATCGTCGATTTGAAGCCGACCGGGCCGCATTACATGGAAGACCTCTTCGCCGCCGGCGGCATCGGCGCCGTGCTGCGCGAGCTGAAGCCGCTCCTCGACCTCGATTGCCTGACCGTCAGCGGCGAGAGTTTGGCCGAGCGCCTCGCCGCGCCGGCGGGGCCGGTCGACCGCTCGGTCATCCGCCCGCTCGCCGAGCCGTTGCAGCAAAAAGGCGGGCTCGTCGCGCTGTTCGGCTCGCTCGCCCCCAAGGGCGCGATCTTCAAGCGCTCCGCCGCCGACCCGCGGCTTTTCGAGAAGGAAGGCCGGGCGGTCGTCTTTACCTCGCTCGAGGATCTCTCGGCGCGCATCGACGACCCCGGCCTCGATGTTGCGCCCGACGACTTCCTCGTCCTCCGGAATGCCGGGCCCGCGAGCCCCTCCGGCATGCCGGAGGCCGGCTATCTGCCGATCCCGCAAAAGCTCGCGCGCACCGGCGTCAAGGACATGGTGCGCATATCGGACGCGCGGATGAGCGGCACCGCCTACGGCTCGATCGTGCTGCACGTGACGCCGGACGCGGCCTCGGGCGGCCCGCTCGCCAAGGTCAGAAACGGCGATCGCATCCGCCTCTCGGTCGAGAAGCGCCGCCTCGATCTTTTGGTCGCGCCTGATGAACTCGCGCGCCGCGAATGGGCGCCGCCGCCCACCCCCGAGCGCGGCTACGCCCGGCTCTACCGGCAGCAGATCCTGCAAGCCGACCGCGGCTGCGACTTCGATTTCCTGCGCAAGAGCCCACTCGGAGAGGCGCGATGACCGGTTTTATCCTGCGCGGCGGCGACATTATCGACGGCACCGGGGCGCCGCGCTTTCGCGCCGATCTGACGATCTCGGGCGACCGCATCGCCGCGCTCGGCCGCGCCGAACCCGCCGCCGGCATGCGCGAGATCGATTGCGCGGGCAAGATCGTCGCGCCCGGCTTCATCGATGTGCACACGCATGACGACCGGGCGCTCCTCGCGGTCCCCGAGATGGCGATGAAGGCGAGCCAGGGCGTGACGACCGTGGTCACCGGCAATTGCGGCATCAGCCTCGCGCCGCTTGTCCCCGACCGGCCGCCACCGCCGCCTTTCGACCTGATCGGCGAGGCGGCCGACTTCCGCTACCCGCGCTTCGCCGATTATCTCGCCGCGCTCGATGCCGCGCCCCCCGCCGTCAACGCCGCCTGCCTCGTCGGCCATTCGGCGTTGCGGCTGGGCGCCATGGCCGCGCTCGACCGGCCGGCCGAGACAGCCGAGATCGAGGCGATGCGCGGGCGGCTGAAGGAGGCGCTCGATGCCGGGGCGATCGGCATGTCGAGCGGGCTCTATTACCCGCCCGCCTCGCATGCGCCGCCGGCCGAGATCGAGGCGCTCGCCGCGCTCCTCGGCCCGGAGGGCGCGGTTTATGCGACGCATATGCGCGACGAGGGGGAGCGGGTCGCCGACAGCCTCGAAGAAAGCTTTGCCGCCGGCCGCGCCGGCCATATGCCGGTCGTCATCTCGCACCACAAGGTCACCGGCCGGGAGAATTTCGGCCGCACCGCCGAGACCCTGCCGCTGATCGCCGCGGCAATGGCGCGGCAGGAGGTCGGGCTCGACGCCTATCCCTATGTCGCCTCCTCGACCGTGTTGCGGCCCGACCGGTTGGCGCCGGCGACAAAGGTGCTCGTAACCTGGTCGAAGAGCGTCCCCGAAGCCGCCGGCCGCGACCTCTCCGCGATCGCCGCCGAATGGGGCGTCGGCATCGAGGCGGCGGCGCGGCGGCTGCAGCCGGCGGGCGCCATTTATTGGATGATGGACGAGGCGGACGTGCGGCGCGTGCTCGCCTTCCCGCATACGATGATCGGCTCGGACGGGCTGCCGCACGACATTCATCCGCATCCGCGGCTGTGGGGCGCCTTCGCGCGCGTGCTCGGCCATTACAGCCGCGATGTCGGCCTCTTTCCGCTGGAAGAGGCGGTGCGCCGGATGACCTCGCTGCCGGCCCGGCGATTCGGGCTCGCGGGCCGCGGCCGCATCGCCGCGGGCGGGACAGCCGATATCACGGTCTTCGACCCGGCCGCCGTCGCCGACCGCGCGAGCTTCGAAGCCCCGACCTTGCCGGCCGCCGGCATCGAGCACGTCTTCGTCAACGGCCGCCCCGTATGGAGCGGAGAAAAGCCGACGGGCGAGCGCCCCGGCCGCGCGCTGCGCCGGCAGGAGATGCGAACGCGTGCGGGGTAAGCGGGGCAGTCGGCGGCGCGTCGATGGATTTTTGCCCTGTTGCGCGGTACGTTTCGGCGATGAAAGCAAAATCGCGACGCGATGCGGCTCGCTGACCCTCTCGTGCGGCCGGTCGCGCGCATACCCGTGCGCCTTCAGACGAAGCTTCTCGCGGCCTTCTTCGCGATCGTCGCACTGCTTTTGATGGTCGGGGTGGTCGGGCTGCACGTCCTCGGCCAAACCAGCAAGCGCACCGAGGAGCTGATCGCCGCCGACCGCAAGATCGCGGCCTACCGCCGGCTGCAGATCGACATGACGACGCAGCTCTACCGCATCTCCTCGGCGCTGATCGTCGCCGACCAGAAGATCTTGGACAACGCGATGCAGCAGCTCGGCGGATTGCACCGCGAAGTTGACGAATTGCGCGCCCAGAACATGGGGGCGGGCGGGCTGGTCGGGCAGTTCGAGACCGAATACGACCGCTTTGTCGGGATCGAAAGAAAAGTCGTCGATCTGACGCGCGCCAGCAACGTCGACCAGGCGTGGGCCCTGCAGACCGAGCAGGGCCAGCCCGTGGCCGGCGAGTTGCGGCGGCTGACCGGCGAGCTCGTTGCCCGGGCCAGCGCCGAGGGCGCCGCCAGCGTCGCCGCCAGCCAACGGGCATTTCACGCCTCGCGGCGGATTTTTATCGGCTTCGCGCTGGCGGCGATCGCCCTCGCGCTGCTGCTCGGCCGCACCATCTCATGGTCGATCGTCGGCCCGATCCGCGAGATCGAGGCGCGCCTGCGCCAGATCGCGGCGGGCGATTTCACGCAGCGCGTCGATATCGAAAACCGGGACGAACTCGGAGCCCTCGCCGCCAACGTCAACCGCACGTCGGAGGAGCTGGCCCAGCTCTACCGCGAGCTCGTCGCCGCCAGCGAGCATAAATCGGCGTTTCTCGCCAATATGAGCCACGAGCTGCGCACCCCGTTGAACGCGATCATCGGCTACAGCGAGATGCTCTACGAGACGGCGCAGGACGAGGGCCAGGAGGGGTTGCTCCCGGACCTCGAAAAGATCACCCAGGCCGGGCGCCACCTGTTGAGCCTGATCAACGACATCCTCGACTTGTCGAAGATCGAGGCGGGAAGGATGGAGATCTACCTCGAAGAGGTCGATCTGCCGGCGCTCGTCAACGAAGTGCGCTCGATCGTCGAGCCGCTCGCCGCGGTCAACCGCAACCGGCTCGAGATCGATTGTCCGCCGGGGCTGCCGCCGCTGCGCACCGACCGCACGAAATTGAAGCAGAGCCTGCTCAACCTGTTGAGCAACGCCAGCAAATTCACCGAAGGCGGCCGGCTGTCACTGGCCGTCGCGGCGGCGGACGGCGAAATCTCCTTTGCGGTGCGCGACAGCGGCATCGGCATGACCGAGGAGCAGCTCAGCCGCCTATTCCAGGCCTTCAGCCAGGCCGATCCCTCGACGACGCGCCGCTATGGCGGCACCGGCCTAGGCCTCGCGATCACCAAGCGGTTCTGCGAGATGCTCGGTGGCCGCATCGCCGTGGAGAGCGCGCCCGGCGAAGGCTCGACCTTTACGATCGTATTGCCGCTGGAGCAGCCCTCTGCCGTCGAGGCTCCGCCCGCCGAACCCGCCGCGGAGAGGCAGCAGGTCGGGACGCCCGCCGCGGATGCTCCCCTCGTCATGATCGTCGACGACGACCCCCACGCGCGCGACCTGCTCGGCCAGGCCCTGCGCAAGGAGGGGTACAGGATAGCCGAGGCGGCAGACGGCGAAACCGCGCTCGACTTGGCGCGCGAGCAGCGGCCCGACATCATCACGCTCGACGTGCTGATGCCGCGCATCGATGGCT
>DASYYD010000324.1:0-3927 GCA_035934195.1 Allostellaceae bacterium | reverse complement strand
GGTGCAGCGCGAAGCCGACGGTCAGGAACAGCGCATAGATCTCGAACCCGTCGAACAGCCAGCCGAGGTTCGAGGCGAGCAGCACGCCCCACTGCTCGCGGTTCAGCGTCTTGTACCAGGGCATGGAAATGTCGGCCGCTTCGCTGGCCATGGCGATATCCTCCTCCGTTCGATCGCGTCCCGTCCGCCGCGGCGGCGAGATTTTTGTTGTCTTCCCGACTATACGCTCTTGCCGAACGGGAGCAAGCGAGGGGCGGAATTCCGGCGCCGGCGCGCAAGAGGGTTGTCGATTCCGCCCGGGCATGGTTTTTTGCCGGCAACGGGCGTCATCGGCACGGGCGGGAGCGATGCGACGTTTCATTAAGATTCTGTCGATCGCGGCTCTCGCGTGGGCCGCCGCAGCCGTGCCGGCGCCGGCCGGCGCGACGCCCGGAAAAGCGGCGGCGGCGCCAACCCTCGCGGTGCCGCCGGCGCGCGTCGGGCGGGTGAGCGGCGTCACCGGGAGCCTGTCCTTCCATGCCGCCGGCGAGACCGCCTGGTCGCCGGCCGGCATCAACTACCCGGTCGCCGCCGGCGAGGGATTTCAAACCGCCGACGGCGCCAGCGCCGAAATCGAGATCGGCCGGGAGCGCATCTCGCTCTCGGGGGACAGCGAGATCGACATCGCGAAGCTCGATGGGCGCAGCATCGACATCAAGATCGCGCGCGGCAAGATCGCCTTCCGGCTCGTCCGCCTCGGCGCCGGCGAAAGCGTCACGATCGAATTGCCGCGCGGCAATGCGCGGCTCCTCGCGCCGGGAAGCTATGACATCACCGCCGACGCGGCGCCGCAGTCGGTCGCGGCGACAGCGCCGCACGAGACCGCTTCCGGCCCGCCGCTGCCTGCCGATGTCGCCGCCAACACGACCGGCGTCGAAGATCTCGCGGCGGCGGGAAGCTGGACGACGGCAACCGGGCTCGGCGCCGTATGGTATCCCAAAGCCGTGCCGGCGGGTTGGGTCCCCTACCGCGACGGCCATTGGGCGTGGATCGAGCCGTGGGGCTGGACCTGGATCGACGCCGAGCCCTGGGGGTTCGCGCCGTCGCATTTCGGGCGCTGGGCCGAGATCGGCGGCAGATGGGGCTGGTTCCCGGGCAAGAGGGCGGCGCAGCCGGTCTATGCCCCGGCGCTTGTCGCCTTCATCGGCACGGCCGGGGTCGGGATCAGCGTCGCCGGCGGCCATGGGCCGGCGATCGGCTGGTTTCCGCTCGCCCCGGGCGAGATCTACTGGCCGAGCTACACGAGCGACCTCAACTACATACGCGAGCTGAACCGGCCCGATGTGGAGAACGCCGGCACGATCCGCGTCGGCGCGAACGGCGAGCCGCCGGTCGAGGTGGTCAACTGGCGTTTCCTGAACCGCCTCGCCGCGAGCGTGGTGCCGCGCCCGGCATTCGCGGCCGGGCGGCCCGTGGCGCTCGCGCTGTTGCAGCTGCCGCAGGAGCGGCTGCGCGAGGCGCCGGCGATCATGGGCTCGCCGCGGGTGACGCCGGCGATGCTGCGCGCCCTCGCCGCGCCGCCGCCGCGGCCGGCAGTCGCAGAGCGGAAGGGACCAGTGCGGAGCGTTCGCGTCGCCGTCGCGCCGCAGCGGCACATCGAGCATGCGAGTGTCGCGGCGCGGCTGCAGCGCCTGGCGGCAAAGCCGCGGCCGGCCGCGCGACCGGAAACTCGGCACGCGTCGGGGGCGCGTCTTCGCGTCCTGGCCTTTTCCCGCGCCGAGCCGAAACCCCTCCTCATCCGCGCCCACATTGTGCGTCCGATGGCGAAACCCGTTCGCCGCTCGATCGCGCCGCACCCCACCAAGGTCATCGTCAAGCGCGCGGTGCTGCGGATCGCCGAGCAAAAGAAGCCGGCGCCATGATCGACTTCCGCAGCGACAACACCGGCAGGGCGGCGCCGGAAATCCTCGCCGCGCTCGTCGAGGCGAACCGCGGCACCGCCTTGGGCTATGGCGGCGACGAGTGGACGGCGCGACTGCAGGAGCGCTTCTCCGAGCTGTTCGAGACGGCGGTCAGGGTCTTTCCGGTGGCGACCGGCACGGCCGCCAACGCGCTCTCGCTCGCCGCGCTGGGGCCGAGCTGGGGCATCGTCTATTGCAGCGAGGCGGCGCACATCAACACCGCGGAGGCGAACGCCACCGGCTTTTTCGGGGGCGGCCTCAAGCTCGCCCCGCTCCCCGGCACGGCCGGGAAGATCGAGCTCGCGGCCTTTGAGGAGGCGCTCGCCGGCATTTCGCCGGGCCAGATCCATCGGGGCGTGCCGAGCGTCGTCAGCCTGACGCAGGCGACCGACCTCGGCGCCGTCTATGCGCTCGACGAGGTTCGCGCGATCGCCGCGGCGGCAAAGGCGCGCGGTCTCAAGGTGCATCTCGACGGGGCGCGCTTCGCCAACGCCCTCGCCCGGCTCGGCTGCACGCCCGCCGAGGCGAGCTGGCGGTCGGGCATCGACATCATGTCGTTCGGTGCGACGAAGAACGGCGGCGCCTTGTGCGACGCGATCGTCGTCTTCGCGCCGGGCCTCGCCGACGCGCTCGCGCCGCAATTGCGCCGCGCCGGCCAGACCTGGTCGAAGATGCGCTTTTCTTCGGCGCAACTGATCGCCTATGTCGAGGACGGGCTGTGGCTGCGCATGGCGGCCGCCGCCAACCGGGCGGCGGCGCGCATCGCCAAGGCGCTCGCCGAGATCCCGGGCGCGCGGCTCAAGGCGCCGGTCGAAGCCAACGAAATTTTTCTCGAACTGCCGGGCGCCGTCATGGACGCGCTCGAGCGCGACGGGTTCCAGTTCTACCGGCGCAGCGCGAGCCTCGCCCGCTTCGTGTGCCGCTTCGATCTGAGCGAGGCCGAGGCCGACGCCTTCGCGGCGGCGCTGCGCCGGCATCTCGAGGCGGCGGCGCCCCTCACCCCGACCCTCTCCCCGCGTGCGGGGAGAGGGAGGGGTTCATGCGGCGGCGCGGATCGCCACCTTTTTGACCGCGTTGTCGACGAAGGGCTCGTATTCGCCGAAATTCTCCTCGAACCGGCGGGTCAGCTCGCGCGCCGTCGCATCGTAGGCCGCCTTGTCCGACCAGGTGCCGCGCGGGTCGAGCACTTCG
Source organism: Allostellaceae bacterium (assembly GCA_035934195.1). Taxonomy (GTDB): domain Bacteria; phylum Pseudomonadota; class Alphaproteobacteria; order ATCC43930; family CGMCC-115725; genus AP-15. Next base: position 796 of record DASYYD010000324.1, on the reverse strand, counting down.
CTCGGGACTTCGGGGCAGCTTTCGGGAACGTAGAGGCCGAAATTCCTGTCCCGGCGCACCGGTGCGGCGGCGAGGCGGCCGTCGAGGGCGGCGCGCAACAGCGCCCGCGTATAGGCGATCGACATGCGCGTGCCGGTGCCGTAGGCGCCGCCCGACCAGCCGGTATTGACGAGCCAGCACTGCGCGCCGTGGCGGACGATCCGCTCGCCCAGCATCTTGGCATAGACCGCCGGGTGGCGCGGCATGAAGGGCGCCCCGAAACAGGTCGAGAAGGTCGCCTCCGGGGCGTTGCCGAGCCCCTTTTCGGTGCCGGCGACGCGCGCGGTATAGCCCGAGAGGAAATGATACATCGCCTGCTCCGGGGTCAGCTTGGCGATCGGCGGCATGACGCCGAACGCATCCGCCGTCAGCATGATGACGTTCTGCGGGTGCGGCGCGAGCCCCGTCAGGTCGGCGTTCGGGATGAAGTCGATCGGATAGCAGGCGCGGGTGTTCTCGGTGAGGCTCGCATCGTCGACGTCGGGCATCCGCGTCAGCGGGTCGAGGACGACATTCTCCAGGACCGTGCCGAACCGCGTGATCGTCGCGTAGATCTCCGGCTCCTGCGTCGGCGACAGGTTGATGACCTTGGCGTAGCAGCCGCCCTCGAAATTGAAGATGCCGTTGCGGCTCCAGCCGTGCTCGTCGTCGCCGATGAGCGTGCGCGAATTATCGGCCGAAAGCGTCGTCTTGCCGGTGCCGGAAAGGCCGAAAAAGATCGCGCAGTCGCCTTTCGGGCCGACATTGGCCGAGGCGT
>DASYYD010000282.1:0-13370 GCA_035934195.1 Allostellaceae bacterium | reverse complement strand
CCCCAGCCGCCGTGCCAGCCCCAGCCGCCGTGCCAGCCCCACGCGTGGCCGCCGCGCCAGGCCTCGGCCGGCGTGACGCTCAGCGACGAGGTGATGGTCGCGACGGCGAGAACCGCCCCAATCAGGAATTTGCGTATCACGAGAAAACTCCTCCCAGATACTCGACCCGCGCCATTATACGGCCGGTCGATCTCGATCGTGCCCGAACAGATGTAGGCAACCGCATCGGCGGCGACAATTGCCTGCAATTTGTCATTGCCGCGGGGCGAGCCCCTTGACGAGCCGATCGAGCCGGGCCAGCCCGGCGTCGGCGAGCCCGCGCGATTCGAGGTGGGCGATCGCGCCGGCAAGGTAATCGCGGCAGGCGCCGCGGCTGCCGGCGGCGCCGGCGATCAGCCGCGCCGCTTGTTGCGCCGAAAGCCGGCCGGCGTAGTCGGGGTGGTCGCGGCGCACGACGAAGGCGAGGCTCGCCGCCTCGTTGCCGCCGATCCGTGCCCGCACCGGCCGCAAGTCGTAGACGAGGTCGGTCATCTCGCGCTCCCAAAGAAGCGCGAGCGAGGCCGCCGCATCCGCCGGCGAGAGGCGCAGCGCGAGCCCTCGGCAAGCGCCGCCCCGGTCGAGCCCGAGCACCAGCCCCGGCCGCGCGCGCGTGCCCCGGTAGTCGTAGGAATAGACGCAGAAGCTGCGGTGCCAGCCGTGGACCAGCGCCGGCGCGGCCTCGGCATGGGGAATGCCCGGGTCCCACATCAGCGAGCCGTAGGCGAAGACCCAGATGGGGCGCGCCGCCTCGCAGAGCGCCGCGATGCGCGGCGGCAACGGACCGGCTGCCGCGGTCATGCCGCCCGCGCCGCCCGCGGCCAAAGCTGGCGAGGAGAGGGGCGAGCCGCTATAACCGCGGGATGCGCCGCTCGACGCGTCTCGGCCTCGCCCTTCTCGTCCTCTTGCTGCTGCTCTTCGGCGCCTACTCCGCTTACTGGCGGCTGACTGCCGGGCAGCTCGGGCAGGGGTTTGCCGCGTGGGCGCAGGCGGCGCGGGCGCAGCAGGTGCATGCCGCCTGGAAGAAGCTCAGCGTCGGCGGCTACCCGTTTTCGTTTCGCGTCGAGCTGACGGACGCCGAGTTCAGCGACGGCGCGATAACGCCGCCGCCGCGGCTGCGCGCGCCGCTGCTCGCCGGCAGCGCCCGCCCATGGAACATCAGAGAGTGGCGGCTCGCAGCCGCCGACGGCCTCAGCGCCGAGATCGCCGGCATGGGCGGGCACATGCCCGTCGCCATATCGGCGCGGCAGGCCACCGGCAAGATCGCCGCCGCCGGCGACGGCGGCAGCAAATTGTCGTTCGACCTCGAGGACCTCGCGCTCGCCGCGGCGGCGCCGCTCACCGCCCGTTCGGCGCGCTTGCGCATCGAATTGCCGGCGCGCCCGCCGCGCACCTACAGCGACCCCGACGTCTCCTTCTCGGTGAGCCTGCATCAGACGAAGCTGCCGGTCACGATAGAGCCTCTCGGCGCGACCATCGCCGATCTCGACTTCGCCGTCACCATCAAAGGGCCGGTGCCGCAGGGCGCGCTGCCGCAAGTCGCCGCGCAATGGCGCGACGCCGGCGGCACGATCGAGCTCGACGCCTTGCGCTTCCGCTGGGGCGGGCTTCAGGCGAGCGCGACGGGGACATTGGCGTTCGACCACGATCTGCAGCCGGTCGGCGGCTTCTCCGGGGCGGTCGAGGGCTACGACCAGATCATCGCCGCGCTCGTCGCGCAGGGCAGCCTGCCGGCCGACAAGGCCGGCCTCGCGCGGCTCGCCCTGACGATGCTCGCCAAGGCGGGGCCCGACGGCAAGCCGGAGATCGCGACCTCGTTCACGATCCAGAACGGCAAGATGTATCTGGGGCCGGCGCCGCTCGGCAAAGCGCCGCATATCGACTGGCGGTAGCGGATCGCCGGCCGCGGCGGCGACGAGGGGTATCGGTTAGGACGAAAAACGCGCGCTGGGGGTCCGAACCAATTTGGTGAATCGGCCCACCAGATCAGTACGTTGGTGGTGCGATTCAGCCTAGGGCGCGTATGCCGCGAGGGCCGCCGCCGGCGGGTACTGGAAGAGGCAATCGACGCGCGCGAAACCGGCCTTGCGCAGCATCCGCCGGTGCCCCTCGACGCCGCCGATCTTGTCGAAGAACAGGTCGTAGTCGAGAAAGACGCCGCCGCGCTTCAAAACTCGCGCAACGCCGCGGTAGGCGGCGGCGATCGCGGGGAGTTCGCGCAGGTTGTGGATCGCGATCGCCGAGGCCGCGAAGTCGAAGGGGCCGCCGACGCGCGTCGTCCATGCGGGGTCGCGCAGATCGGCGAGCACGAAGCCGACCCGATCCGCCTGCGGCGCGAGGCGCCGCCGCGCCTCTGACAGCATCGGCTGCGAATAATCCTGCAAGGTGACCCGCGCCCGCGGGAAAGCCTCGAGCACCATTTCCGTGACGATGCCGTAGCCGCCGCCGATATCGGCGACGGCGATTTCGGCGTCCCTCGCAAAGGGCGCATTGAGGAGCATCGCCGCGAGCCGGTTGCGGCGTTCCGCCTCGCGCTCGCGGTCGCGCGCGAGCCACCAATCGACATAGGTGTGCGAGTGCCAATCGTGCTCGCCGACCGAGAACTCCTGTGCCGCCGCCATGCCCGGCCTCTTACCGGCTCTGCTGCTGCAGCTCGAAGATCGAGGTGTAGCCGCCCGACCAGTCGGGCGGGATGAGGCACGGGCGCGGGTCGTGGTGCGCCCAACGCGCCGGCTTGCCGCGCACGATCCGGCCGGCATAGGGCGAGCGCAGCGGGTTGTCGGTGTAGGGGATCGCGTCCGCCGAGGCGTAGGTCACGAGGAACAATGGCCGCGGCTCATCGGAATCGTTCGGCTCGGAGCCGTGCACGGTGCGGCAATTATGGATCGTCAGCGACCCCGCGGGGCCGCACAGGTATTGCGCCCGGTCGAGCGGCACGCGCGCGAGGTCGCGCGCGCCGATGCAGCCGGTCCATTCACCGCTGTCGTCGTACTGGTCGAAGAGTTCACCCATATGGCTGCCCGGAATGACGCCGAGCGGCCCCTGCTGCGGCCCGCAATCGTAAAGATAGGTGCCGATCGTCAACGGCGAGTAGTTGGTGTGCGGCCAGAACTGGATGTCTTGGTGCCATTTGACCTCGGCGCCGCCTGCGTCGGCTTTGAAATTGAGCTTGGAGTGATGGAACTTGACGTCGGGACCGAGGAGGTCGGCCGCGATGTCGGCGAGCGGCGGGCCGGAGGCGTATTCCCAATACCGGGGATGATGGTCGCAGGGGCTCGAGAGGCGCCGCAGCTTGATCTTCTGCGGGCTGTGCCCGCGGTCGAGGTCCCACTTCTCGTCGGAACGGGAGAGCGCTCGCGTCTCCTCGACGAGAGCGGCCGTCACCTGCCTGAGCCGTTCGATCGTCTCGGGCGGGATGACGCCCGCGAGCAGCAGGTAACCGTTCTCGAAATAGAATTCGCGCTGTTTCCGCGTCAGCGCCTTGGGCGCGGTCGCCAGGACCTGTTCCGGTGTCATGCCGCCCTCCGAGCCGGGATGTCCGGGCAGTCTATGTCCGATCGGTCGGCCGTCAAGCCGCCCGCATGCCATTGCGAGCGAAGCGAAGCAATCCCGCTTCGGCGGGACTCGTCTGCCGGCACGCATCAGATGCCGAGATAGCTCGATTTGACCTTGTCGTTGGCCCACAGCTCCTGCGGCGTCGAGGAATAGACAACGCGCCCCTTTTCGAGGACGTGCACGTAATCGACGAGCCGGACCGCGAGAGAGGCGTTCTGTTCGACGAGCAGGATCGACAGCCCCTCTTGCCGCAGCTTGCCGATCGCTTCCCACACGCCTTGGATGATGATCGGCGCCAGCCCCTCGGACGGCTCGTCCATGATCAGGCAATCGGGGTTGGTCATCAGACCGCGCCCGATCGCCAGCATCTGCTGCTCGCCGCCCGAGAGCGTACGGGCGCGCTGGTGGCGGCGTTCGGCGAGGCGCGGGAACAGCGCATAAACCCGGTCGAGCGTCCAGCCGTGGCGATCGGCGCTGCGTTCGGCGACCTCCAGGTTCTGGGCGACGGTCAGGGTCGGAAAGACGCGCCGCCCCTGCGGCACCAGCCCCATGCCGCCGCGCACCGTCGCAAAAGAGGGCGCGCCGGTGATGTCGGCGCCCTTGAACAGGATGCGGCCGCGCCGCGGCGGCGTGAAGCCCATGATCGAGTTGACGGTCGTCGTCTTGCCGACGCCGTTGCGCCCGAGCAGCCCCAGCACCTGCCCCTGTTCGAGGCTCAGCGACAGCCCCTGCAAAACGTAGGCGTCGCCGTAATAGGTGTGGATGTCGACGACTTCGAGCAGCGCCATGGCTCAGGCCGTGCCGAGATAGATTTCCCTGACCCGCGCGCTGCGGCGGATATCCTCGGCGGCGCCGGTTTCGAGGATCTCGCCGAAATGCAGGACCGTCAGGCGGTCGGCGACGTCGAACACGACGTCCATGTCGTGTTCGATCAACAGGATCGCGAGGTTGCGGTCGAGCCGGCCGAGAAACCGCGCCATCGCCTGCGATTCGCCGGAAGAAAGCCCGGCCGCCGGCTCGTCGAGGAGCAGGATCTTCGGGTCGCTGGCCAGGCCAAGGACGATCTCGAGCTGGCGCTGCTCGCCATGCGACAGATGCCGGACCTCGAAATCCTTGCGGTCGAGAAAGCCGGCGCCGTCCAACAGGGCGTACGCCTTGTCGTAGACCTCGCGATACGACGACAGAAACCGCCACGCGACGAATTTGATCGGGCGCAGCCCGTTCACCGCGAGCAGCACATTGTCGAGGACGCTCAGTTTCGGGAACAGGCTGCTGATCTGGAACGTCCGCGCCAAGCCGAGCGCCGTGCGCCTTTGGCTCGGCCAACCGGTCACGTCCTCGCCGAACAGCAGCACCCGCCCGGCGCTCGCCGGCAACAGGCCGGTGATGACGTTGAACAATGTCGTCTTGCCGGCGCCGTTGGGACCGATGACGGCGTGGCGCTCGCCGGCGCGCAGCTCGAGGCTGATCTCGGACAATGCGTTGAGGCCGCCGAACCGCTTGCACAGCCGGTCGAGCCGCAGCACCGGCCGCGACTCGTGCCTGCTCTCTTCGGCTACTCGCAATATTTGCACGCCGGATAATCGCGGCTGTACACGGGCTGCTTCAAATACTCGGCCCTGTTCAAGGTCCAGAACTGGCCGACCTGCGGATAGGTTTTGGACACCACGTTCCACAGCTCGGCATTCGGGTAGCCATCCATCTTCTTCTTTTCGACTTTCCGGATGTAGACGTCCTGGACCGGGTTGCGCAGGTCGTCGAAGCTGATCGGGCCGCGCGGCGCGGCGATCTTCAGCGCCGTCAGCTTCTTGATGAACTCCTCGCCGCCGGGCCACTTGCCGTGGGTCTCTTGCATCACCTTGTCGATCATCAACGCGGTGCTGTAGTTGCTCTCGGAGAAATACGAGGGAACCTTACCGTATTTCGCCCGGTACTCCTTGACGAATGCTACGGCTTCGGGGGTCTGCAGCGCGGCGCTCCATTGCAGCGCCGAGACGGCGCCCGCAACCTCGTCCCCCATCTGCGGCAGGATGAATTCGTCGAACGCCGTGCCGCTGCCGATCAGGCGCCGCTGCGGGATTATGCCGGCTTGCCGGAGCTGCCGCGGCAATTGCAGCGGTCCGGCCCCGCCGACCGGCAGGATGAACACGGCGTCCGCGTCCGGTTTGACGGAGCTGATGTAGGGCGCGAAGTCGGAGGTGCCGATCGGCGGCCACATCTTCTGGACGATCTTGCCGCCGCACGCCTCGAAGGTCTGCTGAAAGCCGCCGACCACCTCGTAGCCGAAGGCATAATCCGCGGCGATCGTGACGACCTTCTTGATGCCGTTTTGACACGCCCACTCGCCGAACGGATGGCTTGGCTGCGAGCTCGACCAGCCGGTGCGCACGAAATAGGGATATTTCGCGGCGTCGCGCTGGGTCAGGTCGTCGGAGGCCGCGATCGAGGAGATATAAAGCACCTTCTCGCGGGTGCTGACGGGGGCGAGCGCGTACCCCTCCGAGGCCAAGACCCCGCCGATCAGCATGTTGACATGGTTCTGCTTGATCAGTTTTTCGGCCTGCAACACGGCGGTGGCCGGTTTCGCCTGGGTATCCGCGACGATCAACGTCACGGTGGCGCCGTGGAGGTCGCTCTTGTGCGCGTCGAGATACATCTTGAAGCCGTTGATCGAGTCGGTGGCGATCTGCGCCAACGGACCGGTCACGGGCATCAGAAAGCCGATCTTCAACTCGTCGGCGCCGGCGCGCGCCGCGGCGAGCGCGGTAAGCGCCACGGCGACGGCCGGCCAGCCGGCGATGCGGACCCATTTCGCTGTCATTCGATCCCTCCCTGGTTGATTTCAAGCCCGCCGGTTCGGCCCGACGGCCGCGCCGGTCCCTGTGCCGGCGCGGCCGCGGCCGGCAAGGCACGCCGCCGCTGCAGCAGCGTGCCGAGCAGGCCATCCGGCAGATAGGAGATTATGGCGACGTACATCCCGCCCAGCACATACGGCCACCACGGCACGATCGTGCTCAGGTACTCGCGCAAGAACAGCACGATAACCGCGCCGAACACGCCGCCGAGCAAGGTTCCGGGACCGCCGAGCACGACCATCAGCAGCGCATCGACCGAGGTCGTCAGGGTTACGTCTTCCGGGCTGACCTCGCTGCTGACATGCGCCCACAAGACGCCGGCCAGTCCGGCGAAGGCGCCCGACACGATGAAGGCGATGTATTTGTGCAACCAGACATTATAGCCGAGGATGCGCATCCGGGTTTCGTGCTCGCGGATGCCGACGAGGCTCTTGCCGAACGGCGACCCGACGAAAACGTAAAGCAACAGCAGTGACAGCGCGAAAAACGCGAAGACGAGATAGAAAAAGGCCGTGTCGTTGCCGAGGTGGATCGGCCCGAACGCCGGCCGGCCCGGCAGGTTCAGGCCGTTGTCGCCGCCGGTCAGCGAATCCCAGCGATAGGCGAGACCCCAGACGCACTGGCTCAACGCCAGCGTGATCATCAGGAAATAGACGCCGCGGGAGCGCAGGGCGAAGAGCGCGAAGACCGCCGCCGTCAGCGCTCCCAAGGCGATCCCGCCCGACACCACCAGCCAGAAACTCCAGCCGAGGCCGAAATTGCAGCGGACCGCCAGGATCGCGGTCAGATAGGCGCCGAGGCCGAGAAACGCGGCGTGGCCGAGCGAGGCGATGCCGGTGAAGCCGAGCAGGAGGTCGAGGCTCATCGCCAGGATCGCCAGGATCAGGATGCGGGTTCCCAGCATCAGCAGAAACGGCGTCGTGTGCGGCGTCGTGACGGCTACCGCGAGCAGCAGCGCCGATGTCGTCAGCACCTTGCCCCGCCGGCTCACGGCGCCGCCTCACTCGCGCCCGAACAGCCCCGTCGGCCGGGCCGCAAGCAGCAGGACGAGGGGCGCGTAGAGGGTGAAATAGGAGGCCTGCGGCAACAGCACCTTGCCGAAATTGTCGACCAGACCGACCACGACGGCGCCGACCGCGGCGCCGGCGAGGCTCCCCATGCCGCCGATGATCACGACGGCGAAAGCGAGCGGCAGCACCTCGAAGTCAAGCCCCGGATAGACTCCGAGAAAGCCGCCGCCGATGACCCCGCCGAGCCCGGCCAGGAATGCGCCGAGGCCGAAGGTCAGCATCGAAACCAGCGAGGTATCGATGCCGACGCCGCGCGCCATCTGCGCGTCATCGACGGTCGCGCGCACCGTTGCGCCGGCTCGCGTCTTGTCGAGCACCAGCCACAAGACGACGCCGATCGCCGCGGCGACGGCGATGATGAAGATGCGGTAGTACGGCAGGTAGAGGTTGCCGAGGACAAGGGTGTGGATCAGCGTCTTCGGCGGGTTGATGAACAGATTATCGCCGCCCCAGATGTCGAGCGCCCCCTGTTGAAACAGCAGGACGAAACCGAAGGTCAGCAGGACCTGCCGCAGGGGGTCGCCGCCGAGCCGGCGCAGGAAGATCCGTTCCATCGCGCCGCCGAGTAGGGCGATCGCCAGGGCCGCGGCCGGGATCGCCAGCAGCCACGACCCGGTGGCCCCGATCACCGACAGCGCGATATAGGCACCCATCAGGAAAAACGACCCATGCGCCAGGTTGACGATGCGCATGACGCCGAAGATCAGCGACAGCCCGGCGCCGAGCAGGAACAGCAAGGCGCCGTAGGAGACGCCGTTGAATACCTGCAACAGCCAAAACCGCGTATCCATCCCTGGCCTTTCTTCCGGCGCGCCGGTTTCGGGCAGCCTATCCCACATCGCGTGGCCCGCGCCAGCTTGCGGGGCGCGGCAAAACGCCGGATCGGGCGCTTGCGGTGCCGCGCCGTTTGTGACAACCACAGCAAGATGAGCCTTCTCGACGGAGCGAAACCTGATGCCGCGCTATGATTTCGATCTCTTCACGTTGGGCGCCGGCTCGGGCGGCGTCGCCGCCTCGCGCCGCGCCGGCAGCTACGGCGCCCGGGTCGGGATCTGCGAAGAAAGCCGGGTCGGCGGCACCTGCGTCATCCGCGGCTGCGTCCCGAAGAAGCTGCTCGTCTACGGCGCGCAGTTTGCCGATGCCTTCGCCGACGCCGCCGGCTTCGGCTGGAGCGTGCCGCCGGCGAGCTTCGACTGGCCCTCCCTGATCGAAGCCAAGGACCGCGAGATCGAGCGGCTGTCGCAGATCTACATCAAGATGCTCGGGAACAGCGGCGTCCAGCTCATCGAAGGCCGCGCCGTCCTCGTCGATCCGCACACCGTCGAGATCGGCGGCCGCCACTACACCGCCGACAAGATCCTCGTCGCCCTCGGCTCGCACCCGGTGGTGCCCGACATCCCCGGCATCCAGCACGTCATCTCCTCGAACGAGGCGCTCGATCTCTCCCGATTGCCGCGCCGCATCGTCATCGTCGGCGGCGGCTACATCGCGGTCGAGTTCGCCGGCATCTTCAACGGCTTCGGCAGCGAGGTCGTCGAACTGATCCGGCGCGAGGAACTGCTCTACGGCTTCGACGACGACATCCGCGTCGCCCTCGCCCAGGAGATGCGCGGCCGCGGCGTCGAGATCCACACGAGGACGCGCGTCGCCCGCATCGAGAAGGCGGCGCATGAGGGGTATTCCGTCCATACGAGCGACGGTCGGGAGTTTTCCGCCGACGTCGTCATGTACGCCACGGGGCGAAAGCCGAACACGGCGCGCACCGGCCTTGCCGAAGCGGGGGTCGAGCTCGACGACAAGGGCGCCGTCGTCGTCGACGAGTGGTCGCGCTCGAGCCTCCCCAACATCTACGCCGTCGGCGACGTGACCGACCGCATCAACCTGACGCCGGTCGCGATCGCCGAGGGCCGCGCCGTCGCCGAGACGCTCTTCAACGACAATCCCGTCGTCATGGACCACCGAGGCGTGCCGTCGGCCGTCTTCAGCCAGCCGCCGCTCGCCGTCGTCGGCCTCTCCGAGGAGGAGGCGCGCCGCGAGTTCGGCGAAGTCGACATCTACCTGGCCCGCTTCAAGCCGATGAAGAACACGCTCTCGGGCCGCGAGGAGCGCACCCTGATGAAGCTCGTCGTCGATGCGCAGACCGAGCGCGTTTTGGGGTGCCACATGCTCGGCCCCGACGCGCCCGAGATCATCCAGGGCCTCGCGATCGCCGTCAAATGCGGCGCCTCGAAGCGCATCTTCGACGAAACCGTCGGCATCCATCCGAGCGCGGCCGAGGAATTCGTCACGATGCGCGAGAAATTCCAGCGCCCGAAACTGGCGGCTGATTAGGGCGGATGCGGCAAATAGCGGAAAACGCGGATCGGACCGTTTTCGGCTACGGCCGCCGCGGCGCCGGGACCCTCCGGCGGCGGCGGTGCACCCTCTCGCGCCACAGGATGTAGATGCCCGAGAGGACGACGATCGCGGAGCCGAAGAAGAGGCTCGCGGTCGGCACGTCCCCCCAGACCGCGAAGCCGAGCATCGACGCCCAGACCAAGGACAGGTAGTTGAACGGCACCACCGCCGAGGGCGGCGCGAAGGACAAGGAGCGCGTCCACCAGAACTGCGCGACGCCGTTGCCGATGCCGGCCGCCGCCACCATCAGCGCGTCCTCCCAATGCGGCGCGCGGACCCCGAGCCCGAGGAGGAGGGCGGTGCACAGGGTCATGATGCCCATCTGGTAGAGCACCAGGGTCGCCGCCCACTCGGTCATGCTCATGCGGCGGATCGCGATCGCCACCGTCGATATGAGGACCGCGTTCAAGAGCGCGAAGAGGGCGCCGGAGGAGAGGGTCCCGGCGCCGGGACGGGTGATGACGAGGACGCCGACAAAGCCGAGGACGAGCGCCGTCCAGCGGTGGACGCCGACCTGCTCCTTCAGGATCACGATCGACAGAAGCGTCGTGAAGAGCGGCGCCGCGAAGCCGATCGCCGTCGCCGAGCCGAGCGACAGCACCCGGACCGCCAGAAACCAGCACAGCATCGAGCCGACCTGCGAGAGGCCGCGCTGCACGTGCTCGCGCCAGCGCCGCGTCCGCAAGACGGCCCACCCGGCGCGCGGCAGCACGATCGCCGCGACCGTCAGGAACGCGAAGAGCGTGCGCCCGAAGGCGACCTCGCCCAAGGGATATGTCGCGAGCTGCCATTTCACGACCGCATTGCCGCCGGCGAACATGACGGTCGAGCCGACCATGTAGAGGATGCCGCGCGGCACCTGGTTGCGCCCCGCCGCCAGAGCCGCATCGGCGGCCGTCATAACGCCGCCGCGCGCTGTGCCCGGATACTCATGCGATCCCCCTCATCAAAGCGTTTGAATTGTTTGCCGAGCAGCCGGATCAGCGCCGTGCGTCCTTCGAGACGCGCCCTGCGGGCACTCCTCAGAATGACGGGTTTCCTAATGCCATCCAAGAAGTGCGTCATCCTGAGGAGGCGCGCAGCGCCGTCTCGAAGGACGCGATGTCGGGCTTGCAGCCCATTTTCGATACCTTCGCAGCCTCTCGGGAGCAGAGGGATACCGAATAGGGGCCTGTCGTGGCAATTCCTTGCCTGTCGGCGGCGCCGGCGGTTCTGTCCAAATAGGCTTCTGCTTGAAGCTTTGGTGTTTGCGAAGGTTCATCACACCAGTCGTTGCACCCCTCGACCCAATTGCTGAACTCCTTATCAGCTTCCGTCACGGCACGGTCTTCGTCGCTGGTCGCGATCGGCTCGACCATTTATTGTAGGACTCCGCAGGCCTATATACTAAATACAGATCGTTTGCCCTCATCCGAGTCGCCGTGGCCGGTTGGGGAGCCACGGCACCCAACCATCCCAATTCCCTCTCCCGATGGCTAATTCCGAAGAATTCAAACACAACCACTACGTTCCTGAGTGGTATCAGCGGCGATTTATGTTGCTGGGGCAGAACACGTATTGGTATCTGGATCTAAGGCCAGACCCGATCCTCAAAGACGGCAAGGTGATAGCGCACCGTCGCGATCGGCTACCGTGGGGACCACGAAAATGCTTCGCTGAAGACGAACTTTACACAACCCGGTGGGGCGCAGAGAAAAATCGCGACATCGAAAAATTCTTCTTTGGACGGGTCGATGCCGAGGGAAAATCTGCGGTCGAGGTCTATTCGGATTTCCAATTTGACACGCCGGGCTTGCACGAAGGCCTCGAGCGCCTTGTCCGCTACATGAGCGTGCAGAAGCTACGGACACCCAAGGGTCTTGGCTGGCTGACCGGGTTGCGCGGTGGTCGAGACCCAAATGTGCGGCTCATGCTGCTCCAGCAATACCAGCAGCTTTATTGCGCTATGTGGTCAGACTGTGTGTGGCAGATTGCCGATGCCACCGCGTCGCGAACTAAGTTTATCGTTTCGGATCACCCGGTCACCGTCTACAACCGCGGCTGCTTTCCTGGCTCTCAGTGGTGCACCGGCTTCAATGACCCAGATATCCGCTGGGCGGGAACGCACACGCATTTCCCGTTGTCGATCGACAAGGTTCTGATCATGACGAACTTGTCGTGGGTTCGGAACCCGTATCAGGACCCGCGGAAGGAGCACCCCAACCAAAACTTCTTCCACACGACGGTATTCAAGCTCACTGACATTCAAACCCATCGCAGCCTCAGTGAGCAGGAGGTCCGAGAGATCAATTACATCACGAAGATGCGGGCGCTCCGGTATGTCGCGGCCGCGGAACTGGAGTGGCTTTACCCGGAGCGATACCTGCCGACGACCCACTGGAACAAGCTCGGGAACGGCTTGCTTCTGATGCCCGAGCCACGGGAGATCCACATGGGGGGCGAAATGATTGTTGGCTACAAAGGCGGGCGATCTGAGGCCTGGAACGAGTATGGGCAGCGTCCCTGGGAACGCGGCTACAAGGACAAGAACCGTGACGCCGTTGAATCGAAGACCCTACAACGGTTTCAAGCCGAATTTGCGGCGATGCAGGGACCACAGTTTAGGGGAACGTCCCATCAATTCCAACGCGGTCATAAAGGACCTTTCGTGGAGTCAGATGAGCTTCACAAGCACTACTTAGAACTCGCTCGCCGATACAGGCGTCGAAAATGAGGGAGGCCGATGTCGATGCAAGATGCCGTTCAATTGCGGCTGCGCCGACAGCAGTCGAACGCCGACCGCTGCCGGCTCCGGAAAATCGCCGCAATCGTGTGATATAGGGGCGGCCTTCGACACGGAAAAGAGCCGCCGATGCCTGTTCTTTCGCCTGCGCAGCCGCTGGAACCCGAGGAATTCCGCCGCGCCAGGCACGCCTCGCCTGTAGATTCCCTGTTTTATCAGGCGGAACAGGCGAGGCGGAGCCGCGGCATGCGCATCGCCCTTGCAACCCGCGCCCGGCGCTGTTAGCGTGCCCGCCATGTTGAGCCCCGAGGGCGTCCGACGCCCGCACATCGTCGCGCGATTTTCCTACCGCCGGTACACCTCGGCGGCCTAGGATCGCGTGTCTGCGTTTCCCCGAAGCCGCCCCACCGAGGCGGCTTTTCTGTTTCATGATCCTCCGATCGATCCGAATGTCGCCGAAGCTGGAGCGGCCTCCAACCGTGGAGGTAGTGTGAGATGACCCGTACCTGGACGCCCGCGAGCTGGCGCGGCATGCCGATCCGGCAGGTGCCGGACTACCCGGACGAAGGCTCGCTCGCCCGCGTCGAGGAGACGCTCGGCCGCTTCCCGCCGCTCGTCGTCGCCGGCGAGGCGCGGCGCTTGAAGGAGCGGCTCGCCGCCGTCGCCGGAGGCCAAGCCTTCCTGTTGCAGGGCGGCGACTGCGCCGAGAGCTTCGCCGAATTCCACCCGAACAAC
>DASYYD010000250.1:0-1613 GCA_035934195.1 Allostellaceae bacterium | reverse complement strand
GAGCGCCGGCAACAACTCGCCCGCCGGCCTCTACCCCTGCAAGGGTGGCGGCCCCAACGACTACATGTACCTGACCACGAGCCGGGCCAATCCAGAGCACTTTACCCGGCTGATGAAGCTGATCGGCCGTGAGGACCTGATCGAGGACCCGCGCTTCGTCACCGGCGACGCCCGCGTCGCGCATTCCGGCGAGCTTGACGCGATCATCGGCGAATACACCCGCCAGCACGACAAGCGCGAGGTGATGGAGAAGCTGATCGCCGTCGGCGTTCCCGCCGGCGCCGTGTTCGACACGACGGAATTGCAGAACGAGCCGAGCTTTGTCGAGCGCGGCTTTATGCAGACCGTCAAGCACCACAGCGGCGAGTACAAGATGGCGAGCTGGCCGGTGCGGGTCGACGGCAAGAGCGTCAGGATCAAGGGCTCGCCGGCGCTGGGCCAGGATACGGCGGAGGTGCTGGAGCATTGGCTTGGCATCAACGCCGCCGGGGTCGCCGCCTTGAAGCGCGAGGGCGTGCTGTAACAGCGGAGCCGATCGGGAACGCTCTCGGCGGCTTGCCGTTTTCCTGCTGCATTCCGGCACGGCGGCGCTCGCCTGGGCAACGCGGCGATGCGGCTCCGGAGCAGTCGCCGGCTTCCCGCCCGTACGGCTCGGCGTCTTTCCGCCGGCAACCTTCCGGCGATTGCGAGTTGATTTTTCCGTTGGCAAGCTGTTTCGCTGCGCGCAGCGCCGCGACGGTACAAGCCCGACCTCAACAACAGGGACAAGCCCGATGCGATCGATCGTTTCGCTCTACCTCGCGATCGGCATTGCCTTGCTTCTCATCGGCTATTTCGCCACCGGCGACTGCCCGAACAAGAACACCGACGTCGTCAACGACGTGGTCTTCGTACTGACCTGGCCGGTCGAGCTTTATGGCTACGTCATCGCCGGTACGATGACGCCGACCGAATGGCTGCACCTGCAAGCCTGTGGGGGCGGGCTCGGCCAGCACGGCGCCGACCTGCCCAAGCCGCTGCAGCAATAAGGATCAGCCGAGGCCGAATTCCGGTCCAGCGTCGCGCCGCAGCCGCTCGCCGATTTCGCGGCCGAGCACGGCCGCGTCCGCGGCGGCGCCCGCGTCGTCCGCGCGCCGTTCGGCGCTGCCGTCGGGCGACAGCAGCATCGCCCGCAGCGTCAGCACGCGGCCGTCGAGTTCGGCGAGCCCGGCGATCGGCGTGCGGCACGAGCCGTCGAGCGCCGCCAGCATCGCCCGCTCGGCGGTGACGCAGGCGGCGCTCGCCGCGTCGTGCAGCGGGGCGAGGCATTCATGGATCGCGGCGTCGTCGGCGCGCGCCTCAATCGCCAACGCGCCCTGACCGACTGCTGGCAGCATGACCTCCGGCGACAGGACTTCGCTTGCCGCCGCGGCTTTCCCGAGCCGCTCCAGCCCGCACTGCGCGAGGAGCAGCCCGTCGACCTCGCCGCCGGCGAGCTTGTCGAGCCGCGTATCGACATTGCCGCGGATCGCCGCCACGGCGAGGTCGGGCCGCAGGCGCAAGAGCTGGGCGCGCCGGCGCAGCGACGCGGTGCCAATGCGCCCGCCCCGCGGCAGCGCCGCCAACGTCATCCC
>DASYYD010000214.1:0-15893 GCA_035934195.1 Allostellaceae bacterium | reverse complement strand
GCCCCTCACCCTCCCGCCGGAGCGGGTCCCTCCCTCTCCCCGCGGCCGCGGGGAGAGGGTCGGGGTGAGGGGTAGGCGTGAGCGCCTTTTGCGACTTGGTCGGAACCTGCTCTAATCCCGATAGCCGTAAATTTTGCGCGCAGTCTCGGCGTCGATGGCGCCGTCGGCGAGGTCGCGGGCGATGGCGTCGGGCAGGCGTTCGGCCGGCGGGCCGTAGCCGCCGGCGCCCGGCGTCACGATCTCGATAACATCGCCGGCATGCAGCATTCCATCGCCTTTTTCAAAAGTTTCTGCACCTTTGCTGAAGTGGAATCTTCCCTGGCCGCCGGGCTCGCCGCCGACGAGGCCCCACGGCGCCGACAAGAGGCGCGAGCCGTCGAGCCGCAAGCGGCAGGGCGCCTCGGCGCGATAGACGCGGCGCAGCCCCATGCCGCCGCGCTGCCGCCCGGGCCCGCCCGAGCCCTCGACCAGTTCGTAGCGCAGGAGGGTCAGCGGGTATTCGACCTCGAGCGCCTCGACCGGCAGGTTGGAGGTGTTGGTCAGGTGCACATGCACGCCGTCGAGCCCGTCCTTCGCCGCGCGCGCCCCGGAGCCGCCGCCGATCGTTTCGAGATAGACCCAGAGCCGGCCGTCCCGCGGTTGCTCGCCGATGAAGCTCGCGGTCGTGCAGGCGCCGTTGCCGGCGGCGGCGACGCGCTCGGGCACGGCCTGCGCCAGCGCCCCGAAGATCAGATCGGCGACGCGCTGGCAGGTGCTGGTGCGGCCGTTGACGGCCGCCGGATGGCGGCAGTTGAGGACGGTTCCCAAGGGCGCGGTGACGGAGAGCGGCCGGGCCAGGCCGGAGTTGGGCGGGAGCGTCGGGTCGACGACCGATTTGACCGCGTAATAGACGGTCGATAGCAGCGCCGTGTAGATCATGTTGAGGCCGGCGCGCACCTGCGGCGGGCTCTCGAAATGGAGCCGCATCGCCTCGCCCTCGACCGTGATCTCGACCGAGAATTCGAGGCCGCGGCCGAGTTCCGGGTTGTCGAACCAGTCGGTGAAGCGGTAGGTGCCGTCGGGCAGCGCCTTGATGCCGGCGCGCATCCGCCGCTCGGCGTAATCCTGCAAGGCGGCGCCGACCTCGAGCACCGTCCCCTTGCCGTATTTGCCGCACAGCGCGGCCAGCCGCTCGCGCCCCAGCCGGTTCGCCGCCATCTGCGCGCGCAGGTCGGATAGCCGCTCGCGCGGCACCTGGCAGTTGAGGAGGATCAGCGCCTCGACATCGCGCTGCAATTGGCCTTCGCGGTAGAGCCGGATCGGCGGGATGCGCAGCCCCTCCTGATAGATGTGGGCGTGGCCGCGGTCGGCGAAATCGGCGTGGTGCGCGGTGTTGACCGCCCAGGCGACGACCGAGCCTTCGACGAAGATCGGCTCGGCCAATACGATGTCGGGCAGATGCGTGCCGCCGCCTTCGTAGGCGTCGTTGCCGATGAAGACGTCGCCGGGTCGGATCGCCGCCGGGTCGTTGCGCTTCAGGATGTGCGGCAGGATGCCGATGAAGCTGCCCAGATGCATCGGGATGTGCTCGGCCTGGCACAGCATCGCGCCCTGCGCGTCGAAGAGCGCGGTCGAGCAGTCGCGCCGCTCCTTGATGTTGGTCGAGAAGCTGGCGCGGACGAGCGCCTCGCCCATCTCCTCGACGATCGAGGACAGCGCGCTGCCGATGACCTCGATCGTCACCGGATCGATCGCGTTTGGCCGCCTATCTCGCTGCGTCATGCCCGCTGATCATCCACAATCCGCTCCGGCGAGAGAATAGGCGGCCTTGCCCCATGCCTCCTCTCCCCGCGAGCGGGGAGAGGGCCGGGGTGAGGGGCCGCCGCCGGCAAAAAACCTCGAGGCCGGCCAGGCGGGGAGCGACGCGTTGCGGCCCGAAATCACCGTTCCTCCAAAACCAGGTTCAGATGAGCATCGACCCGGCCGACCATGCCGGGGAGAACGAGCGTCGTCGCGTCCATCTGCTCGACGACCGCCGGGCCGGCGATCTCGTTGCCGTGCGCGAGACGGTCGCGGGCATAGATCGGCGCCGCGACAAAGTCGCCCGCTTCCGGCAGCCAGACCTGGCGCCGGCCGATCAGAGCCCCCTGGGGGTCGCCTCCGGATCGAGGATGCGCCTCGAATTCCGCCTTCCGGACGCGGCCCGTCGCCTCGACGCGGCAGGTGACGAGTTCGACCGGCTCCTCTTCGGCGAGGAAGCCATAGCGGCGGCTGTGCGCCGCGGCAAAGCCATCGACGAGCGCGGCGAGCGTCGCGGCGCCGATTGGCGCATTCGACAGCGGCACCGACAGCTCGTAATTCTGCCCGGCATAGCGCATGTCGACGCTGCGGGCGATATGGCGGGCTTGCGGTGCGACGCGCTCGTCCTCGAACCAGGCTTCGGCGTCGGTTTCGAGCCCGGCGAAGACCTCGCGCAGCGGCCCGAGTGCGCCCTCGGCGAGCGGCAGCCGGCGCGTCGCGGCAAAATCGGCGCGCAGATCGGTCAGCAGCAGCCCCATTGCGCACAATATGCCGGGGTTCGGCGGCACGACGATGCGAGGGGTCTCCAGTTCGCGGGCGAGCCGCGCGGCATGCAAGGGCCCGGCGCCGCCGAAGGCGAGGAGCGTGTACTCGCGCGGGTCGTGGCCGCGCTCGACGCTGACGACGCGGATCGCGCGCGCCATGTTGGCGGTGACGACGGCGACGATGCCTTGCGCGGTCGCCATCCGCTCCATGCCGAGCGCCGCGGCGAGCCGCTCGATCGCGGCGGTCGCGAGGTCCTGCCGCACCCTCATGCGGCCGCCCAAGAGATGCGTCGGGTTCAATGTCTGCAGCACGATGTTGGCGTCGGTGACGGTCGCCTCCTGGTTGCCGCGGCCGTAGGCGACGGGGCCGGGGTCGGCGCCGGCGCTGCGGGGGCCGACCTTTAAGAGCCCGCCCGCATCGACATGGGCGATCGAGCCGCCGCCGGCCCCGACGGTGTGGATGTCGAGCATCGGCGCCTTCAGCGGATAGCCGTGCACGAGGGCCTCGCCGGCGAGCGGCAGCGCGCCCGCGCGCAACAGGGCGACATCGGTGCTGGTGCCGCCCATGTCGAAGGTGATGAGGTCGCGGGCGCCGGCGAGCCGGCCGATCGCTTCCGCCCCGACGACGCCGGTCGCGGGGCCCGAGAGGATCGTGCGCACCGGCAGCCGCGCCGCGGCGGCGCAGCCGATGACGCCGCCGTTCGACTGCGTGATGTGCGGCGCGACGGGGACGCCGAGCCCTTCGAGCCGGCTTGCGACCCCGGCGAGGTAGCCCCGCATCACCGGCCCGAGATAGGCGTTGACGACGGTCGTCGAGAGCCGCTCGAACTCGCGGAATTCGGGCGCGACCTCGTGCGAAGCGGAAACGAAGGCTTCGGGAAACTCCTCCTCGATGATCCGCTTGGCGATTTCCTCGTGCCGGCTCGTGAGAAAGCTGTAGAGAAAGCAGATCGCGACCGCCGCGACGCCCGCCTCGCGCAGCGCCCGCGCCGCCGCCCGCACCGCCGCTTCGTCGAGCGGCGTCTCGACGCTGCCGTCGTGCCGCAAGCGCTCCGGCACCTCGCGGCGCAGCGATCGAGGCACCAAGACCGGCGGCTTGTCGGCCTGCGGGTCGTAGAGGTCGGGGCGCTTCTGCCGGCCGATCTCCAACAGGTCGCGAAAGCCCTCGGTGGTGACGAGCCCGGTCGGCGCGCCCCTCTGTTGGATCAGCGCGTTCGTCGCGACCGTCGTGCCGTGCCCGAAATAGGCGATCTCGGCCGCCTGCGCGCCGACCCGGCCGAGGCCCTCGACGACGCCGGCTGCGACGGCCTCGGAGGGATCGGCCGGGGTGGAGGACAGTTTCCACACCGCAATGCGGCCGGTTTCCTCCTCGAACAGGCACACATCGGTGAAGGTGCCGCCCGAATCGATGCCGACCCGCCAGGGCATCAGGTCTCGGCCTCCGTCCTTGCAAGCTCGCCATGCGTGCGTCGAGACGCGCCTTTCAGGGGCTCCTCAGCATGAGGAAATTCTCGATGGCATGAAGAAAAACCCTCATCCTGAGCCGGCGCGCAGCGCCGCGTCGAAGGACGCACAATCGCCTCTCTTAATGAAACCGCGGCATGACCTCGTGGCAGACGAGGCGGATCGCGTTCATGACGCCGGCATGCGGGATGCGGCCGCCGCAATTGAGTTCCAGGAGCACGCCGTCGAGCCCCAGCTCCGCCTCGACCTCGCGCAGCCGCGCGGTGACGCTCGCCGGCGAGCCGACGAGGATCTGGTTTCTGAGCGCCTCCTCGTAGGTCAGCTTTTCGAGCCGCTCGGCGCGGCGGATGCGGTCGGCCGCGGTCGGCCCGCCGGCGCGCGCCGCGGAATCCTTGGCGAGCGCCGCCTGGTATTGGAAGAACCCCATGATGCTGCCGCGCGCCTCGCCCTTGGCTTGGCTGTCGCTGTCGGCGACAAATGCCGGAACGCGCAGATAAACTTCGCCCCGCCCCTGGTGCCCGGCCTCGCGATAGGCCTCGCGATAAGCGCGGATCGACGGCACGAGATCGGAAAAGCTGCCGTGCCGGACCGCGACGAAGACCGGCAGGCCGCGTTTGCCGATGCGCGGAAAGGTGTCGGCGCTGGTGCCGGCGATGCGGATCGGCGGGTAGGGTTGCTGATAGGGCTTCGGCGCCGCCGTCACGTCCTTGAAGCGGTAGTATTTGCCCTCGTAGGAAAAGCTGGGCTGCGTCCATGCCCGCTGCAAAATGTCGAGCGTCTCGGTGAAGCGTTCGCGGCTTTCCTCGTAAGGGACGCCGTAATCCTCGTAGGTGCGCAGGACGCCGCTCCTGCCCACCCCGAAGATCAGCCGGCCGCGCGACAGCTGGTCGACCGTCGCGGCTTCCTCGGCGAGGCGCAGCGGATGGCAGAGCGGCAGGACCTGCACGGCGATGCCGATCCTGATGCGCTTCGTCTTCACCGCGACGGCGCTGGCGATCAGAAGCGGCGCCGACAATACCGAGCGGTCGGGCGCGCCGTGCAATTCGGCGAGCCACATCGCGTCGAGCCCCCAGCGGTCGGCCGCCTCGACTTGTTGGAGCGCTTCGGCGAAGGCGTCCGCCTCGCGCTTCTCCGGCACGGGCGGAAATTCGTGGAACATGCCGAATTCCATGGGCGTGTCTTTCTTCTTTCTTTGACCGCGTCGAAGGCGGCCGAAAACCGAGATTAATACCGATCTTCACGCATCTGTCATACCGGCGAAGGCCGGTATCCAGGGCAGCCATGGGTCCCGGCCTCCGCCGGGAAGACGATGGTCAAATCCCGAGGGTCGGACGGAAAATCGCCGGGTAGCGTTCGCCGGCGGCGGCGCCCGGCTCGAAGATGTCGGCGAGCGCCGATTGCGTCTCGGCCGAAAAGCCGGTCCCGGCCGCCGCGGCGTTCTCCTCCAAACGGCGGCGATGGCTGGTGCCGGGGATCGGCACGATGAAATCGCCGCGCGAGAGGACCCAGGCGAGCGCCAGCTGCGCCGGCGAGCAGCGCTCGCGCTCGGCGAGCCGGCGCAGGGCATCGACCAGCGCCAGGTTGTGCGGCAGGTTTTCACCGGAAAAGCGCGGCATGTTGCGCCGCGCGTCGCCCTCGACGAGATCCTGCGCGCGCCCGATCCCGCCGGTCAGAAAGCCGCGCCCCAACGGGCTGTAGGCGACGAACCCGATGCCCTTTTCGCGGCAGAGCGGCAGGATCTCGGCCTCCACGTCGCGCGTCCACAGCGAATATTCGATCTGCACCGCCGCCAAGGGGTGGACGCCGTGCGCCCGCCGGATCGTTGCGGCCGAAGCTTCGGAAATCCCGAGATGCCGCAGCTTGCCCGCGCGCTTCAGTTCGGCCATCGCGCCGACCGTCTCCTCGATCGGGACGTTCGGATCGACGCGGTGGACGTAATAGAGGTCGATGACATCGGTCTCCAGCCGTTTGAGCGAGGCTTCGCACGCCGCCCTCACGTATTCCGGGCGGCCGTCGGCATAGGGCGTGCCGTCCGGCCGGCGCAGATTGCCGAATTTGCTGGCGATGACGTAGTCGCCGCGCCGCCCCTTGATGGCGCGCGCGATCAGCTCCTCGTTGCGGCCGCGCCCATAGGCGTCGGAACTGTCGAGCAGATCGACGCCGATCTCGGGCGCCCGACGGATCGTCTCGATCGCGCTCTCCGGATCGGGCTCGCCGTAAAACGGCGTCATCGTGGCGCAGCCGAGCCCGACTGCGCCTACTTCCAATGGCCCGAGCCTGCGGCGCTCCATCCGCTTCTCCTTTACGGGTCGACGACTTTGCCCGGGTTCATGATGCCGAGCGGGTCGAGCGCCCGCTTCAGCCGCCGCATCAGGGCGATCTCGACCGGCGATTTGTATCGTTCGATCTCCTCGACCTTCAGCCGCCCGACCCCGTGCTCGGCGCTGATCGAGCCGTCGAGGTCGCGCACGATGCCGTGCACCAGGTCGTTGAATTCCTGCCAGCGCGCCAGATAGGCCGCCCTGTCGTACCCTTCGGGCTGGGTCAGGTTGAAATGGATGTTGCCGTCGCCGACATGGCCGAAGGCGATCGGCCGGATGCCGGGCAGCCGCGCCTCGACGACGGCGCAGGCGCGCACGACGAATTCGGCGACCTTCGAGACCGGCACCGCGACATCGTGCTTGATCGAACCGCAATAGAGCTGCGCCTCGACGATCCCTTCGCGGATCTTCCACAACTCCCGCGCCTGCGCGCCGCTTGTCGCGACGGCGCCGTCGGCGATGAGGCCCTCTTGCTGCGCCGCTTCCAGAAACCGCTCCAATAGCGCGCGCAGGCCGCTCTCGCTCTGGCTCGACGACATTTCGAGGAGGACGTACCAGGGATGCCGCGCGGCGAGCGGATCGAGGATGCCGGAGAGATGCGCGAGGGCAAGGTCGAGCCCCGCGCGCGGGATCAGCTCGAAGGCGGTCAGCTGGTCGGCCGTCGCGGCGCGGGCGCGCGCGAAGAGCGCCATCGCGTCCTCGATGCGCGAGAGTGCGAGGAACGCCGTCTCGACCTCGCGCGGCTTCGGGAAAAGCTTCAAGGTCGCCGCCGTGATGATGCCGAGCGTCCCCTCGCCGCCGATGAAGAGCTGCTTCAGATCGTAGCCGGTATTGTCCTTGCGCAGGCCTCGCAGCCCCTCCCACACCTCGCCGTCGGGCAATACGACTTCGAGCCCGAGCGCCAAGTCGCGCATGTTGCCGTAGCGCAGCACGGCGATGCCGCCGGCATTGGTCGACAGGTTGCCGCCGATCTGGCAGCTGCCTTCGGCGCCGAGGGAGAGGGGAAAGAGCCGGTCCGCCTCGGCCGCCCTCTGCTGCACCTGCGCGAGGATGCAGCCGGCCTCCACCGTCATCGTGAAGTTCGTCGCGTCGAGCGCGCGGATGCGGTTCATGCGACCGAGCGACAGGGTGATGTTGTCGCGGTCCGCGGGCGGCACCTGGCCGCCGACGAGCCCCGTATTGCCGCCCTGCGGCACGACCGCGAGGCGGGCCTCGGCACAGACCCGCACGACGGCCGCCACCTCCGCGGTCGAGGCCGGGCGCACGAGCAGCCGCGTCACCCCGTGATAGAGCCCGCGCGGCTCGACCAGATGCGGCGCAATTTCGTCCGGGTCATCGGTCCAGCCCTTCGGCCCGACCGCCGCCTTGATCCGTTCGAGCGCCTCTGCGAGTTCCATCCTTCACCTCGTCGTCCCGGCGAAAGCCGGGACCCATCTGCGTCGTAGATATCGGCTTTCGCCGGTATGACAAGGCGTTTGTCAGGTCACCCCGGCCGCGGCGCGGCGGCGCGGCGCAGCCGGTCGTTGATCGCCCGGCCCAGGCCATGCTGCGGGATCGGCATCACCGCGATGCCGGCGAATTCCGGCCGGTCGAGGCGGCGCAGCATGGCGAATAGGTTGGCGGCGGCCTCGACGAGATCGCTCGAGCGCGACAGGCACTCGACCGCGGCGAAGCCCGGCGGCGCGTTCGGCCCAAAGGCGAGGAGCGCTTCGCCCGGCTGTGCGCTCGTCGCCTCCAGGCGCAGCGGCAAGCTCGGCGCGTAGTGGCTTTCGAGCATGCCCGGCGAGCGGCGCGGGCCGTCGCCGGCGGGCGATATCGGGCCGAGGACCGCGCTCAGCGCCTCGACCGGCACGCCGCCCGGCCGCAGCAGCACCGGCCTCTCGCCCGAAAGGTCGAGGACCGTCGATTCGACGCCGACCGGAGAGGATCCGCCGTCGAGGATCAGCGCGACCCGGTCGCCCAGTTCGGCGGCGACATGCGCTGCCTCGGTCGGGCTGAGGCGGCCGGAGCGGTTGGCCGAGGGCGCCGCGATCGGCCGCCCGGCGGCGCGCAGCAGCGCCTGTGCGACCGGGTGCGCCGGGGCGCGCATAGCGACCGTATCGAGCCCGGCGCTCGCGAGCAGCGAGAGGCCGCTCGCCGCCCGCCTCGGCAGGACGAGCGACAGCGGCCCCGGCCAGAACCGCCGGGCCAGGCGGCGCGCCCGCGCGTCGAAGAGTGCGAGCGCTTCGGCCTCGGCGGGGCCCGGCACATGGACGATCAGCGGGTTGAAGGACGGCCGGCCTTTCGCCGCGAAGATCTCCGCCACCGCCCGTTCGTCGAGCGCGTCGCCGCCGAGCCCGTAGACGGTCTCGGTCGGGAAGGCGACGAGCCGCCCCGCACGCAGCAATCGCGCGGCTTGCGTGATCGCCTGCGGCGTCGCGGGCAGGATATTCGCGTTCATCGGCGCCACTCTTGTCCTGGTGGCACGGCTCTCGCAAGATCCTCGGCGACGAGCTAGCGGAGCGGACATGGCGGGACGGGTCATCGCGATCGCGCAGCAGAAGGGCGGCGCCGGCAAGACGACGCTCGCCGCCCAGCTCGCCGTCGCCTGGGCGCGGGAAGGCGCCCGCGTCGCGCTCCTCGACATCGACCCGCAGGGCAGCCTTTCCGCCTGGGTCGAGCGCCGGCATGCCCGCCTCGGCGGCGTCCCGCTCGGCTTCGATTTCGCGGCATTGCCCGGCTGGCGCGCGACGCAATGGGTCGAGGCGGCGATGCGCGAGAGGTTGATCTCGTCGTCATCGACGGGCCGCCGCACGCCGAGACCGAGGCGCGCATCGCGGTCAGGGCGGCGGGGCTCGTCATCGTGCCGATGCAGCCCTCGGCGCTCGACCGCTGGGCGACCGAGGCGACGCTCGGGATGGTAAAGGCCGAGCGCCGCGGCGCGCTCGTCGTCCTCAACCGGGTGCCGCCGCGCTCGGCGCTCCCCGACCGCATCGCCGCCGAACTGAGGCAAGCGGGTCAGGCGGTCGCGCTCAGCCGGGTCGGCAACCGCGTCGCGCTCGTCTATGCGATGGAAGCGGGCGAGGGGGTCGTCGAGAGCGCGGCCGCGAGCCTCGCCGCCGCCGAGATCCGCGCCCTCGCCGAGGAAGTCCGGCGCACCGCCGGCGGTTGACTTCTACCGCACGCCGCGCACACGCGGCTGCAAGAGCACCCGCCACGGGTCGGGCATCTCGCCGACCGCGACTTCGATGAGGCTCGTGCCGCGCCGCTTGAATGCGGCGGCGAGTTCGCGCCGCAAGCCTTCGGGCGAGGTCGTCCGCACGCCGGCGAGGCCGAAGCTTTCGGCCAGTTTCGGGAAGTTCGGATTGGCGAGATCGACGCCGATCAGGCGGTTGCCGTAATCCTCCTTCTGCATGCGGCGGACATTGCCGTAGGCTCCGTCGGCGAAGACGATGGCGACGATGTCGATGCCGTGCCGCACTGCGCTCGCGAGTTCCTGCACGTTGTACATGAAGCCGCCGTCGCCCGAGACCGAGACGACCGGCAGGTCGGGCCGCGCCAGCTTGGCGCCGAGCGCGGTGGCAAAGCCGGCGCCGAGCGTCCCCTGCCAGCCGCTGTGGATATAGGTGCGCGGCCGGTAGGTCGGGAAGCCGGGGCGGCCGACATACCCCACCTGCGTCAGGTCCTCGACATAGATGCCGTCGTCGGGCAGCTCGGCGCGGATCGCGTCGAGATAGGCCATCTGCGGCCCGAGCTTTTCTTCGAGCATGGCGCGAGTGCGCGCCTTCAGGGCCTCCAGCTCGTCCTTGCGCGAAGCTCGCGCCGGCGCCTTTGCCGCGAGCGCATCGTGCAGCGCGGCGAGCGCCTCGCGGGCGTCGCCGACGATGCCGAGCGCGGGCTTCTGAAAGCGGTTGATCTCGATCGGGTCGAGGTCGATGCGGATCAGTTTGAGGTCGCCATCGCTGCCCCAGCGCAGCTGCGGCTGGTTGAGGCGCGTGCCGACGGCGAGAACGACATCGGCCTCGCGCCACAGCGCGTGCCCGGCGAGCCCCGATTGCGCGAGATAATGGCGGTCGGAGAGGATGCCCTTGCCGCCGGTGAAGCTGACGACCGGCGCCTCCAGCATCTCGGCGAGCGCGCGCACTTCCGCGGCCGCGCCGACGGCGCCGCCGCCGACGAACAGCATCGGCTTCTTCGCCGCGGCGAGGAGCGAGGCGGCTTTCGCGACGAGGTCCGGGTCGGGCAAAAGCGGTTCGGGCAGGGCGCAAGGCTCGGGCAGCGCGACTTCGGTTTCGAGCGCCATCACGTCGAGCGGCATTTCGAGTCCGACCGGGCGCGGGCGGCCGTCGGCCATTTGCCGGAAGGCTTCGTTGACGAGGGCGCCGGCGCGGCTCGGGTGGTCGATGCGCGCGGCCCATTTGGTGAGGCTCTTCAGCACCCCCAGCTGGTCCGGGATCTCGTGCAACAGGCCAAAGCCGCGGCCGATCATGTCGGAGGGGATCTGGCCGCAGATGCACAAGACGGGCGCGTTCGTCGCGTAAGCCGTCGCGAGCGCCGCCGTCGTGTTGAGAAAGCCCGGCCCCGGCACGACGGCATAGGCGCCCACCTTGCAGCTCGCCCGCGCATAGCCGAAGGCCATATAGGCCGCGCCCTGCTCGTGCCGCGTATGGATGACGCGCAATTTCTCCTGCGCATCGTAGAGCGCGACGAAGAGCGCGTCGTTCTGCACCCCCGGCAGTGCGAACAATACCTCGACGCCGTGCCGGCACAGCATCTCGGTCAACGCCTTGCCGCCCGTCATCCGCGCCATCGCCTTCTCCTTGGCTGATTATTCGGCGGCGACTCTAGGCTCGTCGCCCAAGATGATCGACAGGATCAGATCGCGTTTTTGCGGGGCATGCTGCACATCGTAGCCGACGGCCTGGTCATCTTCGCCAATATCGAGGTTGACGTCCTCGGCGATCTCGCGGGTGCGTTTCGCCGGCAGAGCCCGCAGCTCGATATGGAGGCTGTCTGTCGATTTATCGTAAGAGAGCCTGATGCTCATGGGCGGTAGTCTTCATCCACGAAAACGTTGTGTACGGTTTCGCCTTCCGGAAGCAAGACGATCCGTAGATGCTCATCGGCGGGGGCAATCGCTCTGGCTCACCTCGTTTGGCCACCCCGCAGCGCCCCGATCATCTCCATGCCCTCCCTGCCTCTGTGGCGAACCCTGTCACTCGAACCTATAGCGGTAGGCATTGCCGTGGCGGTGGATGCGGCCGACGGTCGGCGCCGGGAAATGCGCCGGCAGCAGCCGCGTGCCGCGCTCGGCATATTCCTCGACGAGGCGCGTGCGGGTCTTTTTCGACAATTCGCGGTCGGTGCAGGCGAGCGTCGACCATTCGGGTTTGACGAGCTGCAGCTGGTGATGCAGCACGTCGCCGAGGAACACTGCGCGGTCGTCTTTCGAGCGGGCGTGGATCACGACATTGCCCGGCGTGTGCCCCGGCGCGCTTTCGAACCACAGCCCGTCTTCCATTGCATAGTCGTCCTCGACCAACACCGACTGGCCGGTGCGCACCACCGGCAATACGCTGTCCTCGAAGGCGAGGCGGTGCGGGCTGTCCTCGCCGCGCTGCGCGAAAGCCTGCCAATGCTCGAATTCGCGGCGCGCCATGACGTAGCGCGCATTGGGGAAGGTCGGGACCCAGCGCCCATTGTCGAGCCGCGTGTTCCAGCCGACATGGTCCCAATGCAAATGCGTGCACATCACGTAATCGATCTGCTCCGGTTTGACGCCGGCCGCGGCGAGGTCGGCGAGGTAGGACGAGCGCAGCCGGTGG
Source organism: Allostellaceae bacterium (assembly GCA_035934195.1). Lineage (GTDB taxonomy): Bacteria > Pseudomonadota > Alphaproteobacteria > ATCC43930 > CGMCC-115725 > AP-15. Next base: position 3,761 of record DASYYD010000214.1, on the reverse strand, counting down.
AACTGCGGCCGGCTCGGGCGCTCCTTGTCGTTGCCGAGGCAGGAATCGATGAGGATCGTGTGCCGCCCGGTCTTGACGACGAAGCTGTGAAAGCTGAAGACGAGATGGCCCGTCGCCGGGTCGATCAGGCGCGGGTCCCGCATGTCGGGATTTTCTGTCAGTACCGCCGCGTCGAAATCGGGAAAAAAGGTCGCGGGGCCGATGAACGGCCCCTCGTATTCGGTGATGCGCTCGACGACGAAATCGCCAATGCGGGTCGCACCCATCATTCGCCTCCCTGCGCTCGCATTTATTGCGCCGGCACCGCTTCGCGCACCTTCGCTTTCGCGAAGGCCGGCATGATCTCGGTCGCGAAGCGGTCGAGCTGCTCGAGGCACACTTTTTCCGGGACCCCGACCGAGAGGCTGACCGAGACGCGCTCCAATCCCGGATAGCGCGCCTCGAGCGCCTTCAGCTGCTCGACGATCTGCTCGGGCGAGCCGCACAGGAAGCCGCCGCTTTTGACCGCCTCCTCGATGCGCGGCAATTTCGCGAAGGGCGCGCGGATCGGATCGCGCATGATCTCGATCTGCTCCTCGGTCAACGCCCGCACGAGGCGCAACTCGCCGAACATCTTCATGTTCTCTTCGTAGTATTTGGCGGCCTCGCGCATGCCTTCCTCGCGGCTGTCGGCGAGGAAGAAATGAAAGCCGAAGCACAGCCGCTCGCCGAGTTCGAGATCGATGCCGAGCTGCGCGTGCGCCTTCTGCCAGGCGAGGACGACCTGGTGCATCGCGCCGCCCTCGGCCGAGCCGCCGCCGACGAGACCCTGGATGCCGTGTTTCGCCATGAACGAGAGCGCCCGCTCGCTGCCGCCCTGGATCGGCTGCCAGCACTCGACCGGGCGCCGCAAGGGCCGCGGCACCAGGGTCAATTCCTTCAGCGTATAGCCGCGATAGGGCACCTCCGGTGGCAAGGTGTAGTGCTTCCCCTTATGCGCGAACGCCTCTTCGTTGAAGGCCTTGAAGATGATCTCGACCTGCTCTTCGAAGAGTTCGCGGTTGGCCGGCTGGTCGAGGAGCGGCGCGCCGAAGGTCTCGACCTCGCGGGTGTGGTAGCCGCGCCCGACCCCGAAGGTGATGCGCCCCTTCGACAGGATATCGGCCATCGCATAATCTTCGGCGAGCCGCAGCGGGTGCCACATCGGCGTGATGTTGAAGCCGCAGCCGATCCTGACGTTGCGCGTCGCCTGCGCCAGATGAACGGCCATCAAGAGCACGTTCGGGATGCACTCGTACCCCTCCCGCTGGAAATGGTGCTCGGCCATCCAGAAGGTGTCGTAGCCGCGAGCGTCCATCAGCTGCGCCATCGCCTGCGCCTTCGATAGCGCGCTCGCCAGATGCGCGTTTCCGAAGCGCCGCTCGTTGACCGGCACGCCGTCATAGCCGACCCCCTCCATGTCGGCGTGGCCGGCAAAGAGCGAGTCGAATTTCGTGATCATGGCGGATCCTCCTCGAGCGCGGCGCGGCGCGCCAGATCGGCCATCTTAGCCCGCGATCTCCGCCGCCGGCAAACCGGAATGCGGCCGCTTGCCCGAGAGCGCGGCCGGTATCATGATCGCCGACAAATGATCGAGGAGGCGGCAGATGGCGCGGCAGGGTTATCTCGTCATGGACAGCGACCTCCATCTGATGGAGCCCGACGATCTCTGGGCCAATTATCTCGCAGCGCCCTATTCGGCGAACCCGCCGCGCTTTTTCGGCGGGCAGCAGCGCGAGCTGACCGCCGATCCCGCCGACAAGGGCAACACCGACGCGATCATGGGGATGGAGGTGCAGGGCCTCGCGATCCCGGCGCACGCAAATCAGATGGGCGCGACGACCTCGAGCCGCGAACTCAGGCGCCGCAGCCGCGCCCGGCATCCGCATTTCCGCCTCGCCCGGGCGCAGGGCTTCGACCCGGCGACGACCCTGACGGCGATGGACATCGAGGGGATCGACGTCGCCGTCATGTACGGCACGCGCGGCCGCCAGATCCTCTGCCACGACGACCTCCCGCCCGATTACGCCGCCGCGCTTGCACGCGCCTTCAACGACTGGGCCTGTGATTACTGCCGGCACGACCCGGAGCGCCTCAAATTCGCGGCGCAAGTGGCGATGCACGACATCCCTTCCGCGGTCGAAGAGGCGCGCCGCTGCGTCAGAGAGAAGGGCGCGGTCGCGATCATCGGCACGCCGAACCCGGTCAACGGCCGGCATCTGCACGACGAGGAATGCGAGCCCCTGTGGGAGGAGCTCGAGCGATTGGGCGTGCCGATCGGCTTTCACCCGACCGGCAACACCGCGCTGAAGGACGACGCCGGGCGGCGTTATGTCGGGCACGCGAATTTTCACCCGATCGCGCATGCGATCCGCAACCCCGTCGAGCTGATGGGCGCGCTCGCCAGCCTGACGACGGGCGGCGTCCTCGAGCGCCATCCGAAATTGCGCTGCGCCTTTCTCGAAGGCACGGCGGGCTGGCTCTATTGGTGGCTGTGGCGCTTGGACGACCAGTGGGAGAAGTTCGGCCCCGGCTGCGAGCGCCAGCTGACGATGCCGCCGAGCGAATACTTCAAGCGGCAATGCTGGGTCGCGCTCGATGTCGACGAGGAGCCGGCGGTCGAGGTCGTCGAGAAGCTGGGTGCGGATTATTTCGTCGTGTCCTCCGACTATCCGCACTCGGACGGCGCCTTCCCGGAGGCGATGCAGCAGTTCTTCTCGCTGCCGCTCGACGCCGCGGCGCGGAAGAAGATCCTCTGGGACAATTGCGCCCGGCTCTACGGCATCGCGACACCGGCCGCGCCCCTGACGCGCGCCGTTCCGGCCGCCGCCGAATAGGGATGGTGGGCGCGACAGGGATTGAACCTGTGACCCCACCCGTGTGAAGGGTGTGCTCTCCCGCTGAGCTACGCGCCCGAAGTGCGGCATTTAGGAGGCGGCCGGGAAGGCTGTCAAGGCGGCGCGCTGTGCTGCCTGCCGGCGGTCAGCGCCGGCCGGCGCCGGGGGGCGCGCTTGCGGTGGAGCGCCAGCTCCACGGCTTCTCGAATGAACCGGGTGTAGGGGATGCCGCGTTCGGCGGAACGCCGTTTGACGGCTTCGAGCAGCGCCTTCGGCAGCCGCATGTTGACCTGATCGGGCCCATGCTGTCATTGCGAGCGCCGCGAAGCAATCTCGGGCCGATACGGCCACCGCTCATCGGGATTGCGTCGTCGCCCTCCGGGCTCCTCGCAACGACAGGCCACCCTGGCTTTGCCTATACAATTGCCTTGTCGTCACGGCACGAGTCCCAATCGCTCGAGCGCCTCGGGCAGGTCGGCGAACCCGTCGAGCAGCGCGTCGGGCTGAAGCGATTCGAGGTCGAGGCGCGCATAGCCGTGGCGCATCAGCAGCACGGGCAGCGAGGCGGCGCGCGCCGCCGCCACGTCGTTCTCGTTGTCGCCGATCATCGCCGAGCGCGCCCTGTCGCCGCCGAGAAGCGCGATCACCCCGAGGAGGTGGCCCGGATCGGGCTTCCTCGTCGGGAAGCGGTCGCCGCCGGCGACCGCGTCGAAGAGTTCGGCCAGGCCCAGTGCCGCGAGCACCGCCTCGCTCGCGCGCTGCGGTTTGTTGGTGGCGATCGCCGTCGCATAGCCGGCCCGGCGCAGTTCGGCGAGGGTGTCGCGCACGCCCGGATAGGGCCGCGTCAGGCGGGCCGCGTTCGCCTCGTAGATTTCGAGAAAGCGCGGCAGCAGGCGCGCCAGCTCG
>DASYYD010000199.1:0-3876 GCA_035934195.1 Allostellaceae bacterium | reverse complement strand
GCGCGCCGCCGAAATAGGTGACGCCGAGCCCCTCGACGCCGTCGTCGGTCGCAACCCGCACGGTCACGATCGGCCGCGTCGCGCTCGGGTTCTCGGCGGCGTCGGCGAGCGGCTCGTCGGCCGGCAACAGGACGATCTGGGAGCGGATCGCGGCGATCTTCATCGGGATAACCTCGCGGTTCGTGGGTCCGCTCGATTCTCTCGCGCGGCCGGCGTAAAGATATCGGCAAACCGCCATCGTAGGGAGGGAGTTATGGCAACGGGCGGCAGAGAGGCGTTTCTTGCGGCGCGCGACCTGTTGCTGCGGCACGCCAATGACTACGAGCGGGCGGTCGCCGAATTCCGCTGGCCGGCCCTCGACCGCTTCAACTGGGCGCTCGACCATTTCGACCATCTGCCGGCCGGAGAGACGGCGCTGTGGCTGACCGGGCCGGCCGAGGAAAAGCTGAGCTTCGGCGAGCTGCAGGCCGGCTCGAACCGGGCCGCGAATTATTTGTCCGCCCTCGGCGTCCGGCGCGGCGACCCTGTGCTGGTGCTGCTGCCGAACCACCGCGCGCTGTGGGAGGCGATGCTCGGCTGCATGAAATTGGGCGCCGTCATCATTCCGGCGGCGACGCTGCTCTCGGGCTACGAGCTGCTCGACCGCTTCGAGCGCGGCCGCGTGCGCCACGTGGTCGCGGCCGCCGCGCTCGCCCCGCGCATCGACGAGGTGCCGGGCGGCTTCACCCGCATCGCGGTCGGGGAGAAGGTCGCCGGGTGGCACGATTTCGCGGATGCCGAGAGTGCTTCGGCGGAATTCCGCCCGCAGGGCGAGACGCGCGCCGAGGACCCGCTCCTCCTCTACTTCACCTCCGGCACGACAGCGAAGCCGAAGCTCGTGCGGCACAGCCATCAGAGCTATCCCGTCGGGCATCTGTCGACGATGTACGTCCTGGGGCTCAGGCCCGGCGACGTGCATCTCAACATCGCCTCGCCCGGCTGGGCGAAGCACGCCTACAGCAGCTTCTTCGCGCCGTGGATCGCCGGCGCCACGATTGTGGCGATGACCGAGCCGCGTTTCGAGGCGAAGGACGCGCTCGACACGCTCGTCAGATGCGGCGTCACCACCTTCTGCGGCGCGCCGACCGTCTGGCGGATGCTGGTGCAGCACGATCTGAAGGCTTGGCCCGTCAAATTGCGCGAGGCGACTTCCGCCGGCGAGCCCCTGAACCCCGAGGTCATCGACCAGGTGCGTCGCGCCTGGGGGCTGACCGTGCGCGACTTCTACGGCCAGACCGAGACGACCTCGCAGATCGGCAACTCGCCGGGGCAAAGGATCACGCCGGGCTCGATGGGCCGTCCGCTGCCGGGCTACCGGGTGGCGCTGCTCGGCGAGGACGATGCCGAAGTCGCCGACGAGGGCGAGATCGCGCTCTCGCTCGAGCCGCCGCCCTTGGGCCTGATGCCCGGCTACCAGCGCGAGGACGGTACGCTGCAGCCGCTCGAAGGACGCTGGTACCGCACCGGCGACGTCGCGCTGAGAAACCCGGACGGCTCCTTCACCTATGTCGGCCGCGCCGACGACGTCTTCAAATCCTCGGGCTACCGCATCAGCCCGTTCGAATTGGAGAGCGCGCTCGTCGAGCATGCGGCCGTCGCCGAAGCCGCGGTCGTGCCCTCCGAGCACCCGCTGCGCGGGCTGGTGCCGAAGGCGTTCGTCGCGCTCGCCGCCGGCCACCAGCCCGGCCGCGAGGTGGCGGCGGCGATCTTCGCCCATCTGCGGGTCCGCGTGTCGCCGGCGAAGCGGGTGCGGCGCCTCGAATTTTTCGAGCTGCCGAAGACGATCTCCGGCAAGATCCGCCGCGTCGAATTGCGCGCGCTCGAACGCGAGCGGCGGCAAAAGGACGAACGCGGCGCCGCCGAGTTCTGGGAAGAAGACTTTTCCGGTTCGTGAGAAGAGAGGGCGTCATGCAAGACAATCGCGTCAAGCGCATCCTCGAGAAGGGCGGGCTCGCCTTCGGCTCCTACAGCGGCGGCATCGCCGACCCGCAGATCGTCGAGATCATCGGCCATGCCGGGTTCGACGCCGCCTTTATCGACATGGAGCACACGAGCTTCAGCCTCAGCGACGTGCAGATGATGGTGATGGCGGCCGAACGGGTCGGCATCACCCCGATCGTGCGCACCCCGGGCTTCGACCCGGCCTTCATCCTGCGCCTCTTGGACATGGGCGTGCAGGGCATCCAGGTGCCGCATTGCTATAGCGCGGAAAAGGCCCGCGCCGCTGTCGCGGCGGTGCGCTATCCGCCGCAGGGCGACCGCGGCATGGCCGGCGCCAGCCGCGCCGCCGATTTCGGCAAGATCGGCGTCGCCGAGCACATGGCGCGCTCGAACCGCGAGATCACGCTCGCCGTGATGATCGAGGACATGGCCGGGGTCGAGGCCATCGACGCGATCGCCGCGACGCCGGGCATCGACATCATCGCCGTCGGCCCGTCGGACATGTCGCGCGCCTTGGGGGTGAGCGGCCAGCCAGACCATCCGCGCCTCGTCGAGACGATCGAGCGGGTGCGCCGCGCGGTCGAGCGCGGCGGCCAGGCGCGCCTCGCGCTGCCGCTCAACCACGCCGCCTTTCCGCGCAACGCCGCCGAATTGAAGGCATTGGGCGTCGGCTATTGCAACGTCGCCCCGGCGCCGGAAGCGCGCCTCCTCAACTCGCTGCGCGAGCAGGTGACGGCGGCGCGCCGCCAGATCGAATAGAGGTGGATCGTCATTGCGAGGCGCGAAAGTGCCGCGGCAATCCCGTCGGATTGCTTCGCCGCCTCGCGGCGGCTCGCAATGACATGTGCCACGGTCAGCAATGCCGCAACGCGCGTTGACAGGGCGCGGCAAAGCGCCTCACGATCGCGGCGGCAAATACCGGAGGGAAGGCCGATGATCGAGGTCCGCCGCCTGGGGCCGCAGATCGGCGCCGAGATCCGCGGCGTCGACGTGAGAGCGCTCGACGACGACGGCTTTCGTCCGATCTACCGCGCCTGGCTCGACTGCAACGTCCTCGTCATCCCCGGGCAGCAGCTCGAAATCGAGGATTTCCTCGCCTACAGCCGGCGTTTCGGGCGGCTCTCGCCGCACCCCTCGAAGATGACGCGGCACGAGACCCATCCCGAGCTGACGGTGATGGGCGTCAACAAGTTCGATGCCGCGGGCAAGCTCAACGAGGCGATCTACCGGCGCGGCGCCGCCGGCTTCCACACCGACGGCGCCTACGACGCGGAACCCTTCAAGGCGACGCAGCTCTATGCGCTGGCCGTCCCCAGCCGCGGCGGCGACACGCTCTTCGCCAACGGCTATGCCGCCTATGACGCATTGCCGCAGCGGATCAAGGACCGGCTCGAAGGGCGCCTCGGCGTCTTCACCTATGGCGGCCGGCGAAGGGCGACCGAGCTGCTCAACGAGGAAGACCGCGACTGGACGCCGGTCCGCCACCCGATCCTGCGCACGCATCCCGAAACCGGGCGCAAATCCCTCTATTTCGACCCCGGCAAGATCCTCGGGGTCGAGGGGCTGGAGCCGGAGGAAAGCGACGCGCTGCTCGAAGAACTCGCCGGCTACATGGTCCAGCCCGAAGGGCAATACCGTCACAAGTGGAAGAAGGGCGACATCGTCATCTGGGACAACCGCTGTTCCTATCACAGGGCGGCCGGCGACTACCCGCCCGAGGAAGACCGCATCCACTGGCGGGTGACGATCAAGGAATTCGCCCCGGCCGCCCGCGCGGCGGCGGAGTAGCGGCGATGGCGATCGCCGTTTCCCCGTTTGCCGCCGGGCTCGGGGCCGATATCGGCGGCGTCGATATCCGCCGGCCGCTCTCGCCCGCCGACCGCGACGCGATCCGCG
>DASYYD010000177.1:0-6547 GCA_035934195.1 Allostellaceae bacterium | reverse complement strand
TTCGCCGGCGATCACGGTCAGATCCGATATCCGCCCAGCACCGGAAAGTCGGGAGTCACGATGTGGAAGTGCGGCGGCCGGTGATCGCCGGAATAAATTCGGACGGTCACTGCCCCGAAACGTGCGATCGTCGGCATCCCGCCTCCAAGTGCAAATATTGCACTCAGCCGGTTCGAGATCAAGCCTGCCCCCGGCTTGCCGCCTTCCTGGATTCGCGCTAAGACGCCGGCCGCTTTGATGCAACGAGGCATCCCGATGGCACGCAACAAGATCGCGCTGATCGGCGCCGGGCAGATCGGCGGCACGCTCGCCCTCTTGGCCGGGCTCAAGGAATTGGGCGACGTTGTCCTCTGCGACGTCGTCGAGGGGGTGCCGCAGGGGAAGGCGCTCGACCTCGTCCAGGGCTCGGCGATCGAGGGCTATGACGCGGTCGTCGCCGGCAGCAACGATTATGCCGCGATCGCGGGCGCCGATGTCGTCATCGTCACCGCCGGCATCCCGCGCAAGCCCGGCATGAGCCGCGACGACCTGATCGAGGTCAACGCCAAGATCGTCTCCACCGTCGGCGCGGCGATCAAGCGGCACTCTCCGGGCGCCTTCGTCATCACCATCACCAACCCGCTCGACGTCATGGTCTGGGTCATGCGCGAGGCCTGCGGGCTGCCATATCACCGCGTCGTCGGCATGGCCGGAATCCTCGACAGCGCCCGCTTCCGCCATTTCCTCGCCGAAGAATTCAAGGTTTCGGTCGAGGATGTGACGGCTTTCGTCCTCGGCGGCCACGGCGACGCCATGGTGCCGCTGCCGCGCTATGCGACGGTCGCCGGCATCCCGCTCCCGGACCTCGTCGAGATGGGGTGGACGACGCGCGAACGGATCGACGCTATCGTCCAGAGGACGCGCGACGGCGGCGGCGAGATCGTCGCGCTGTTGAAGACCGGATCGGCCTTTTACGCGCCCGCCAGTTCGGCGATCCAGATGGCCGAAGCCTATCTGCGCGACAAGAAACGGGTGCTGCCCTGCGCCGCCTGGCTCGACGGGCAATATGGCGTCAAGGGCCTCTATGTCGGCGTGCCGGTCGTGCTCGGCGCCGGCGGGGTGGAACGCATCGTCGAACTGAAACTGTCGCGCGACGAGCAGGCGGCATTCGACAAATCGGTGGCGGGCGTCCAGGGCCTCGTCGAGGTCGTCAAGAAGATGCGGATCTGAGCCGCGCCGCGCCGCCGCCCTGCGCGATTGTGCGGCCGCGCCCGGATGTTATCTATAGGGCACGCTACTACCGCCCTTCCGAGCTTAGCGGGGCCCGATGAACATCCACGAATACCAGGCGAAGGATCTGTTGGCGAAATTCGGCGTCAAGGTGCCGCGCGGCGGCGTCGCCTACACCGCCGCCGAGGCGGCCGGTGTCGCCCGCCGGCTCGGCGGCGCGCGCTGGGTCGTCAAGGCGCAGATTCATGCCGGCGGGCGCGGCAAGGCGGGCGGCGTCAAGCTCGTCCGCTCGCCGGACCAAGCCGCAGCGGCGGCGCGCGACCTCCTCGGCCGCAACCTGGTGACGGCGCAGACCGGGCCCAAAGGCCGCGAGGTCAAGCGCGTCTATGTCGAGGAAGGCTGCGACATCGCGCGCGAACTCTATCTCGGTCTCGTCATCGACCGCGGCAGCGGCCGGGTCACCCTGATCGGGTCGAGCGAGGGAGGGGTCGACATCGAGGAGGTCGCGGCGCGCGCGCCCGAGAAAATCCTGAGAGTGGCGATCGACCCGGCGAGCGGGATCGAGCCGTTTCACGCCCGCACCATTGCCTTCGCGCTCGGCCTCGCAGGCGGCCAGATCGCGGCGGCGGTGCAATTCGTCAGCTCCCTCTACCGCGCCTTTTGCGAGCTCGACGCCTCGATCGTCGAGGTCAATCCGCTCGTCGTCACGGGGCCGGGAGAGCTCGTCGCGCTCGACGCCAAGATGGCCTTCGACGACAACGCCCTCTTTCGCCATGCCGATGTCGCGGCGTTGCGCGACGAGGACGAGGAGGACCCGACCGAGCTCGAAGCGCAGAAGCACGGGCTCAGCTATGTGAAGCTCGACGGCAACATCGGCTGCATGGTCAACGGCGCCGGCCTCGCCATGGCGACGATGGACATCATCAAGCTCTATGGCGGCAGCCCCGCCAATTTTCTCGATGTCGGCGGCGGCGCCACGCGCGAGCGCGTCTCGGCCGCCTTCAAGCTGATCCTCAGCGATCCCAACGTCGAAGGCATCCTCGTCAACATCTTCGGCGGCATCATGCGCTGCGACGTCATCGCCGAGGGGGTCGTCGGCGCGGCGCGCGAGGTCAATCTGCACGTGCCGCTCGTCGTCCGCCTCGAAGGCACCAATGTCGATCTCGGCAAGCGCATCCTTGAACAATCGGGATTGCCGATCCTTGCGGCGGAAAATCTCGCCGACGCCGCGGAGAAGATCGTGACCGCGGTCAGGGAGGCGGCGTAATGGCGATCCTCGTCGATGCGGAGACCCGCGTCATCTGCCAGGGTTTCACCGGCGCCCAGGGCACCTTCCACTCCGAGCAGGCGATCGCCTACGGCACCAAGATGGTCGGCGGCGTGACCCCCGGCAAAGGCGGCACGCGGCACCTCGACCTGCCGGTCTTCGACACCGTGCGCGAAGCGGTCGCCGAGACGGGGTGCACCGCGAGCGTCATCTATGTGCCGCCGCCTTTCGCCGCCGACGCGATCCTCGAGGCGGTCGAGGCGCAGATCCCGCTCGTCATCTGCATCACCGAGGGCATCCCGGTCATCGACATGGTCGCCGTCAAGCGCGCCCTTTGCGGCACGCGCACGCGCCTCATCGGGCCCAATTGCCCGGGCGTCATCACCCCGGACGAGTGCAAGATCGGCATCATGCCGGGGCACATCCATCGCCGCGGCCGGATCGGCATCGTGTCGCGCTCGGGCACCCTCACTTACGAGGCGGTGTCGCAGACAACGGCAGTCGGGCTCGGGCAGTCGAGCTGCGTCGGGATCGGCGGCGACCCGATCAACGGCACCAGCTTTGTCGATGTCCTGGAGATGTTTCTCGCCGACGAGGAGACGCAGGCGATTGTGATGATCGGCGAGATCGGCGGTACGGCCGAGGAAGAGGGCGCCGCCCTCCTCGAATCGGCGAAGATCAAGAAGCCGGTCGTCGGCTTCATCGCCGGCGCGACTGCGCCGCCGGGCCGCCGCATGGGTCATGCCGGGGCGATCATCAGCGGCGGCAGGGGGGGCGCCGGCGACAAGATCGAGGCGCTGAAAAGCGCCGGCGTCACGATCGCCCCGTCGCCCGCCGCCATCGGCACGACGATGCACGAACTGCTCAATCGCTGATGATTTGGCCGAACCGCACCAGCTTTGTCATGCCGGCGAAGGCCGGTGTCCAGAGCAGCCATAGATCCCGGCATTCGCCGGGATGACGACGCAGACGGAATCATGACTGATCTCGACGGTACGTCATTTTTGATGGGCGCCAACGCCCGCTTTATCGCCGCGCTGTACCGGCGCTTTCTCGGTGACCCAGCATCGGTCGACGAAAGCTGGCGCCGCTTTTTTGCCGAAATCGGTGACGATGCCGCTTCCCTCGAGGTCGAGCAACGCGGCCCGCAATGGTCGAACGGCGAACCTTTGCCTGCTCTCGACGGCGCGGTATTGCGCCAGCCCCTCCTCGATACGATCCGCGCCCTCAACCTGATCCGCGCCTACCGGGTGCGCGGCCATCTCGAGGCCCGGCTCGATCCCTTGGGCCTCGCCGAGGGCGCTCACCACCCGGAGCTCGATTACCGCAGTTGGGGTTTCACCGAGGCCGATCTCGACCGCGAGATTTTCGTCAATAAGCTGTTGGGCCTCGAGCGGCCGAGCCTGCGCCGGCTTCTCGCCAGCCTTCGCGAAACCTATTGCGGGACGGTCGGTGTCGAATACATGCACATCCAGAACCCGGGCGAGCGGGCCTGGATCCAAGAGAAATTCGAGAGGCGCGGGCGGGTCGCCCCGGCAGCGGCCGTGCGCAAGGAAATATTGCGCAGCCTGACGATCGCCGAGACTTTCGAGCGGTTTCTCGACCGGCGCTACACAGGGACGAAGCGCTTCGGCATCGAGGGCGCGGAATCGCTGATGCCGGCGCTCGAATCGCTCCTCGCGCGCGGCGCCGAGTTGGGCATCCGCGAATTCGTCATCGGCATGCCGCATCGCGGGCGGTTGAACGTGCTCGCCAATTTTGTCGGCAAGCCGTTTGCGGCGATCTTTTCCGAGTTCCAGGGCAATGCGACGAACCCTGAGCACGTGCACGGCTCGGGCGACGTGAAATACCATCTCGGCACTTCCGGCGATCGCGAGGTCGCGGGCGCCAGCGTGCATCTGTCGCTCGCCGCCAATCCGTCGCATTTGGAAGCGGTCGATCCGGTCGTCCTCGGCAAAGTGCGCGCCAAGCAGCACCGGCGCGGCGACAGCGAGCGCAAGGAGGTCGCCGCCATCCTCATGCATGGCGACGCCGCCTTCGCCGGGCAGGGGGTCGTCGCCGAAACCTTCGAACTGTCGATGCTCGACGGCTATCGCATCGGCGGCGCGATCCATGTCGTCGTCAACAACCAGATCGGCTTTACGACGAGCCCGGTGGCGGCGCGCTCGAGCCCTTACCCCTCCGACATCGCGAAATTCGTCCAGGCGCCGATCTTCCATGTCAACGGCGACGATCCGGACGCGGTCGTGACGGTCGCGCGCGCCGCCGTCGAATATCGGCAGGAGTTCAGGAAGGACGTCGTCATCGACCTCTATTGTTATCGCCGGCACGGGCACAACGAGACCGACGAGCCCGCCTTCACGCAGCCTTTGATGTACCGCACGATCGCGCGCCACCCGACGGCCCGGCAGATCTATGCGAAGAAGCTGATCGAGGCGGGGATCATCGGCGAGGACGAGGCGCAATCGATCGCAGCGAGCTTCATCGAACGGCTGGAGGCAGAGTTCGCGGCCGCCAAGAGCTATCGCCCGAACAAGGCCGACTGGCTCGAAGGCGCCTGGGCGGGGCTGGAGACGGCGCTCGACGACGACCGCCGCGGCGACACCGGGGCGCCGATCGAGCTGTTGCGGGAAGTCGGGCATGCGTTGACGACGGTGCCGCAAGGCTTCAGCCTCAACCGCAAGATCGCGCGCCAGCTCGAGGCGAAGGCCGCCGCCTTCGAGAGCGGCGAAGGCATCGACTGGGCGACCGCCGAGGCGCTGGCGATCGGTTCCCTGTGCGCGGAAGGCACGCATGTCCGCATGTCCGGCCAGGACAGCGGCCGCGGCACCTTTTCGCAGCGCCACGCCGTGCTGTTCGACCAGGAGAGCGAGGCGCGGTACGTCCCGCTCGATCATGTGCGCGGGCAGGCCCGGTTCGACATCATCGACAGCCCGCTCTCCGAGGCGGCCGTGCTCGGGTTCGAATACGGCTACAGCCTCGCCGACCCGGCGACGCTCGTCTTATGGGAGGCGCAATTCGGCGATTTCGCCAACGGCGCGCAGGTGCTGATCGACCAATTCATCGCTTCGGGCGAGACGAAGTGGCTGCGCATGAGCGGCCTCGTCATGCTGCTGCCGCACGGCTACGAGGGGCAGGGGCCGGAGCACTCCTCGGCGCGCCTCGAGCGTTATCTCGAACTCTGCGCCGAAGACAATCTGCAGGTCTGCAACCTGACGAGCGCGGCCAATTATTTCCACGCGCTGCGGCGGCAGGTCCGCCGCAATTTCAGGAAGCCGCTCGTCGTCGCGACGCCGAAATCGCTGCTTCGCGTGAGGGAAGTGTTCTCCCGCCTCGACGAGATGGGACCCGGCACCTCGTTCCGACGCGTCGTTCCCGAGACGCAAAGGATTGCCTCCGGCGACAAGGTGCGCCGCGTCGTGCTGTGCAGCGGCAAGGTGTATTTCGATCTCGCGGCGGCCCGCGCCGAGAAGACCGACAAGCGCGTCGCGATCATCCGCGTCGAGCAGCTTTATCCGTTCCCGTTCAATGTGCTGGGCAAATTGCTGCAGCAGTACAAAAACGCCGAGATCGTGTGGTGCCAGGAGGAGCCGCGCAACATGGGCGCCTGGAACTTCGTCGACCGGCGGATCGAGCGGGTGCTGTCGGGGCTCGACGTGGCGGCGAACCGCCCGCGCTTTGCCGGGCGGCCGGAGGCGGCCTCGCCCGCGACCGGGCTTTTCAAGGAGCATCTCAAGGAGCAGGCCCGGCTCGTCGCCGAGGCCCTTGCCGCGTGAGTGTGCGATGGCAACCGAAATTAAGGTGCCCAGCCTCGGCGAATCGGTGACCGAGGCGACTGTCGCGCGCTGGCTGAAGCAGCCGGGCGAGGCGGTTGCGGTCGATGATCCGCTCGTCGAGCTCGAAACCGACAAGGTGACGCTCGAAGTCTTCGCGCCCGCCGCCGGCACGCTCGCCGAGATCGTCGCCGCCGAAGGCGCGAACGTCCCGGTCGGCGCCGTGCTCGGCCGCGTCGCCGAGGGCGAGAGCGCGGCCCCGGCGCAGTCAACTCCCTCTCCCCGCGCGCGGGGAGAG
>DASYYD010000084.1:0-2102 GCA_035934195.1 Allostellaceae bacterium | reverse complement strand
GGCCGGCCGCTCGTCACCTTGAAGCTGGCGACCTCGCTTGATGGCCGCATCGCGACATCGACCGGGCAAAGCCGCTGGATCACCGGCCCCGCGGCACGCGAGCGCACCCACCTGTTGCGGGCCATGCACGATGCGGTACTGGTCGGCACCGGCACCGCGCTCGCCGACGATCCGGAGCTCACCTGCCGCCTGCCGGGGTTCGGCGCCCGGTCGCCGGTACGGATCGTGATCGACCGGCAATTGCGGCTGCCGGCGGCGGTGCGTGTCTTCTCCCGGGCGCGGCAGACGCCGACCTGGGTCGCCACACTGAGCGCATCCGATCCCGCCCGGCGCGCGGGATTGGCCGGGCAGGGCGTGAAGGTGCTGGAGATTAGCCCCGATGGCGCGGGCATCGATCTCGCGGCGCTGCTGCAGAGCCTCGGCCGCGAGGGGTTGACCCGGCTCCTGGTCGAGGGTGGCGGCCGGCTCGCGGCCGCGCTGCTGCGCGCCGGGCTCGTCGACCGCCTCGTCTGGATCCACGCTCCGCTGCTGATCGGCGACGACGGGTTGCCCGCGGTCGCCGCGCTCGGGCTTGGCGACCTCGCGGCCGCGCCGCGCTTCAGCCTGCTGTCGAGCGAGACAGTCGGCGGCGATCTCGTCGATACCTATCGCCGCGTGTAGCTATCGGTTCCCGCATTCGCGGTCGAGCACGCCACTCATCTCGATGCCGTTCGGCGAGGAGCCGGCGGAAAAGACGGTTCCGACCGTCGGGCTGTAGAGCCTGCCGTTGAGATCGAGCATTACCGGGTCGAGGACCCGCCACCCGCCATCGGCATCGTGGGCGAAAGCCGAGCACGGCACCGTCTGGGCCATGCCGGGCGCGGCGCCGATCAACAGAACGGCCACCGCGGCCGGAAGACAAAGATAAGATCGAGTGGGTGACTGTTTCATCGTATCGCGCCTTGAAAGCGGTCCCTTTGCCGGTAAACGTCCGCGGGGCGCGTTCGGCGCCTTCCGCCAAAAGGGGCTGGCTAATCGGGCATGAGGCTCCTAGCCTAGCCGCCATGTTTACCGGGATCGTCACCGATATCGGCGTGGTGCGGGAGGCGCGGCGCGGCAATGGGCTGCTCACCCTCGCGATCGCCACCGCCTATGATACCTCGAAGATCGCGCTGGGCGCCTCGATCGGCTGTTCCGGCGTGTGCTTGACCGCGGTCGCGCTCGAACCTGGTCTGTTCACCGTCGAGGTGTCGGCTGAAAGCCTGGCCTGCTCGACCCTCGGCGATTGGCGGGTCGGCACGCGGGTCAATCTCGAACAGGCGATGAAGCTCGGCGACGAGATGGGCGGGCATCTGGTACAGGGCCACGTCGACGGCGTCGTCCGCGTAACCGAGCGGCGGCCGGACGGCGAGTCCATACGCTTCGGTTTCGAGGCGCCGCCGGGGCTCGCGCCGTATATCGCTCCCAAAGGGTCGGTCGCCCTCGACGGCGTGAGCCTGACGGTCAACGAAGTCGATGGCGCGCGGTTTGGCGTCAACATCATCCCCCACACGCTGGGCCATACCACCTTCGGCGATGCCCAACCGGGCGCGCTGATGAATTTCGAGATCGACCTGATCGCCCGTTATGTCGGGCGGTTGCTCCAGGCGAGGGGAGCCGTCTGATGACCCGGAAGATTACCGAGCGCTCGCCGCATCTGCTGCTGGTCGAGGCGCCGTATTACACGCACATCGCCGCGTTGATGCGCGACGGGGCGGAACGCGCGCTTGCCGCCGCCGGCGCTACCTTCGAGACCTTGCAAGTCCCCGGCGCTTTCGAGATTCCCGGCGCGATCGGCATGGCGGCGAGGACGGCGGGCGAGTTCGACGGTTTTGTCGCCCTCGGCTGCGTCATTCGCGGCGAGACCAGCCATTACGACCATATCTGCGAGTCGACCGCCGACTGGCTGCAGCACCTCGCGGTGGAGCGGGGACTGCCGATCGGCTACGGTATTCTGACCTGCGAGAACGAGGCGCAGGCGCTGGCGCGGGCGACGCCGGGCGGCAACGGCCGCGACAAGGGTGGCGAGGCGGTGCGCGCTTGCCTTGCCATGGTCGCGGCGAGGCGGCGCTTCGGCGGAGCGT
>DASYYD010000065.1:0-13209 GCA_035934195.1 Allostellaceae bacterium | reverse complement strand
AATCTGTGCAACGCGTCGCCGGCGGCCGACAGCGTGCCGGCGCTGATCGCGGCGCGCGCCACCTGCGTCATCGCCGGGCCCGAAGGCCGCCGCGTCGCGCCGGTCGAGGCGATCGTCACCGGGCCCGGGCAGACCTCGCTGAAGAAGGGCGAATTCGTCGTCGAATTTCATATACCGAAACCGCGCCGGCACCAGTCGGACGCCTATCTGCGCTTCATCCCGCGCACCGAGATGGACATCGCCGTCGTCGGCTGCGCGGTCAACGTCACCCTCGACGACAGCGGCGTCTGCACGGATGCGCACGTCGTTCTGGGGGCGGTCGCGCCGACCCAGCTGATCGTCAGGGAGGCCGCCGAGGCGCTCGTCGGCCACCGGCTCGACGAGCAGACGCTGGCGCGCCTCGACCATGCCGCGCGGCAGGCCTGCCGGCCGATCAACGACAAGCGCGGCACCATCGAATACCGCATCAAGGTGGCCGGCGTCCTGGCGCGACGCGCTGCCGCCATCGCTTTCAAGCGCGCCGGAGAATGCTGAATGAGCAAGCATCACGTTTCGACCGTCATCAACGGCGAGCCAGTCGAGTTTTTGTGCGAGCCGCAGCAGAGCCTGCTGGACGTGCTGCGCGACGAGCTCAATCTGACGGGCAGCAAGGAAGGCTGCGGCTCCGGCGATTGCGGCGCCTGCACGGTCATCGTCGACGGCAAGATCATGTGTTCCTGCCTGATGCTCGGGGCCGAAGCCGCAGGCCGCGAGATCACCACCGTCGAAGGTGTCGCGCAGGGCGACAAACTGCACCCGGTGCAGCAGAAATTCCTCGAGCACGCGGCATTGCAATGCGGTTTCTGCACGCCCGGCTTCATCGTCGCGGCGAAGGCGCTGCTCGACGAGAATTTGAACCCGACCGAGGAAGAGACGCGCTATTGGCTCGCCGGCAATCTGTGCCGCTGCACCGGCTACGACAAGATCATCCGCGCCGTGCTCGACGCCGCCGCCGAGATGCGCGCCGAACGCGGCATGGCGGATTAGGGACCAGCATGAGCCCCACGCGTGCTTCGAGACGCGCCCTTTCGGGCGCTCCTCGGCATGAGGGTGTTCTCCATCGCATCAAGGAAATCTTCATCCTGAGCCGCCTCGCGCAGCGAGGCCTCGAAGGACGCCCGATCTGCGGTCCTGAATCCGACCGATAGGAAAGCGAGACACGCATGACCTACATCGCCAAGGAGTTCCAGAAGGTAGTCGGCACCCGCCCGGTTCGCCCGGACGGGGTCGACAAGGTCACCGGCCGGGCCAATTTCGGCGCCGACATGACAATGCCCGGCATGATCTGGGGCAAGGTCAAGCGCAGCCCGCACGCGCATGCCCGGATCCTCAGGATCGACACGACGAAGGCGCTGTCGCTGCCCGGCGTCAAGGCGGTGGTGACGGCCGAGGATTTCCCGCCGATCGCTTCCGAGGAGGCCTTCGTCGGCGAGGGGCCGATGAACTTTCGCGATCTGTCGTGCAATTGCATGGCGCGCGGCAAGGCGCTCTATGACGGGCACGCGGTCGCCGCCGTCGCCGCCGTGTCGCCGGCGATCGCCGAGGAGGCGTGCGAGCTGATCGAGGTAGAGTACGAGGTATTGCCGCACGTCATCGATGTCGAGGCGGCGATGGCGCCGGAGGCGCCGGTCCTGCACGAGGACCTCTTCACGGGAGGCGTCGAGCCGAAGCCGGCGCGCCCCTCGAACGTCGCCAAGCGCATCAGCTTCACAAAGGGCGATGTCGCGGCCGGCTTCCGCGAAGCGGACGTGGTCATCGAGCGCCGCTATTCGACGCAGCCCGTGCACCAGGCCTATATCGAGCCGCACGCCTGCGTCGTCTCGATGGCCGCCGACGGGCAGTGCACGATCTGGAGCTCGAGCCAGGGCCATTTCATGGTGCGCGCCTATTGCGCCAAGCTGCTCGGCATCGACATCTCCAACATCCGGGCGATCCCGGCCGAGATCGGCGGCGGCTTCGGCGGCAAGACGCTCGTCTATCTCGAACCGG
Organism: Allostellaceae bacterium; assembly: GCA_035934195.1. Taxonomy (GTDB): domain Bacteria; phylum Pseudomonadota; class Alphaproteobacteria; order ATCC43930; family CGMCC-115725; genus AP-15. The sequence continues at coordinate 11,181 of DASYYD010000065.1, read as the reverse complement.
TGGCGCTCGCGCTCGCCAGGAAATCGGGGCGCCCGGTCAAGATGGTGATGAACCGCGAGGAGGTGTTCCGCGGCACCGGGCCGGCGGCGGGCTCGGTCATCGAAGTGAAGCTCGGCGCCAAGAAGGACGGCCGCCTCGTCGCCGGCGAGGTCGTCCTCAAATACCAGGCGGGCGCCTTCCCCGGCTCGCCGGTCGGACCGGGGTGCATGTGCGCCTTTGCGATGTACGACATCGCAAACGCCAGCATCGTCGGCTATGACGTCGTCTCGAACCGTCCGAAGGTCGCGGCCTATCGCGCCCCGGGCGCGCCGAACTCCTCCTGGGGCGTCGAAAGCTGCCTCGACGAATTGGCGCGCGAACTCGGCATCGACCCGCTGCATTTGCGCGAAAAGAACGCCGCCAAGGACGGCGTCAAGGCGGTGCACGGGCCGACCTGGCAGAATATCGGCTATGCCCAGACGGTCGCCGCCGCGAAGGAGCACCCGCACCTGAAGACGAAGCTCGGCCCCAACCAGGGCCGCGGCATCGCCTCGGGCTTCTGGTTCAACATCGGCGGCGAGTCGAGCGCGGCGGTGCACGTCAACGAAGACGGCACGGCCGTCGTCGCCACCGGCAACCCCGACATCGGCGGCTCGCGTGCTTCGATGGCGATCATGGTGGCCGAAATCCTCGGCATCCCGGTCGAGCGGGTGCGCCCGGTCATCGCCGACACCAGCTCGATCGGCTTCAGCTTTCTGACGGGTGGCTCGCGCGTCACCTTCGCGACCGGGATGGCGGCGACGCAGGCGGCCGAGAAGGTCGTCGAGGAGATGAAACGGCGTGCCGCGATGATCTGGGACATCAGCCCCGACGCCGTCGAGTGGAAGGATGGCAAGGCGTGGCCGGCGGGCGCCAATGCCGGCGGCTTCGAGCCCTTGCCGTTAGCCGACATCGCCCTCAAATCGGGCCGCACCGGCGGCCCGATCAGCGCCGAAGTGTCGATCAACGCGCAGGGCGCCGGGCCCGGCTTTGCGACCCACATCTGCGATGTCGAGGTCGACCCGGAGACGGGCGCGGTCAAGATCCTGCGCTATACCGCGGTCCAGGATGTCGGGCGGGCGATCCACCCCTCCTATGTCGAGGGGCAGATCCAGGGCGGCGTCACGCAAGGGATCGGCTGGGCCCTCAACGAGGAATACATCTACGATAAGGACGGCCGGCTCGAAAATCCGGGCTTCCTCGATTACCGCGTGCCGGTCGCCTCCGACCTGCCGATGATCGAGGCGGTGATGGTCGAGGTGCCGAACCCGCGCCACCCCTTCGGCGCGCGCGGCGTCGGCGAGGTGCCGATCGTGCCGCCGATGGCGGCGGTCGCGAACGCGATCTGCGCCGCGACGGGGGTGCGGCTGCGCGACCTGCCGATGTCGCCGCCGCGGGTGCTCGAGGCGCTCGAAAACGGGCGGGCTTAGCCGCTTTTCGGATTGCCGTCATTGCGAGCGAAGCGAAGCAATCCCGATCGCCTTGGCGGGCCTTCCGCCGGGATTGCGTCGTCACGTCGCTCCCCGCAATGACAGCGTCGCCGTGATATGCCGCACGTCGTCATCGCCGGCACGGCTTCCCGCCGCCTGACCGGCGGGGTGAGCGAGCTCGATGTCGAGGCGACGAATTTCCGCCGCCTCGTTCTCGAACTCGACCGGCGCTTCCCCGGCCTCGGCCGCCAGGTCGAAGAGGGGATGGCGGTGGCGATCGACGGCGAGATCTGGCAGGACGCCTACGCGGCGCCGTTCGAGCCGGACAGCGAAATCTACCTGATCCCGAAGATCGGCGGCGGCTAGGCGGGCCACGGCTGCGCTCGCATGTCGCCGCCGCGGACATCCATCCCGGAAAGCTTACGATTTCGATCTTAGGTCGCGCGAAGGATCTCTTGCGGGGTCGCCGACGTTTGTCCACGACTGAAGGGGCAAACTGAGGCGGCTTTCATGGCGGACGCGATTTGGGGTCGTATCTTGGCCGCCGGCCGGCGCGGCGGACCCGAGCGGCGTTCGGCGCCGCATGTCTTTTTCGACGCCGTCTCGGCGCTGCGGCTCGGCCTCGCGTTGCTGCTGCTGATGCTGCTCGGCTTGGGCGCCTACGCGGAGTTGCGCACCTCGTTCCTGCAATCCTGGATCTTCTCGTCTCTGGCCCGGCAGATGACGTATTCGCTGGCGCCCGGAGCGAGTTCCGACATCCGCTTCCCGAAATCGGGCCCCTATGACGAGCGCCTCGGGTACACCGCGCTGCCGGGCTATATCGAATCGCTCTCCGCCCACCACTTTACGGTCACCCGGCAGGCGCGCTGGTCGCCGGCGCTGCGCGACTTCGTCGACGAGGGCGGCTACGCGATCTATCCGGAAAAGCCGCGCGCCGGGCTGACGCTGTTCGGCCGCGACTCGACGCCGCTCTACCGGGCGCGTTTTCCGGCGCGGGCGTTTTCCGGCTTTCGCGACGTGCCGCCGCTGATCGTGCGCAGCCTTCTCTTCATCGAGGACCGTTATCTGCTCGATCCCGATGATCCGCTGCGTGATCCGGCGATCCAGTGGAACCGGTTCATGCTCGCCTTTGCCGGCAGGATCGGCGGCATCTTCGATCGCCGGCTGCGGCAAGGCGGGGCGAGCACGCTCGCCACCCAGATCGAGAAGTTCGAGCACTCGCCCGGCGGCCGCACCGGCGGCGCCGGCGAAAAGCTGCGCCAGATGCTGACCGCGGCGATGCGCGCCTATCGCACCGGCCCCAATACGCTGGAGGCGCGGCGCCACATCATGGCCGCATACCTCAATGCCGAGCCGTTCGGGTCCTGGCCCGGCTACGGCGAGGTCACCGGCGTCCCCGACGCGCTCTACATCTGGTACGGCACGAGCTTTCGCGAGGCGCAGCGCGTGTTGCGCGAGAAGGCGCAGACGCGAGCCGAGCTGACCCGCCAGGGACGCATCTACCGCGAGGCTCTGAGCCTGTTGCTGGCCGGGCGGCGGCCGGCTTATTACCTCAACGTCAACCGCCCGGCGCTCGAGGCCCTGACCGATCATTATCTGGAGCTGCTCGCGGCGTCGGGGGTCATCGGCCAGCCGCTCTACAACGCCGCCCGGCACGCCAGGCTCGAGTTCCGCCGGGCCTTGCCGCCGGCGCCGCCGGCCTCTTTCGTGTGGAACAAGGCGAGTGATTGGCTGCGCGACGAGCTGGTCTCGCTGCTGCATGCCGGCAATTACTACAACCTCGACCACCTCGACCTGACCGCCTACTCGACGATCGACGCGGCGGCGCAACAGCGGGTCACCGACGTGCTCGCACGGCTCGCCGACCCGGCCTACGACCGCTCGCTCGGGCTTTACGGCAAGCAGCTGCTGGGGCCGGCCAGCCCGGCGCGGATCACCTGGAGCTTCGTGCTCTACGAAAAAGGCGACAACGCCAATTTCGTGCGCGTCCACGCCGACAGCCTCAACCAGCCCTTCGACATCAATTCCGGGGCGAAACTGCAGCTCGGCTCGACCGCCAAGCTGCGCACGCTCGTCACCTATCTCGACATCGTCGACGAGCTCTACCACCGGCTTTCCGGCCTGCCGCGCAGCGAGCTTCTCGCGACCGCCGCGAAGGCGCCCGATGCGCTCACCAAATGGGCGGCGGGCTATCTCGCCAATCGGCGGGACGCGCCGCTGCAGCCGATGCTCGACGCCGCGATGCAGCGCACCTACTCGGCGAGCCCGGCCGCCTTCTTCACCGATGGCGGCGTCGAGGTCTACGCCAATTTCGCAAAATGGGAAAACGAAGCGACCCCGAGCGTGCTCAGCGCCTTCCAGTATTCGATCAACAATGCCTTCATCCGCATCATGCGCGACATCGTGAATTATTACATCGCGCAAGGCGGCGACGAGGCCCACAGGCTGTTGACCGACCCCGACGACCCCGAGCGCCTAGTCTATCTGAAGCGCTTCGCCGATGCCGAGAGCCAGGTCTTCATGGGGCGGTTTTACAAGGAATACGCGGGCCTCACTCCCGATGAGGCGCTCGCCAAGCTCGCCCGTCACACCGGCCCCTCGCTGAAGCGCCTCGCCGTCGTCTTCCGCTCGGTGAAGCCGAACGCGCGGATCGCCGAGATGCGGGCCTTCATCGCTCGCCACATGCCGCACGGCGCGATCGAGGACGACGCGCTGTGGGACGCCTATCGCCAGGCATCGGTGCATCTGTTCTCGCTCGAGGACCGCGCCTACATCGCCGGGGTGCATCCGCTCGCGCTGTGGCTCGTCGCCTATCTGGAGGCGCACCCGCACGCCTCGCGCGCGGACGTGATGCAGGCGAGCGCCGGCGTGCGCGAAGAGGCGTACGGCTGGCTCTTCAATGCGAAGAACCCGCAGAAGCAGACCTTCCGCATCCGCGAATTGCTCGAGGAAAAGGCGTTCGGCCGCGTCCTGCAAGACTGGCGCTGGCAGGGCTATCCGTTCAATCACCTGATCCCCTCCTACGCGACCGCGATCGGCAGCTCGGGCGACCGCCCGCGCGCGCTCGCCGATCTGATGGGCGTCATCATGAATGACGGCGTGCGGGTGCCGACGACCGATCTGCGGCGGCTCGATTTCGCCGCCGGCACGCCCTACCAGATCGATCTGCAGGCGCAGCCGGGGCGCCAGCGGGTGCTGTCTCGCGAGGTCGCGCAGACGGTCAGGAAAGCGTTGTCGACGGTGGTCAGCGGCGGCACCGCCGTCGCGGTCCGCGGCGTCTACCATGCCGCCAACGGCGCGCCGTTGGCGGTCGGCGGCAAGACCGGCACCGGCGACAACCGGTTCGACACCTGGGGCCCCGGCCGGCGCTTGATCGCGCAGCGCATCGTCGACCGCACCGCGACCTTCGTCTTCTACCTGGGCGACCGGTTCTTCGGCACGATCACGGCCTATGTCCCCGGCGCCGTCGCCGGCCAGTACCACTTTTCGAGCGCGCTCGCCGTGCACGTGATGCGCGCCCTCGAGCCGGCGCTCGCGCCGCTGATCGATGGGCCGCGCGAGGGTGCGGCGCTGCGGACGGCAAGCCGCGGGCCGGCGCTCGCGGCGCCGCGCCCGGTGGCCTATTAGATCAGGACGACGAGTTGCCGGTCTTCGAGGTCAAGAGGTCGGTCTTGCGGTTGAGGGTGGCGATCAGCCCGTCGACCCCGCTGCGCTGCAGGATCGAGTGAAACTCCGAGCGCTGCGTCGCCAGCTGGCTGATCGTTCCGTCGAGATAGACGTCCGAGATCTGCCAGGCCCCCTGCGCGCCCTGCCGCATCATGTAGTTGATGGTGACCGGCTTGCCGCTGGATTTGACGATCCGGGTTTCGACGATGACCCCGGAACCGTAGGGCGCCTGTCCGAGCACCTGCAGCTGCTCGCCCGAATAATTGTCGAAGCGGTCGGCATAGGTCGCCGAGATGTAGCGCTGGAAGGCTGCGCTCACCTGTTGCTGCTGCGAGGGGCTCAGCGTGCTCCACGCCGGCCCGACCGCGAGCCGCGCCATGAACGGCACGTCGAAGGTCCGGGCGACGACCGGCGCGAGCTTCGCATAGCGGCCGCCGCTGCCGAGCTGCGGGCCGGCCTTCATCGTGTTCAACAACGTCGTGTAAAAGCGCTGCACGCGCGTCTGCGGGGCCGCGGGCAAGGCCGCCGCGGTTTGCGCGAAAACCAGCAGCAGCAGGCCAAGGCTCGCGAGCCTGCCGGCGGAGGCCGGGGCGATCCTGAGCATTTTCATGACATTCGATCTCCCTGAAGGACGGTCGCCACGCGGCGCGGCGGCCGAAAGGGGGCGTCCCGCGATCTCCGTCGCGGCACGCCCCCGCATTTCTATGAAGGCGACAATGCGCGATGCGCTCGCGCCGCCGCTAGTATGGGTAGTAATAGTAGGTCGGCGGATAGTAAGCTTGATAATACGGGTAATAATAATCGGGTAGATAATAGGCGGGCGGCGGCGCCACCCCGAAAGCGAACGGGCCGAGCTGCACGTACGCTTGCGCGCTGGCCGGCGACAAGGGAAGCGCCAGGGCGGCCAGCGTGAGCACCGAAACCATCAAAAATCCGAACAAATTTAACCGCCGGTTTATTTTAGTGGCCATCGTCAGTTCTCCATGAACTGCTACGCTCCGTTGCCTTAACATTCGGGAAGGTGAGCGGTTCCTGGAGCCTGATCTTTCAATTATGCGCGCAGCTGCGCCGCGAGGTCCTCGAAATCGCGGGCGACGATCGTAAAATCGTGCTCGGGCTTTGTGTCGCGCGACTGGTGCGGACCATATTCGGCCGGCCGCGCGACAAACGCGGTCTTCATGCCGTGCGCCGCGGCGGCGGCGAGGTCGCCATTATGCGCCGCGACCATCATGACGGCGTCGGCATCACCGCCGCCGAGGAACTCGATGGCCGAACGGTAGGTCGCGGGGTCGGGCTTGTAGCGGTGCACCAGCTCGGCCGACAGCACGGTGTCCCAGGGCAGGCCGGCCCGCTTGGCCATATCGACGAGCAACCCGACGTTGCCGTTCGACAGGGTGGCGATGATGTATCTGCGCTTCAGCCGGGTGAGCCCCGGCACCGAATCAGGCCACGGATCGAGGCGATGCCAGGCGAGGTTCAGTTCGGTCTTGTCCGCTTCATCGAGCCCGGTGATGGCGAGTTCGGCGAGAAGGCCGTCGAGGGTCGCGCGATGCAGCGCGTCGAGATTGGCCCACGGCACCTCGCCTCGGCGCACGCGGTCCATCGAGGGCTGGTAGCGCGCCCGCCACAGATCGGCGAGCCGCTCCCAATCGGCTGCGATCGCCTTTCTGGCGCCGAGCGCGCGCGCCTCGGCGATGATGCTGGAGCGCCAATCGACGACGGTCCCGAAGACGTCGAAACACAAGGCCTTCAACTCGCTCATAGGATCCTCCCGATGGCGCACTCCCCGAAGGGAAAAGATCGACGGCCCGGGGCAGGTTGTAAATGCATGCCGCCGGGTGCGGTGCGAAAAGCGCTTGAGCGGCGGCGATTTTGCGGGCAGGGTCGGCGCGCCGGGCTCGCCGACGCGGGCGTGCCGCCGGCATCCTTCTCTCCGACGCCCGAGCCGCCATGCCCGACGAATTTTACCGCATCAAGCGCCTGCCGCCTTACGTCTTCACCGAGGTGAATGCGCTGAAGGCGAAGGCGCGGGCGCAGGGGCGCGACGTCATCGATCTCGGCATGGGCAACCCGGACGGGCCGACGCCGCCGCACATCGTGGCAAAGCTCGTCGAGGCGGTGCAGAACCCGAAGGCGCACGGCTATTCGGTGTCGCGCGGCATCCCGGGGCTGCGCCGCGCCTACGCCGCCTATTACGCGCGCCGCTTTGGGGTCGAGCTCGACCCCGAGAGCGAGATCATCGTGACCCTCGGCTCGAAGGAGGGGTTCGCCAATCTCGCACAGGCGATCACCGCGCCCGGCGACATCGTGCTGGTGCCGAGCCCGTGCTATCCGATCCATTCCTTCGGCTTCATCATGGCCGGCGCCTCGGTGCGGCACGTGCCGGTCGGGCCCGACAGCGACTTCTTCGCCGAACTGCAGAAGGCGGTGCAGCACAGCGTGCCGGCGCCCTTGGCGATCGTCCTCAATTTCCCCGCCAACCCGACGGCGCAAACCGTCGACCTCGCGTTTTATGCCGAAGTCGTCGAGTTCTGCCGCCGGCACGACATCATCGTCTTGTCCGACCTCGCCTATGCCGAGATCTATTTCGGCGGCAAGCCGCCGCCCTCGATCCTCGAAGTCACGGGCGCGCGCGACATCGCGGTCGAGTTTTCCTCGCTCAGCAAGACCTATTCGATGGCCGGCTGGCGGATCGGCTTCGCGGTCGGCAACCGCCGCCTGATCGCGGCGCTCGCGCGCGTCAAATCCTATCTCGACTACGGCGCCTTCACGCCGGTCCAGGTGGCGGCGACCGCCGCCCTCAACGGGCCGCAGGAGTGCATCGCCGAGATCCGCGAGCGCTATCGCGCCCGTCGCGACGTGCTGATCGACGGGCTCAGGCAAGCGGGCTGGGACGTGCCCGCGCCGCCCGCCTCGATGTTCGCCTGGGCGCCGATCCCGCCCGAATACCGCGCGCTCGGCAGCCTCGGCTTTTCGAAGCTCTTGCTCGAGCGCGCCAATGTCGCGGTGTCGCCCGGGGTCGGCTTCGGCGAATACGGCGAAGGCTACGTGCGCATCGCGCTCGTCGAGAACCGGCAGCGCTTGCGCCAGGCTACGCGCAACATCAAGGCGTTTCTCGCGGGCCGGAACGACACCGCCGAGCTGCGCCGCGCCGAGAAACGGCTCGCCGCGGCCCCGATTTGACATCGCGCGCTGCCGGAACTATCGTCGCGGCATCCGGGAAGAATTCCATGAAGATCGTCAACTCTCTGAAATCCTTGCGCAAGCGCGACAAGAACTGCCGCATCGTGCGGCGGCGCGGCCGCGTTTACCTGATCAACAAGACCAATCCGCGGTTCAAGGCCCGCCAGGGCTGAGTTCGGCCGGCGCGGGGCCCGAGGGCGGCGCCATGAAGATGCCGACCCCCGATGCGGCGGTATTGCAGCGCCGCGCCGAGATCATCGCGGCCTTGCGGCAAATCGTGCCCGGCGAAGGCGTCATCGTCTCCGAGCCCGAGCGGCGCGCCTACGAGAGCGATGGCCTCACCGCCTATCGCCAGCTGCCGCTCGTGGTCGTGCTGCCCTCGCGGGTCGAGGAGGTGAGCGCCGTCCTGCGTTATTGCCGGGAAATGGGCGTCAAGGTGGTGCCGCGCGGCGCCGGCACTTCGCTGTCGGGCGGCGCGCTGCCGCTCGCCGACGGCGTGCTGCTCGGCCTGGGCAAGTTCAACCGCATCCTCGACATCGATTACGACAACCGCTGCGTCGTCGCGCAGCCGGGCGTCACCAATCTGGCGATCAGCCAGGCGGTCGAGGAGAGGGGCTTTTATTACGCGCCCGATCCCTCCAGCCAGATCGCCTGCACGATCGGCGGCAACGTCGCGGAGAATTCGGGCGGCGTGCATTGCCTCAAATACGGGCTGACGACCAACAATCTGTTGGGCCTCGAAATGGTGCTGACGGACGGCGAGGTGGTGCGTCTCGGCGGCCGGCACTTCGATGCCGGCGGCTACGATCTCCTCGGCGTGCTGACGGGCTCCGAGGGATTGCTCGGAATCGTCACCGAGGTGACGGTGCGCATCCTGCCGAAGCCGATCGCAGCGCGCGCGCTCCTCGTCGGCTTCGCGACGACAGCCGAAGCGGGCGCCTGCGTCGCCTCCATCATCGCCGCCGGCATCATCCCGGCCGGCATGGAGATGATGGACCGGCCGGCGATCCACGCCGCCGAAGCTTTCGTCGGCGCCGGCTATCCGCTCGATGCCGAGGCCTTGCTGATCGTCGAATTGGACGGCGTCCCGGCCGAGGTCGACCACCTCCTGGCCCAAGTCGACGAGATCGCCCGGGCGCATGGCGCGAAATCGCTGAAGACGAGCCGCGACGAATCCGAGCGGCTCTTGTTCTGGTCGGGGCGCAAGGCCGCCTTTCCCGCGGTCGGGCGGATCTCGCCCGATTACTACTGCATGGACGGGACGATCCCGCGCGCCCGGCTTCCCGAAGTGCTGACGCGCATCGGCGAGCTGTCGCAGCGGCACGGGCTCGCCGTCGCCAACGTCTTTCACGCCGGCGACGGCAATCTGCACCCGCTGATCCTTTACGACGCGAACAAGGAGGGCGAGATCGAGCGCGCCGAGGAATTCGGCGCCGACATATTGAAGCTCTGCGTCGAGGTCGGCGGCGTCTTGACCGGCGAACACGGGGTCGGCGTCGAAAAGCGCGATCTGATGGGCGCGATGTTCGACGAAACCGACCTGGCACAGCAGCAGCGCCTCAAATGCGCCTTCGACCCCGACGGCCTTCTCAACCCCGGCAAGGTCTTCCCGCAGCTGCACCGCTGCGCCGAATTGGGCCGGCTGCACGTCCATGCCGGCCGGCTGCCGTTTCCCGACCTGCCGCGCTTTTAAAAGAACGCCTCACCACGAAGGACGCGAAGGGTTCGCAAAGGACACGATGGGTTCCTTTTGCGCCCTTCGCGCTGCCTTCGCGTACTTTGCGATAAGGTGTTATTTCTCGGCCGATGACCCGGTTTTCGCCGACAAATCTCGAAGAATTGCGCGACATGGTGGCCGACGCGCTCGCCGCGGGGGAGCCGCTCGAACTGGTGGCCGGCGGATCGAAGCGGGGATTGGGCCGGCCGCTGCAATTGCCGCGCACGCTCGACCTCTCGCGGCTTTCCGGCATCCGCGACTACCAGCCGAGCGAGCTCGTCTTGACCGCCGGCGCCGCGACGCCGCTCGCCGAAGTGGAGAAAACGCTCGCCGACAATCGGCAGATGCTCGCCTTCGAGCCGCCTGACTGGGACGGGGTCTACGGCCTTGCCGAGAGCGAGGCGGGCAAGCGGACATTGGGCGGCGTGCTCGCCGCCAATCTGTCGGGGCCGCGGCGGCCGAAGGCCGGGGCGGCGCGCGACCACTTCCTCGGGTTTCGCGGCGTCAGCGGCCGCGGCGAGGTGTTCAAGGCCGGCGGCAAGGTCGTCAAGAACGTCACCGGCTACGACCTGCCGAAGCTCTTGGCCGGCTCCTTCGGCACCCTCGCGGCGCTGGAAGAGGTGACCGTCAAGGTCCTGCCGCGCCCCGAGACGGCCGTCACGCTCTTGTTCCTCGGGCTCGATCCCGAGATTGCGGTGCGCCGCTTCGCCGCGGCGCTCGGCTCCCCCTGGGAGGTCTCGGCCGCGGCTTATCTGCCGCCCGCTCTGACCGCCGAATCGGGCTTGTCGAGCCTGCCGGCGGTTGCCGCGCTGCGCCTTGAAGGGCCGGCGCCGTCGGTCGCCTATCGCCGCGAGCGGCTTTTTGCGGAGCTTGGCGGCGGCGGCGAATCCGGGATGCTCGAGGGGGAGGTTTCCGAAGCCTTCTGGCGGGCGATCGGCAATGCGAGGCCGCTGGCGCTGCCGGTGGAGCAGGCACTTTGGCGGATCTCGGCCGCGCCCGCGCGCGGCGCCGAGCTGGCGCTAAGGGTCGCGCGCGAGTGCGAGGCGCGCTGGTATCTCGACTGGGGCGGCGGGCTCCTGTGGGCGGCCGTCGCCGGCGCCGAGGACGGCGGCGCCGCGGTCATCCGGGCGGCCTTGCGCGGCCCCGACGGGGAGGGCGGCGGGCACG
>DASYYD010000051.1:0-1893 GCA_035934195.1 Allostellaceae bacterium | reverse complement strand
CTCGTCGGCGGCGACACCGACCGGACGCCCGGCCCGATAACGATTGCCGTCACGGCGTTGGGCGAGATCGCGGTCGGCAAAACGATCCGGCGCGGCGGCGCGCGGGCGGGAGAGACTGTTTTCGTCACCGGCACGATCGGCGACGCGGCATTGGGGCTGATGGCCCTGCGCGGCAGCCTGGCCGACCTCGCCCCGGCCGCTTCCGGCTTTCTCGCCGACCGCTATCGCCTGCCGCGCCCGCGCGTCGCGCTCGGCCCGCGCCTCGTCGGGGTCGCGACCGCCTCCATCGACGTCTCCGACGGGCTCGTCGCCGATCTGCGGCATCTGTGCGAGGTCTCGGGCCTTGGTGGCGTCGTCGAGGCGGCGCGCGTGCCGCTGTCGCCGGCGGCGCATGAGGCGGTCGCCGGCGAACGCGAGCGGCTGCTCGCCGCGATCACCGGCGGCGACGATTACGAGATCCTCTTCACCGCGCCGAGGAGCGCGGCCGAAAGCCTCGCCCGCCTCGCCGCGGAAATCGGGGTGCCGATCACCGCGATCGGCGAAATGGTTTCGGCGCCGCGGCCGGCCGTCACGGTGCGCGACGAGAACGGCCGCCCCTTACCGCTCGCCGCCGAGGGCTGGACCCACTTCTGAAGGCCGTCATTTCTTCGGCCGGCCGGCCTCGCGCATTTGCGCGAGAAGCATCTCCTGCAGCTCGCCGAAGCCCTTCATCGTCGCCGGCAGCCAGGTCTTCATCATCTCGGCCGGGTCCATCGCTTTGAGCGCCGCCGAGAGCCGGCCCTCGACCTCCTTCATCAGCGCCGCCTGCAACGGCTTCACGTCCGGCAGGCCGAAAAATTGGCGCGCTTCTTCGGGCGAGCAATCGACATTGAGCGTGATCTTCATCGCCGCAACCTCCCAGTGCCGGGACGATCTTGACCGAAAGCGCGGCAAAGAAACATCGGCGGCGCGCGCAGATCGTGTAATCTGCCGCCCGCATGGCTACCGAAATCCCGTTTCTGCGCGAATTCTCGTTTCAATACGGCCGGCTCGAGACCCTTGCTCCGGGGCTGCGCCGGATCGTCGCGAAGAACCCGAGCCCCTTCACCTTCCGGGGCACCGGCACCTATGTCGTGGGTGCGGGCGAGGTCGCGGTCATCGACCCCGGCCCCGATGATCCCTCGCATGTCGAGGCGCTCCTCGCCGGGCTCGGCCGCGAGCGCGTGACGCACATCCTCGTCACCCATACCCACCGCGATCATTCGCCGGCGGCGAAGGCGCTGAAGGCAGCGACCGGCGCGCCGAGCTATGGCTTCGGCCCGCATGCCGGCGGCCGGCGCGGCGAAGCCGGAGCCGAGGAGGGCGGCGACTGGGATTTCGTCCCCGACATTCCGGTCGCGGACGGCGAGCGCGTCCGGGGGCCGGGCTGGGAATTCGAGGCGGTCCACACCCCCGGCCACACCTCGAACCATCTGTGCTTCGCGCTCGCGGGCACCGGCATCCTCTTCAGCGGCGACCACGTGATGGGCTGGTCGACGAGCGTCATCGTCCCCCCGGACGGCGACATGGCCGCCTATATGGCCTCGCTCGACAAGCTCTTGGGGCGCGGCGACCGGGTCTATTGGCCGACGCACGGGCCGGCGGTCACCGACCCGAAGGCGCATGTGCGGGCCTTCGTCGCGCATCGGCGCGAGCGCGAAGCGGGTATCCTCGACTGCCTGCGCGACGGCATCGGCGACATCGAAGGAATCGTCGAGCGGCTCTATGTCGGGCTGCAGCCGGGGTTGCGCCGCGCCGCCGGCCGGTCGGTCCACGCGCACCTTCTCGATCTTCTCGGCCGCGGCGTCGTCGTGGCGGACGGGGGGCCGACGATCGAGGCGCGCTATCGTCTGACCGGTGGCGGCTGAGGAGCGC
>DASYYD010000305.1:0-11583 GCA_035934195.1 Allostellaceae bacterium | reverse complement strand
CTGATGGGATACGTCGCGGCGCACGCGCAAGGAATGACGATCGGGCCGAACATCCTGATCCTGCCGCCCCTCAACCCGATGCATGTCGCCGAGGAGGCCGCCACCTTCGACGTCTTGACCGGCGGCAATTACATCCTCGGGCTGGGCTTGGGCTACAGGCAGCCCGAATTCGACGCCTTCGGCATCCCGCTCGTCGAACGGGCGCCGCGCTTCAGCGAAGCGGTCGCGCTGATGCGGCGGCTGTGGACCGAGGAGCGCGTCACGCACCAGGGCCGCTTCTACACGGTCAACGACGCCGGGATCGGCGTGAAGCCGGTTCGCCCGGGCGGCCCGCCCGTCTACATCGCCGGGCTGGCGGAGGCGTCGGTGCGGCGCGCCGCGCGCATCGGTGACGCGTGGCTGATCGTCAACAGCGGCGGCCTCGGCAAGACGGCGCCGCTGATGCGGACCTATCGCGCCGCGCTCGAGGAATTCGGCCGCACGCCGGCCGAGTTTCCGATCACGCTCGAATGCTATGTCGGCGAGAGCCGCGCGAGCGCGCACGAGGAATGCCGGGGACCCATCGAATACAAATACAACGCCTATGCCGCCTGGGGGTTGGAGGACCGCGCCGCATCGTCGTTCGAGGATTTCGCCCGCGACCGCTTCATCATCGGCGACAAGGCCGCGGTAAAGGAGGAGATCGCGCGATACCGCGAGCTGCTCGGGGTCGATCACTTCATCATGCGCTGCCAATGGCCCGGCTTGCCGCAGGAGCGGGTGCTCGGCTCGATCCGGCGGCTCGGCGAGATCTTCGCAGCGGCGGGGTGATTTGCCCGCTTCCCAGGCACAACTTCGGCTTCAGGCGACCCCGCCGTCGCCGAGATTGCGGCTCACAGTCGCCCGAGCAGTCGCAGGAGACCATCCAGAATCGTCAGAGGGTGCGGCGGACAGCCCGGAACGTAGAGATCGACGGGCACCAGGTCTTCAACGCCGTTCGAGACCTCCTCGCGCCCACGAAACAGGCCGCCGGAGATCGCGCAGGCACCGGCGGCGATCACCACCCTGGGGTCGGCGACCGCCTGGTAAGTGATCAGGAGCGCCTCGCGCATGTTTTCGGTAACCGGGCCGGTGACGAGGATGCCGTCGGCGTGGCGCGGCGAGGCAACGAATTCGATGCCGAACCGGCCGGCGTCAAAGACGACATTGCCGAGGGCGTTGGCCTCGACCTCACAACCGTTGCAACCACCGGCGCTGACCTGGCGCAACCGCAGCGATCGGCCGAGCAATTTCTGCAATTGGCGGCCGAGCGCCTCGGTCTGCGGGCGGCGGCCATCGGCCAGGATCAGTCCGCCCCGGCGCGAAGCCGACAGCCGCCAGTCCTGGGTGAAGGAGATCGCTCCGCTCGGGCAGGCGGCGCTGCACTCCGCGCAGAAAATGCAGCGGCCGAGGTCGAGCTGCAACCCGGTTTCGCTCGCGCGCAATGCTTCGGTCGGGCAGGCCTCAACGCAAGCCTGGCAGCCCGCCGCGCACCGCGCCGGGTCGATTTCCGGCCGGCCGCGGAACAAGGCGGGAAAAACCGGGTCCTCGGACGGATAAGAGGCGGTGCGGTAGCCCTGCCGGGCGCGCGTTAGCAGCGTCTTGAACATTGGCGATCGCCCGTCCTACAGGTCATGTCCGCAATACGACAGGTTGAAGCTCTTGTTACAGAGCGGAAAATCGAGGATTTCCTGGTCGCGCATCGCGATCGCCAGCGCAAACCAGTTGCGGAACGACGGATCGACAATTCGGTATTGCGCGAAATGCCCGGAGGCGTCGGTCGCGACGAGGTGAAGGATCTCGCCGCGCCATCCTTCCGTCAGCGACAACACGAATGCGTTCGGCAGCAGGCTGCCGGTCGGCAGGCGCGCCGGACCGCTACCCGGATCGGCGAGGATCTCGTTCAGGAGGACGAGGGAATTCTCAATCTCGCGCCAGCGCTGCATGGCGCGGGCAAACACGTCGCCGGTCTCGTGCGTCGCTACGCGCGGCCGCCGCTCGGCGAAGAGCGGGGCCGGGAAATCGCGCCGCGCGTCGCGGTCGAGGCCGCTGGCGCGCGCCGCCGGGCCGACGGCGCCGAGTTCCTCGGCCGCCTGCCGCGTCAGGATCGCAGTATTCTCGAAACGCGCGCGCAGAGAGGAGGATTTCCACATCAATTCGACGGCGTCCCGCATATCCCGTTCGGCTGCCGCGAGCCGCCGCCTTACCTCGGCGAGGCCATCCGGCGCCGGCTCGCACGCGACGCCGCCCGGCCGCACCCAGCCGCGTCCCAGCCGGCTGCCGCACAACTCGCCGGTCAGGTTCAGCACCTCGCCGCGCAGCCGGCCGCAATAGGCCGCCGCCGGCAGAAACCCGACATCGCCGGCCAGCGCACCGAGATCGCCGATATGACTGGCGATCCTTTCCAGCTCCAGCGCGGCGGCGCGCCAGGACCGGGCGCGCGGCGAGCATGCGACGCCGGCAAGTCCCTCGAGCGCCTGGCAATAGGCGATCGCGTGCCCGATGCTGGTGTCGCCGGCGGCTGTTTCGGCGAGATGGATGCTGGTCTTGTGCGGCCCGCCGCGTAGGGCGCTTTCGACCCCGCGGTGCTGGTAACCGAGCGCGATTTCGAGATGGATCACCCGCTCGCCGTGACAGTTGAAGCGGAAATGCCCCGGTTCGATGACGCCGGCATGCACCGGTCCGACCGCGACCTCGTGGATCTCCGACCCGGACACCGCAAAAAAATCGGTCTTGCCGATCGTCGGGCCAGCGGGCGGGAAGCGGACCGGTTTCAGCCAGGGGTGGTTCCTCGGTTCGACCCCCCATTGCTCGAAGATTTCGCGCTCGAAATAATGCGCCGAGGGGCATTCGGGGGTCACCGCCTGGTAGGAGTCGGCGACTACCGCGGCGCAGAGGCCGATCTCGCCGCGAGGGTCGTCGGCGAGCGCGGCCAAGAGCCGGGTGGCGGCACCCTCTCGCGCCAGCCCGCCGAGAAACAGGAGCCGCCGGCCGCCCGCGACGCCGTCGAGGATCGCGCGGCGAAAGACACCGATCTCCAGCACCGGAACGGCAGCGAGGGGAAGCGGCGCGGCGTTGCGGGCGGTCAGCATCGACATCGCGGTCAGCCACCGACCACCGCCGCCGCGCGTCCGATCGCGTCGAGCAGCGGCAGCGGCATCCATACCCCGAGCACGAGGAGCAGACCCGCCGCTACGGCGACTATCGGCAGCGCGAGAGAGCCGTCGCGCAGCAGGCGCGCGCCCGTCCCCGGAGTGCCGTAAGCCATGTCGATCAGGTGCCGCAACGCGGCGACGAAAACCACCACGCTCGCCGCCAGGAACAGAACGAGCGGCAGCCACGCGCCGGCGCCGACCGCTGCGCGGAGCAGCTGGTATTCGCTCATGAAGATCGAAAACGGGGCGACGCCGATCAGCGCCAGGAGGCTGATCAGCAAGGCCGTCCCCCACAGCCAGTCGGCGCGCAACGCGCCGGCAATGCGGTGCATGTCGTGGCTGCCGAAGCGCTGCCCGAGGCGGCCGACCGCGAAGAAGGCCAAGGACTTGCATACCGAATGGTTCAGCGTGTGGAAGAGTGCGGCAAACGCGCCGAGCGGCCCGAGGCCGTAGCCGAGCGCGATGATCCCCATATGTTCGACGCTGTGGTAGGCGAGCAGGCGCTTGGCGTCGCGCTGAAATACGATGAACCCGGCCGCGACGAGGATCGACAGCATCCCGAACCCGATCAAGAGCCCGCTCGCGAAGCCGCTCCCCAGCGCATGCCGCGCCGGCGGCACGAAACGCATGATGCAGTAGAGCGCCGTATTCAGCAGGAACCCCGAGAACATCGCCGAGACCGGCGCCGGCGCCTGGCTGTGCGCGTCGGGCAGCCAGGAATGAATCGGCGCCAGCCCGGCCTTCGTGCCGTAGCCGACCAGCACGAACACGAAGGCAAACTTCATCAGCGTCGGATCAAGCCGCGTCTCGGGGGCCGCGACATAATTCCAGAACAGCGCTTGCGCGGCGGCGTTGCCCGACCGAATCGAGGCCGCGGTCAGCAAGGTGCCCATGAACGCAAAGGCAATGCCGATCGAGCAGATGATCAGGTATTTCCACATCGCTTCCAGCGACAGGCCGCTCGGATGCAGCGAGATCAGGAAGGCGGTCAGCAGCGTCGTCGCTTCCATCCCGACCCACATGATGCCGAGATTGTTCGACATCAGCACCAGCAGCATTGCCGCCTCGGCCCCCAACCACAACGCACCGAACCGGCGAGCCGAGGCGCGCCCGAAGCCGTCTTCGGCGACCTCGGTCGCAAAATAAACGGCGGCGAAGGCCGAACTCAGCGCAAAAACCAGGGCCAGCGCGACAATGTGGAAGGCCGAGAAGGCGTCGATGTAGATCCACTCGTCGGCGGCGGTCACCGAGCCATTGCCGGCGAGGACGCGAGCCCACACGTTGATGGCAAGCGCCAGCTCGACGACCGAGATCATCACGACCGCCCGCAAAACGTCGTGCGACCGCGTCAGGCCGCAGCACAGCCCGGCCCCGGCAATGGCGAGGGCCAGCATCGCGATCGCGGTCTGTTCGGCAAACACGGGCGCTAGCCCCGCAGCGCGGTCAGTCGGTCGACATCCATCGACCCGAATTCACGGTTGATGTGAAAGATCGCGATACCCATCACGAAGACGCCGACAAAGGCGTCGAGCAACACGCCGAGTTCGACCAAGAGCGGCGTACGGACGACCGCGACGACGCCAAACAGGAAGATGCCGTTCTCCAGCACCAAGTATCCAATCACCTGCATCAGGGCCTTGCGGCGGCTGATGATCAGGAACAGCCCGACGAGGATCAGAAGGATCGACGCGTCGAGCATCTCGAAAGGGGCGCGGCCGAGCGCCGGCTTCATCTTCAGCGCCAGCCATACCGACAGACAGAGCGCAAGGATGCCGAACAGGATCGAGGCGATATATCCGACGAACGGCTCGACCTCGCGGCTGAAATCGGCGCGGGCGCGGAGGCGCAGCAGCAGCCATGGAAAGGCGATGCCCTTCAGCGCGATATTGCCGGAAGACAAGAGCACGGCCCGCAGGTCCAGCCCGTCGGCATGCAGGAGCAGCGGCACGAGCCCGAGCAGGATGCCCTGAAACGACAGCCAGCGGATGCAGGCGCCGATCCGGCTGGTGGCGAGGAGCGCGAAGCAGGTCAGCAAGCCGACCGCCTGGATCGTGTTCAACAGCGGCTGCATCGGGTCAGGCCAGGATCACGATGAAGGCGACCACGGACAGGGTCGCGGCCCCGACGATGAACTGCGGCACCCTGACGAGCCGGTAGCGTGCCATTGCCGACTCGATCATGCCGATCACTGCGCCGAACGCGGCCATGCCGAGCAGAATTGCGGGCAGGCAGACCCACCACGTCCCGCGCAGCGGCACGGCGAGGCCGACTAACAGCGTGCCGATCAGCCACAGTTTCAGCGCCGCGGCGTATTGGATAAAGGCGAAATCGGGGCCGCTGTGATCGAGCACCATGACCTCGTGAATCATCGTCAATTCGAGATGCGTCGTCGGGTCATCGACCGGGATCCGGCTGTTCTCGACCAGTTCGAGCACCAGCAAGGTCATCGCGACCAAGGCCAGGCTCGGCGACACCGCGACCCACAGCGACGGGGTCAGGGCACCGTAGATGGCGGTCAGCGACAATGCCCCGCTCGCCCGCGCCAGAGTGGCGAGCGCGAGCAGCAGCGCCGGCTCGGCGAGCACCGCGAAATGCACCTCGCGGCTCGCCCCCATGCCTTCGAAGCTCGATCCGGTATCGAGCGCCGCCAGCACAGTCGTGAACCGGCCCACCGCCAACAAGCCGACCAGCACGATCAGGTCGCCCTTGAAGCTCAGGGCTGCCGCGATGCCACCGAGCGGCATGACGAGCAGCGCGGCGAGAAGGGCGGCCAGATTAGCGACGGGACCGAGACGAAAAACCCAACTTGTCACCTCGCCGTAGAGCGCACCGCGCCGCAGGCATTTGACGAGATCGCGATAGGGTTGCAGCAGCGGCGGGCCGCGGCGGCCGGCGACGATTGCCTTGGTGCGATTGATGACGCCGGGCAACAGCGGCGCCAACACCAGCGCGCAGATTGACGGGAGGAAGGAGGCGGCCGCGAACTTGCTCAAAGGCTCGCCCAGATCAGCAACGCGACGAGCGTCGCCGCGACATAGAGAACGTAAATATGCGTGTGGCCATGCTGGATCACATTGAGCCGGGCCGCCATGCGGTCGAACCAGCGGAAGGTCGGCACGAACAGCAGCCGCAGGACCGGATCGCCGCTGTCGCTGGCGTAGGATGCCGATCGCGGAAAGTAGCCGTGCGGCGGCTTAAGTGCTTCACGATTGCGGACGAAAAGGCGGAATTGCGTCGTCAGCGGCTGGGCGAAGGAGGAGGCCGTGTACTGCATCCTTGCCGTCGGGAACAGGTAGCCGCAGCCCCATACCGGCCCTCGGCGGATGCCGGCCCGCAGCAAGCTGCGGCGGCGCCACAGCCAGATAAGCCCCGCGGCCGCGACCGCGATGACGAAGACCGCGATCGACCCGGCGAGCGGCCCGGCGGCGATGGCGAGTTGGCCGCGGACGGCGGCGGGCGACAGGCCGGTCGCCGCCGCCAACACCGGCGAAAGGGCGGCAACTGCCAAGGGTGCGGCGAGACCGATCGCGATGCACAGCAAGGCGAGCATCGCCATCGCCGCGATCATAGGCCGGTGAACTTCATGCGCATCGGCGGCTTCCCGGCTGCGCGGCGCGCCGAGAAAGACGATGCCGAACGCCTTGGCGAAACAAGCCGCGGCGAGACCGCTGATCAGCCCCATGACGACGATCGACACGAGGCCGGCGGCGGCGATCGCGGCGCCGGGCTGCAGCACCGCGGCAAAACCGGCGTAGAACAGCAGGAACTCGCTGACAAACCCGTTGAGCGGCGGCAATCCGACAATCGCGGCGGCGCCGATCAGAAAACTCGCGCTGGTCCAGGGCATGCGTTTCAACAAGCCGCCGAGTTCCTCGAGGTCGAGCGTATGCGCGGCGCGCTGCACCGCGCCGGCGCCGAGGAACAACAGGCCTTTGAAGATGCTGTGATTGAGGACGTGCAACAAGCCGGCGGCGAAGCCGATGACGGCGAGTGGCACGATCCCGGTCGCGAGGCCCAGCACGCCGGCGCCGATGCCGATCAGGATGATCCCGATGTTCTCGACGCTGTGATAGGCGAGCAGCCGCTTCAGATCGTGCTGAGCCAGCGCGAACAACACGCCGAGAATACCGCTCGAAGCGCCGACCGCGATCAACAGCCAGCCCCACCACGACGCCGGAATGCCGAGCATCGTCAATAGGCGTACGAGCCCGTATATGCCGACCTTGATCATCGCCCCGGACATCAGCGCCGAGGCGTGGCTCGGCGCGACGGGGTGAGCCTCGGGCAACCAAACATGGGCGGGCACGATGCCGGCCTTCGAGCCGAACCCGAAGAGCGCCAGCAGGAATGCGATCGAGCAAAGTTCCGGGTGGGCGCGCAGCGCGGGAGCATAGGCGTCGAAGTCGGAATTGCCGGCGACACCGCCGAGCACGACGAAGAGGGCGACCAGAAACGCAGTGCCGATATGCGCTGCTGCCAGATAGGTCCAGGCGGCGTGCCGCACCGCCGCTTTGCGGTCGTCGAAGATGACCAGGAAGAAGGGGCTCAGCGCCATGATCTCCCAGGCGAGGAGGAACAAGAGCCCGTCATGCGCGACGACGACGAGTGCCATGCCGATCGTCAACAGGCTCATGTGGAACCAGCAGCCGGCGGCGCCGCTCTTGCCGTCCGGCCCGGCCAGATAGGCGCGACCGTAGATCGCCGCCGCCAGCGATAGGCCGAAGACCGGAAGCAGGAAGAACGCGGCGAGCGCGTCGAGCTCGAGATGTAGACTACCCCCCGGCATCGGCCAGGGGGCCACGAGGCTCTCCGGACGGGCCGTCACCAGGACGCGAACCGCACCGGAAAGGCCGAGGAGCGAACCCGCAACCGCGCCGCTCTGGCCGGCGATTTGACAAAGATCGAACCGCCCGCGCAACGCAACGGCCGCCAACGCGCCGGTCGCCAACAAGACAAGTGCGGCGAGCAGTTCCGGCACTGTCGGCCTTACCCTTTGAGGCGGATGCCGCGGCCGCCGCCGGCGCTCACCGTCCCCTCGACGATCAGTTCGATGCCGGCGTTGTCGAGCGCGCCGACGAGCTTCATCAACGAATCCACATTGCCGCGGATCACCCCCTCGCTCGCTTCCATGCGCTGGATCGTCGGCACGGACAGACCCGACAGTTCGGCCAGCTTGCGCTGGTCAATCCCGAGCAAGGCGCGTGCGGCGCGAAGTTGAGCAGCAGTTATCATGTCTAATATATTAGTTATAAGTATTTATACATGACAACTGAGTTACATCAATCGAAAAATAATTCGTCGGCAGTGGCATGTCGCCGCAGCCACAAGGGCGACCGGTCACCCTTGACGCTTGGGCGAGAGGCCAGGTCGCGGGTGCGCAAATCCGGTGGATAGCGCGAGAAGCTCGTCTCTGGCGTCTCGCCACTCGGGCGACAATGTTCGCACCGGCGCCGGCACGCTCGCGGCGAATCGCGAACCCCCATAATGTAACTCGCCGAAAAATTTGGCTGGGGGAGCTGGATTCGAACCAACACTGGCGGAGTCAGAGTCCGCTGTCCTACCGTTAGACGATCCCCCAACTGGATCGCGCGGGCGCAGGCGCTCTTCTAGCACGATTTCGGTGCCTTCGTGTAGCGCCTCGAGGGTCGCGGCCGGCCGCGTCGTTGACCTCGCCGCCGATCCGCCATAGGAGTAACCGGCGGAGCCCCATGCAGATCATCCCTGCCGCGATCGACGGCGTCCTCCTGATCGTGCCCGACCGTCACCCCGACGCGCGCGGTTTTTTCTCGGAAACCTATCGCGAGGCGTGGCTTGGCGCGCGCGGCGTCGATTGCCGCCTCGTGCAGGACAATCATTCGCTGTCGCGCGATGCGGGCGTGGTGCGCGGGCTGCATTTCCAGATCCCGCCCGCGGCGCAGGCAAAGCTCGTGCGGGTGACGGCGGGCGCGATCTTCGATGTCGCGGTCGATCTGCGACGAAATAGCCCGAGCTTCGGCCGCCATGTCGCGACGCGCCTCAGCGCGGCCGAGTGGAACCAGATCTTCATCCCCGAGGGCTTCGCGCACGGCTTTTGCGTGCTCGAACCGGATACGCAGGTTCTCTACAAGACCTCCGACTATTATTCCGCCGCGCATGAGCGCGGGCTCTTATGGAACGACCCGACACTCGCCATCCAATGGCCGGTCGGCGATGCCGAGGCGATCCTTTCCGACAAGGACCGCCGCCACCCGAGCTTCGCCGAGCTGCCGGCTTTCTTCGAATGAACCGACCGGGAGGAGCCGAAGGCATGCGTTTCACCGACCGGGTGGCGATCCTCACCGCGGCGGCGAGCGGCATCGGCCGCGCTACTGCCGATATCATGGCGCGCGAGGGTGCGATCGTCGTCGCCGTCGACAACAACGAAGCGCGGCTCGCCGCCGCCGTCACCGAGATCGCAGCCGCTGGGGGGCGGGCCCACTCCCGCCCCGCCGATGCGCTCGACGCGGCCGCCGTCGAGGCGCTCGTCGCCTCGGTCGTGCGGGATTTCGGCGCCGTCGACATCCTCGTCAACGCCGTCGGCGGCAGCACGATCGTCGCGCGCCCCGGCGCCGCCGTCGACGAGTTGACGCTCTCCGACTGGCAGCGCCTCATTGCCTTCAACCTCGACGCTACGTTTCTCTTTTGCCATGCCGTCGCGCCCGTCATGAAACGGCAGCGCCGCGGCAAGATCGTCAACCTGTCCTCGATCGCCGGGCATGGGCTCAGCGCCTCGAGCAGCAGCGCCTATGCGGCGGCGAAAGGCGGGATCATCGCTTTTACCCGCAAGATCGCGCACGAACTCGGCCCCTTCGGCATCAACGTCAACGCAATCGCGCCGAGCCGCACCCTGACCGAACGCATCCGCCCACGCTGGGACCAGCTGCCGCCCGAGGCGCAGCGGGCCGAGATCGAGCGCACGCCGCTGCGCCGCGTGGCCGAGGCCGCCGATCAGGCGCGGGTCATCTGCTTTCTCGCCTCCGCCGACGCCGATTTCGTGACCGGCGTCACGATCGACGTGACGGGGGGCCTATAGGCGCGCGGCAGGGGAGCGAAGGCATGCCGACATTCGTGCTGATCCACGGGGCCTATCAGGGCGGCTGGATCTGGCAGCCGACCGCGAGCCGGCTGCGCGCCAAGGGACACCTCGCTTACGCCCCCAGCCTCGACGGCTGTGCCGACCGCCGCGGGGCGCTGCGTCCCGGCATCACCACCGAGAGCCACGCCGCCGAGATCGCCGATTTGCTCTACTACGAGGACCTGCACGAGGTTGTCCTCGTCGGCACCAGCGCCGGCGGCATGGTCCTCTGCCGCGCCGCCGAGCTGACGCGCGAGCGCATTCTGCGGCTCGTCTTCGTTGACGCGCTGGCGCTTCTGGACGGCGAGCGCATCGCCGACATCGTCCACCGCTCGACGCCACGCGTCGCGACCGCGCTCGCCACCGGCCCGTCGCGCGAAGACGCCGAAGCCCGCCTCTTCGCCGACCTCGAACCGGCGATGCGCGCCTGGGCGCTCGCTCGCTACACGCCGCACCCGATCGCCGCGATGGAAGAACCGGTGAAGCTCGACGGCTTCTGGGACACGCCCTGGCGCGCCACCGTCATTCGCTGCCGGCGGGCCGCCAATCCGCCCGAGGCGCATCATCGGCGCACCGCGGAGCGGCTGAAGGCGCCATATGTCGAGCTCGACACCGGGCATTACCCGATGCTGAGCATGCCTGACGAGCTGACGCGGTTGTTGCTCGAAGGATAGCGGCAACCCCCCTCCCATCCCTCCCCCGCTCGCGGGGGAGGGATGGGAGGGGCGGTCGATCAGTAGTCGTCCATCCCGTCCATGCCGTGGTCGTGCGGCATCGACGGCGCCGCCTTCTTTTCCGGCTTTTCGGCGACCATCGCCTCGGTAGTGATCAAGAGCCCCGCCACCGACGCGGCATTCTGCAAGGCGAGGCGCACGACCTTCGTCGGGTCGATGATGCCTTCCTTCAGCATGTCGACGTATTCGCCCGTCTGTGCGTCGAAGCCGCGGTTGACGTTGCCGGCGTCGCGCAATTTGCCGACGACGATCGAACCGTCGGTGCCGGCGTTCTCGGCGACCTGGCGGACCGGCGCCTCCAGCGCACGGCGCACGATGTTGATGCCGACCTTTTGGTCGTTGTTTTCGGGCGTGAGGCCGTCGAGCGCCTTTGCGGCATAGAGGAGGGCAACGCCGCCGCCCGGCACGATGCCTTCCTCGACCGCCGCACGGGTCGCGTGCGTCGCGTCGTCGACCCGGTCCTTGCGCTCCTTCACCTCGACCTCGGTGGCGCCGCCGACCCGGATCACCGCGACCCCGCCGGCGAGCTTCGCCAGGCGCTCCTGCAACTTCTCGCGGTCGTAGTCGGAAGTCGTCTCCTCGA
>DASYYD010000041.1:0-2944 GCA_035934195.1 Allostellaceae bacterium | reverse complement strand
TCGTGCCCAACTGGGCGGTGAAGGCGCTGCCCGACCGGCCGGCGATGATGATCGCGGTCATCAAGACGCCGAGCTCGCGCAGAATCCCGACGCCGAGCAGATCGACGGTATAGATTTCGGCGCCGAAGCGGCGCAGCTGGTCGGCGCCCTGATAGGCGAGCACGATGCCGATCAGGAACGAGAGCAGGCCGACGATCGGCAGCGCGTCGACCCCGGTCTGCTCCATCTGCGCCACCACCGGCGTCAGCCGCAGCCGGCGCGGATGCAGGAAGAGCTGGCCCATCGTGATCGAGACGAGGCCGAAAAAGGAGAGGATGCTGTAGCCGCGCGCGAAGAGGCGCACGGTGATCTCGCCGATCCGGGCGATGAAGCCGAGCAGCGTGTGATGCGCCGGCCGCGGATGCGGTGCCGGCTCGACCATGCCGCCGGCCCGCAACTGCGCGATGAGCGGCGCGAACTCCGCGTGCAGGTTTCTGATCTCGACGGCGTTGCCGCGCGCCGCGAGAGCGTGCTCGGTGCGCAACACGAGCCAAGCGCCCGCCGTGTCGAGCCGCTCGACCGCGTCGAGGTCGAGCGTCACGGGCCGGCCCTGCGGGACGTGCAGCCGCCGCAGGCTGTCGTCGAGCGCGACGGCGGTCGCTACCAGCCACTCTCCGGAGGCCCGCAGGACGATCGACCCCTCTTCCTCGGAGAGCGCGAATGTTGCCGGCATTGACACCATGGCATTTCAGGTTTCGAACGTTCCGCACACTTCCGCCGGACGGCTTTCCAACTATGCGAAAAGCGGCTATCCCGCAATGACGAGCAACGCCGGGCGCCGCCGAGCACGAGGAACCTTCGCCATGGACCTGAAAGAGCACATCCGCTCGATCCCCGATTTCCCGCGGCCGGGAATCCTATTCTACGACATCTCGACTTTGCTCGCCCATGCCGAGGCCTGGCGCACCACGGTCGAGCGCCTCGCCGCGGTTTTGCGCCCGCAGCGCCCCGATCTTCTCGTCGGCATCGAATCCCGTGGCTTTCTCGTCGCGGCGCCCCTCGCCTACGAACTCGGCCAGGGCTTTGCGATGGTCCGCAAAAAGGGAAAATTGCCGGGGCGCACTATGCGCTACACCTACGACCTCGAATACGGCAACGACACGATCGAGATGCAGGAGGACGCAGTCGCCGCCGGCCAGCGCGTCGTCGTGCTCGACGACCTGATCGCGACCGGCGGCACGATGCAGGCGGCGATCAATCTGATCCGCCGACAGGGCGGCCTCGTCGTCGGCGCCGCCTGCATCATCGAGCTGGCGTTTCTGAACGGGCGCAACCGGCTCGACGTGCCGTTCACCTCGATGGTGGCGTACGATTCCTGACCCGTTCGTCATTCCGGGATCGCGCGAAGGGCGAGGTCCGGAATCTATGCGCACCAGCCACTGGAAAATGGATTCCGGGCTCGCCGCGGTGCGGTGCCCCGGAATGGCTGCGGCGGCGGGATTCGACCTCCGACCAGTCTTTTACTCCGGCGGGGCGGAGGGGCCGAGGCCGCGGGCGAGGACCGCGTAGAGCGGTGCGCCGCCGCCCGGCGGGGTGCGGTCGAGACAGCGTATGTCGCTCCAATTGCCGGCCTCGACGAAATCGCGGGCGATCAGGCACAGATGGCTCGCCTCGTCGAGCAGGCACCAACAGGCGATCGGCCGGCTCGGCCGACAGCGATTGGAAAACGTCAGCACAAAGGGCGCACCCGGCTTCAGCACGCGCCCGACCTCGCGGATGACCTCGCGCGGCCGCGTCAGGTGCTCGACCCCGGCGCACAGCGCGGCGCCGTCGAATTCGGCGGTCGCGAAGGGCAGGCGCGGGTCGCGGTTGAGATCCTGGACGCGCCATTCGTCGAGGAAAGCATTCTCGGCGAGCTCGTCCGGGTCGGTCCCGAGGCCGACGACGCGCCGGTAGGAGATTTCCGGCGGCAGATGGCTGACCCAGCCCGACATCAGATCGAGGATCGCCCCGCCGGCCGGCAGCACTTCGCGATAGAGATTGGTGACGGCGGCGATCGCGGCGGCGTCGATATGCGCGGCAAAGGCGCGCTGCGCGCCATCGGTGGCGCCGGGGCGTTCCTCCAGTTGGGCCGACGTGGTGATCGGAAGGAGTGCCATAACTTCCGTCTCGGTGCGATTTTCCTCAGGAACGATCCTGGATCGGTCGTCTCGATGAAATTTTTTTCACAAATGGGGACGCTTGCGCTGCTGGTCCATAGGGAAATTTACGCATATTCCGCCAAGGCCCGCTCGGCGGGGGTGAGCGGCAGCCCGAGATCGCGGGCGACCGCCGGATGGGTGAGATGCCCGCGGCAGATGTTGAGCCCGTCGCGCAGATGCGGGTCTTCCGTGAGCGCCTTCCGCCAGCCGCGCTCGGCGAGCGCCAGGACGAAGGGCAAGGTCGCGTTGTTGAGCGCCGCCGTCGAGGTGCGCGCCACCGCGCCCGGCATGTTGGTGACGCAGTAATGCACGACCCCCTCCTCGACGAAGGTCGGGGCGGCATGCGTCGTCGGCCGGCTCGTCTCGAAGGTGCCGCCCTGATCGATCGAGATGTCGACGACGACCGAGCCCGGCTTCATCGCGCGCACCAGTTCGCGGCTGACGAGCTTCGGCGCCGCCGCGCCGGGGATCAAGACGGCGCCGATCACCAGATCGGCGGCGGCGACTTCCCGCTCGATCATCTCCATCGTCGAATAGAGGGTGTGGAGCTGCGCGCCGAATTGCAGATCGAGTTCGTAGAGCCGCGGCAGCGAGCGGTCGATGACGGTGACGTAGGCCTCCATCCCCATCGCCATGCGGGCCGCGTTGGTGCCGGCGATGCCGCCGCCGAGGATCACGACCTTGGCCGCCGGCACGCCGGGGACGCCGCCCAGCAGCACACCGATGCCGCCCTGCTCCTTTTCGAGGCAATGCGCCCCGACCTG
>DASYYD010000011.1:0-2039 GCA_035934195.1 Allostellaceae bacterium | reverse complement strand
TCAACATCCATACCGCAAAAAGGCATCTCTCGCGCCTCCTCGAAGCGGCCGCGGCAGGCGAGGAAGTCATCATAACGAAGCGCGGCAAACCGCTCGCCCGGCTGGGGCCTCTTCCCCAGCCTCGGGGCAAAAGGGTTCTTGGCCGCCTGCGCGGAAAGATCGTGGTGCTGGACGATTTCGACGCACCGCTGCCGGACGAGGTGCTCGACCTGTTCGAGAAGTGTTGATGCGCATCGTGCTCGACACGCACATCCTGCTGTGGGCGGTCTCGACGCCGGAGCGGCTCGACGGAGCCACTCGGAAGGCGATCCTTGGCGCCGAAAACGACGTGTTGTTCAGCGCTGCGAGCATCTGGGAGATCGCCATCAAAGCCGAGCTGCGCCGAGCCGATTTTGTCGCTCGGCCGGGCGTCGTGGCGCAGGAGGCGTTGGAAATCGGCTTTGTCGAATTGCCGGTCCGCTCGATGGTCGCTTCTCGCGTCGCCGACCTGCCGCCCATCCATCGCGACCCGTTCGACCGTCTTCTGGTGACGCAGGCGCTCTCAGAGCCCGCCACGCTTTTCACGGCAGATGACCAGCTTGTGCCCTATTCCCAATTGGTCCAGCGGGTCGGTGTGAGATAGGGGCGACCGTAACGATCGCCGATTGCAAGGCATATTGTCAAATTGACAATTTCACTAAGTCGTGATACAATTCAGCAACGATCAGAACGCGGAGGATGTGGGGCGGACACCGCCGAGGAGTGGGATGGCTGCTGATTCTCAGCAGAAGCAGGCAAAGCAGGAAGTGCGCGGCGGCCTGCCTCTGCCTAAATTAAGGGTCATGCCTCTTGCCGAGTTGGACCGCCGGGCGCTGGCGACGGCGATGTTGCGCCTCGAGCGGCCGAGCCTTGCGGGCCGCCTCGCCGCGCTCGCCGAGAAACCGATCGCCTTCGTCGGCGGCGCGCTGCCGGCGGGCGCCTCGCTCGTCGTCGCGCGGGCGACCGAGCGGGCGCTGGAGCGCGCCCTCGAAATCGCGCTTTTGAGCCTGCGCGGCGGCCGGGTCGGCGGCGGGCGCAAGGTGCATTCGGCGCTCGCCTCGGCCTCGGGGGCGCTCGGCGGCGCCTTCGGCTTTGCCGCGCTCGCGGTCGAGTTGCCGGTGTCGACGACGATCATGCTGCGCGCCATCGCCGCGATCGCCCGCGCCGAGGGCGAGGACCTCGACGACCCGGCGGCCGGGCTCGCCTGTCTCGAAGTCTTTGCGCTCGGCGCGCCCTCGGGCGGGGCGGAGGGAGTGGAGGCCGGCTATTTCGCGGTGCGCGGGGTTCTGGCGCAGGCGCTCGCCGGCGCCGCTCAGGTGATCGCCGGCCAGGGCGGCGCGGGCGAGGGGGCGGCGCTCCTCGCGCGCTTCATGGCGCTCGTCGCGGCGCGCTTCGGGGTCGTCGTCTCGGAAAAGGCGGCGGCGCAGGCGGCGGCGGTCCTCGGCGCTTTCGGCGGCGCGGCGATCAATCTCGCCTTCATCGAGCATTTCCAGGAATTGGCACGCGGCCACTTCACGGTGCGCCGGCTCGAGCGGGTCTATGGGCCCGAGGCGGTGCGCGCCGAATACGATCTGCTCAAGGCCGAATTCGCCGCCGCCTGAGCCGCTCGCCCGGCGGCGCCGCGACGAGCCGGCAGCCGGCCGAGGCGACGAGGAGGCCAAGGGCGGCCTCGGGCGACAGCCGCTCGCCGAGAAAGAGCCAGGCGAGCACCGCCGTCGCGCCCGGCACGAGGTAGAAATTGGCGGTCGCGCGCGCCGCCGTCCCTTCCTTCAGCATGAAGAAATAGAGCGCCATGCCGCCCAACGAGACGATGCCGGCATTCCAGGCGATCGCGGCGAGCGCGGTCTCGGTCCAGTCGAGGCGCGGCGTCTCGAAGAGGAGGGTCGCGGCGATCGAGACGGCGCTCGCGGCGAGAAACTGCACCGCGCTGCCGGCCAACAGCGGCGCGTCGCGGCAGAAGCGGCCGAAATAGAGCGTCCCGGCGGTCAGCGCGATGACGCCGGCGGCGCCGACCCCGAGCC
>DASYYD010000005.1:0-4304 GCA_035934195.1 Allostellaceae bacterium | reverse complement strand
AGAAGCCGCATCCGCAGCCCCCGGTCAACCGAGTATATGTGCTCGCAGCCGATCAACAACTGGTTAATCATACGCGATCCGCCGCCGGCTCGCCGCTGCTCCCGAGGATTTGATCGCCGCCCCGGCATCGGCGCCGCCCGATCGTCGTCCCGGCGAAAGCCTGGCGAAAGCCGGGACCCCACTCATCCACCAGCCCGCAATCGCCGATCGAGGCGGGGCGAACGCGGCTCCCGCTCGTGCCGCGGGTCGGTAGACCCCGGCTTCCGCCGGGGTGACGAGACCATCGGATGCGCCCGAACTCTTATCAGACGCCGCTCCGCTCAGGCGAAGGCCTTTGTCTCCTCTGAGCCCGGACGGTTTTCGACGACCTCGTCGATCAGCCCGAAATCTTTCGCTTCGAGGGGCGAGAGGAACTTGTCGCGCTCCAGCGCGGACTGAATGGCTTCGAGCGGCTGCCCGGTATGCTTGACGTAGATCTCGTTGAGGCGCGCCCGCAAGGCGAGGATCTCGCGCGCCTGGATCTCGATGTCGGTCGCTTGCCCCTGCGCGCCGCCCGAGGGCTGGTGGATCATGATCCGTGAATTGGGCAGCGAATAGCGCTTGCCCTTGGCGCCGGCGGCGAGCAGCAGCGAGCCGGCCGAGGCGGCCTGGCCGATGCACACCGTCGCCACCGGCGAGCGGATGTATTGCATCGTGTCGTAGATCGCGAGGCTGGAAGTCACCACGCCGCCCGGCGAGTTGATGTAGAAGTTGATGTCCTTGTTCGGATTGTCGGCCTCGAGGAACAACAGCTGCGCGCAGATCAGGCTGGCGACGGCGTCGTGGATCGGCCCGACGAGAAAGATGATCCGCTCCTTCAACAGGCGCGAATAGATGTCGTAGGCGCGCTCGCCGCGGTTCGTCTGCTCGACGACCATCGGCACCAGCGTGTTCATGCGGGGCTCGAAGGGGTCCGTCATCAAAGGCCTCCTATGGCGCCGGGCGGCCGGCGCCGGGTCATGCATCGGACAGGCTCAGGCGGCGTCATCTCCGCCCTCGGCCTGCGCTTCCGCCAGAAGCTCCTGCGGGCTCACCTTGCGCTCGTCGACCTTGGCCAGTTCGACGATGAAGTCGATGACCTTGTCCTCGAGGATGGGCGCGCGCAGGTTGCCGACGGCTTCCGGGTTCTGCCGGTAGAAATCCAAGACCCTGCGCTCGTAGCCGGGATGCATGCTCGCCTCGCGGACGAGCGCCTGATTGAGTTCCTCCTGGGTGACGGTGATATTGTTGCTCCGACCGATCTCGGCAAGGAGGAGGCCGAGGCGAACGCGGCGCTCGGCGATCGGGCGATAGGTGGCCTTGAGCGACTCGGGGTCCGCCTCGGTCGTGCCGGCATCGGCATTCTCGCCGCCTTCCGCCTCGGTCTTTTCTTCGGCCACCGTGGCTTCGCCCGTAGTCCCGCCCTCGCCTCCCACCGCCGTACGCTCGGTGGCAGCCGCGTCCTGCCGCACCAGGTTTTCGAGCTCGATATCGACCATTCCCGGCGGCACCGGGAAATCGTAGCGCTCGGCGAGCTTGTCGAGCAGCGCGCGCTTCAAGCGCTGGCGCGCCAGCATGTCCCAATCGCGCTGCATCCGCTGGCGCACCTCATCCTTCAGTTCGGCGAGGTTTTCGAGCCCGACGGCGCGTCCCAGTTCGTCGTCGATCGGCAGCGGCTCGCGATGCTGCACCTCCTTGACGGCGACGGTGAAGACCGCCTCCTTGCCGGCGAGGTTGGCGGCCGCGTAATCCTCGGGGAAGGTGACGCGCACGGTGCGGGTCTCGCCGGCGGCCGCGCCTTCCAGCTGCTCCTCGAAGCCCGGCACGAAATGCCCGGCGCCAAGCTCGATGCGCCGGTCCGTGCCGCCGCCGCCGGGGATCTCTTCCTCGCCGACGCGCGCCTCGACATCGGCGAGCAGGATGTCGCCCTGCGCGGCCGGGCGGTCGACCGCCTCGACTTTGCCCTGCTGCTCGGCGATCCGCGCCACCGCCTTGTCGATATCCTCCTGCGGCACTTCGGCCACCAGCCGCTCGATTTCGAGATCGGCGAAATCGGTCTGCGGGATGTCGGGCAGCAATTCGAGGGAGAGCTTGTATTCGAGATCGGCGCCCTCGCCGCTCGCGACGATGTCGACCTTCGGCGGCAAGGCCGGACGCAAATTGCGCTCCTTCAGCGCGTCGCTTGTGCTGTCTTCGAGCGTCGCGCCCAGCACCTCGCCGAACACCGCGTTGCCGAATCGCCGACGCAACAGCTGTATCGGCACCTTGCCGGGGCGAAAGCCCGGCAGCCGGATCGTGCGCCCCAGCTCGTCGAGCCGGCGGGTGATCTTGTCCTCGATCTCTCCCGCCGGGACGACGATCTTGAACTCGCGTTTCAGCCCGTCGGCGCTGGTTTCGATGACTTCCATGAAGGGGGGCCTGTCACTTTCTGATTGGGCGCGCGGAGCGCAACGGCGGGCCTGGTGCGGGCGGAGGGATTTGAACCCCCACGATTTGCATCGCTGGAACCTAAATCCAGTGCGTCTACCAATTCCGCCACGCCCGCCTTGGGAGGGCGCGTTCTAACACAACCGTGCCGTTCGACATAGCGGGCGAGCGGCGGCTGTGGAGGCTTCAGCCGGCGCGCAGCAGATTGCGCACGGCCGGCGCCGCGGCGACCTCGCCCTCGCCGCTATAGGCCTCGTGATTGGCCTCGATGTCGGCGAGCCGGTAAAGATAGTTGACCATGATCCCGGCGGATTGCTGCAGGCCCTTGGCCGACACGTCGCCGAGCCAGTTGATGCGCTCGATGCGGGCGCCGTTGCTCAAGTGGAAATGCGCGACCGGATCGAGCGTCCGGCCGGAGCGTGCGCGCTCGCGCAGCAGATAGCGCGCGCACAGCCGCGTCAGCGGTTCGCGCAGCACTTGGACGAGGCGCGGGTTGTCGTGCCAATCCGGGCGGTCGAGCAGCGCCCGCAGATCGCGTTCCAGCGCCCCCCCGCCGAGCGCGTCGATGGCGAGCCAGTCGGCCTGCGACAGCAGCGTCGCCGGCGAGGTCGCGCATTCGTGATCGAGCCAGGCACGAAACCCCGGCGCCGGCGACAGGGTGGCGAAGGTCTTCAGCCGCGGCAACTGGCGCGCCAGCGCGTCGACGACGCGCTTGATGAGGAAGTCGCCGAAGCTGATCCCGACGAGGCCGCGCTGGCAATTCGAGATCGAATAGAAGATGGCGGCGTCGGCGGCCTGCGGGTCACCGACCGGGGCGGCTTCGTCGAGCAGCGCATGGATGTTGCCCGCCATGCCAGCAACGAGCGCCACTTCGACGAAAATAAGCGGCTCGTCCGGCATGCGCGGGTGAAAGAAGGCAAAGCAGCGGCGGTCGGCCTCGAGCCGGTTCTTCAGATCGGTCCAGCTGCGGATCTCGTGCACCGCCTCGTAAGCCATCAGCTTTTCCAACAAGGCCGCCGGCGATTCCCAGGTGATGCTCTTCAGCTCGAGAAAGCCGATGTCGAACCAGTTGGCGAGCAGCCGCCTCAGATCCTCCTGAAGACCGTGCAACGCCGGATCGCGGCCGTTCAGATCGATCAGCTCGGCGCGCCGATCGACGAGGAACTTGACCCCTTCGGGCAGCGCGTTGAACTGCCGCAAGAGCGTGATGCGCGGCGGCTCCAACGCGTCGCGCAAGGCGGCCTCGGCAGCCGCCCGCTCGGTTCCGCCGCTCGCCGCGACGAGGGCGGCGCAAGCGTGGTCGATCTTGCCGCGGTCGACGTCGAACTCCTCGGCGAGGAGCCGCAGAAAGCGCGCGCGCCCGGCCGCGTCGAGCGAGAGATAAGTGCGCCCGAGATCGGCCGCGCGGGCGCGCGCCGTCACCTCGCCGCCCCTGGCGTCGAGGCAGTTCAGCATCTGCTGGTAGAGCCGCCCGTGTTCGTCGACGGCGAGCTCGGGGCGCAATGTGCCGGCGAGCTTGCCGCGCGCCGATTCCGCGATCTCCCGCCAGGCATTGCGCAGATTGCCGAGCGTGCGGTCGAAGACGCCCTCGAAAAAACTGCCGGTTGTGCGGTCGCTCATCGGGATCCGAGAAATGGTGGCAGGGCGCCGACGAAACGCGCCGGGCGCCCCGCCGTCAATCCCCTAATAGGCGATGATAAACGCTTGCCGTGCGAGGTTGCTCCATCGGGTGCGAAATCGCCGATGACCGGGAGCAATGCCTCGAGCAGATCCTCGGCGACGAGGCCGGGCCCGATGCGGCGCGCCGCTTCGCCGTGCATCCAGACCGCCGCCGCCGCCGCGGCAAAGGGCTCGACCCC
>DASYYD010000465.1:0-13983 GCA_035934195.1 Allostellaceae bacterium | reverse complement strand
CTGCGCCCCGTCGCGCAGCGCGGCGAAATCGACGCCCGGGATGCGGCCGCCCTCGACCCGCACGACGCCATCGACGATGACCGTGTCGACATCGTCGCCGATGCCGCATTCGACGAGGCTTTTGATCGGATCGCGCACCGGCCCAAGGCGCAAGCTGTCGCGCCCCGTCAAATCGACGATGACGATGTCCGCCTTGGCGCTCGGCATGAGCCGACCCAGATCCTCCCGCCCGAGCGAGCGGGCGCCGCCAAGGGTAGCGGCCTCGAACACCTCGCCGGCTGTCGCGGCCTTCAAGTTGCGGCTGGCGATCTTGCCGACATAGGAGGCGATCCGCATCTGCATGATCATGTCGCGCGGGTAGGTGTCGGTGCCGAGCGCGATGTTGACGCCGGCCTTGCGATAGCGCTCCCAGGAATCGAGAAAGCGGGCGCGCCGCGCGACGTTGACCGGGCAGTGCGAGACGGCACAGCGGTGCGCCCCCATGATTTCGAGGTCGCGGCCGCCGGAATAATTCATCAGCGGGTTCTCGGCGACGAAATTGCCGTGCCCGATGTTGAGCGTCCGCGACATCAGCCCGACTTTTTCGAGCAGCTCGATCGAGGTCATCTGGTGTTCGCGGATGATGTCGAAGAACTCGTGGATGTTGTAGGCCGCGTGAATCGCCACGGGCAGATGCCGAGCGGCGGCCTCGCGCGCCGCGGCGCGCAGCAGATCGAGCGTGCAGGTCTCGACTTCGCGAGGCACCAGAATGCCGCGCAGGCGGTCGTCGTAGGCCCCGGCGCGGCGCTCGATGAAGTCGAGGGCGAGGGCGAATTCGCGATTCCCCGCGGCTTCGTCGATGAGGCGCGTCAGTTTCCCGTCCGGTCCGCCGACCCAGCGCCCGCTGTCGAAGCCGGGGCCGAGATAAGCCCGGATGCCGAGTTCGCCGACTTCCTTGTCGAGCGCCTCCTGCACTTTCAGCTGGCTGCCGAACTCGACGAAGGTCGTGACGCCGTTGCGCAACAGTTCGGCGACCGTGAAGCGTGCGTTGAGGGCGAGGTCCTCGCTCGCCGCGCGGTCGCCGGGGCGCGCATAGCGCGGGTCGCCGCCGACCCGGGTCCCCGCCTTCGGCACGCTGATCTCGAAAAACGGCTGACCGAAATAGTCAGGGCGGCCGACATCCGTGATGAGCCGGTGCGAGGCGCGGTGCCCGGAATGGACGTGCGTGTCGATAAAGCCGGGGACGGCCAGTTTTGTCTTCGCGTCGATGACCTTGTCCACTTCGCCCGCGAAATGCTCGCCGACGAAGAGGATCTTGCTGCCTTCATAGACGAGTTCGGCGTCGCGCCACAGATTGTGACCCTCTCCGGCATGGCCGACGAGCCAGCCGCACTCGATCTTGGTTTTCACGCCAGCATCACTCCTAGCGACCGCTTTGCTGCTTCCCGCCCCTCACCCTCCCGCTGCGCCGGTCCCTCCCTCTTCACGCGCGCGGGAAGAGGGTTGAGGTGAGCGGCCGGCCGCGCCTTCAGCCGACGGCCGCCTGCAATCTCAGTAGTTCGGAGTCGGCGTATTGCGGGCGCAGCGGCTGCGGGTTCGCGAGCAGGGTCTGCAATTGGCAATCGCCCTCGCCGAGGTTGAACACCTCGTGCTGCAGAAACGGCGGCAACGCCACCAGATCCCAGCGCCCGAGCTTGATGTCGGCGCTTTCTTCGCCCTGCCAGCAGCGCACCAGGCATTCGCCGTCGAGGATGAAGAACACCTCTTGCGTTTCGTGGCAATGCACCGGGATGCGGTTGCCGGGCGGCATCGTCTGGATCGACATCGTGAAGGCGGTCGCCGGGATCGAGCCGCGCAAATCGTTGGGATCGGTCGAGCCGCTGGCCCCGAGATAGCGGCGCTGCGCCCGCGCGTAGCGCGGATCGCGGGCGGTCTCGAAGCCGAAGACGGTCCAGTCCTCGCGCCGCTCGGCGAAGCGGGCGACGCAGCCGGCGAGCCGGTCTTTCAGCGTAACGGCAGATTTCTCTTCCATCGCCCCTCTCCTCGATCGCGACGACGATACTTCGGCGGCCGGCAGCTCGACAATGTCGGCGAGTCAGATGACGCCGCCGACCGGCATCTCGCCGCCATACCAGCGCCGCACCGCCCGCTCGGCGAGTTCGACCGCGCCGTAGAGCGCCAGCCCGATGCCGCAGAGCAACACGATCGCCGCCAGCACCGTCGCGGTCTCGCCGGCCCCGGCGGCGAACAGGATGATGTAGCCGAGCCCCTTCTGCACGGTGATGAACTCGCCGACGACGACCCCGATCATCGCCATCGTCACGCCGACCTTCATGCCGGCGAAGATGAAGGGCATCGCGTAGGGGAAACGCACCATGCGGAAGGTCTGCCATTCGCTGGCGGCGAGCGAGCGGCAGAGCTGCAGCACTTCCGGCTTGGCGCTGGCGAGCCCGGTCGCGCTCGACACGACGACCGGAAAGAAGGCGATGAAGACGGCGACGACGGTCGCGGTCTTCTCGCCGACCCCGAGCCAGACGATGAAGAGCGGCGCCAGCGCGATCTTCGGGATCAGCTGGAACATGACGATGTTCGGATAGAGCGCCTCGCGCACCCAGGCGGAGAAGGTCAGCGCAACGGCAAGCGCGACCCCGAGCAGGCTCGCGACGGCAAAGCTGACGACGGTTTCGGTCGCGGTCGGCAGCGCCTGTTCGAGGAGGATCGCGTAATTGTCCCGCAACACCGCCCATACCGCCGAGGGCGGCGGCAGCAATATCGGCGGGATTCGCATTCTCTCGCAGAAGATCTGCCAGAGGGCGAGCACCAACACGGCAAACCCGAGCGGCAGCAGCACGCCGCGCGCCCAGCGCGCGGGCGGCGTCATATCGCTCTGCCGGCCGGTTTCCTCGAGGAGCGCCATCTTGCCTCAGTGCCGGCCGTAGACGCGGCGCACCGCGCGCTCGGCGAGCGCCACCGCGCCGTAGAGCGCCACCCCGAGCGCGCACAGCACGACGAGGGCGGCGAACACGTCGGCCGTATCGAGCCGCGAGCCGGCGTTGAGGATGTAAAAGCCGAGCCCCGCCTGCGAGGAGATGAATTCGCCGATGATGACGCCGATGACCGCCATCGTCATCGCCACCTTCATGCCGCTGAAGATCGCCGGCAGAGCGAACGGAAAGCGCACCAGCATGAAGCATCGCCATTCCGACGCGGTCAGCGACCGGCACAGCCGCAATGCCGCCGGTTCGGCGCCGGCGAAGCCGACCGCCGCCGCGATGACGATCGGGAAAAAGCTGACGAAGCCCGCAAAAGCGACGCGGGACGGGCTGCCGACGCCGAGCCAGATGACGAAGAGCGGCGCGAGCGCGACCTTCGGCACGAGCTGGAAGAAGACGAGGTTCGGATAGAGCATGTCGCGCAACAGCGGCGAATAGCTGATGGCGACGGCCAGCACCACCCCCAGCGCGCTCGCCGCCCCGAACGCCATCAGCGTGTCGCGCGTCGTCGGCAGCGCCTCGACGAGGAGCGCCGGCAAGGCCCGCCACAACTCGCGGCCGATCTCGACCGGCGTCGGCAGCACGAGCGAGGGTATGCGCAATAGGACGGCGGCGAACTGCCATGCGAGCAGCATCGCCGCGGCGGTCGCGAGCGGCAGCAGAACCGGCCGCAGCCCATAAAGGCTCGGGCCGATGGTCCGGCCGCACGCCGGCGCGGCGACCGCGGGCGCCGCCTGGCTCTCGGCGCTCACGGCGCAGGCTCTTCTCGGGCGGCGCCGGTGCGGCGCGAGCGCGGCCGGTCGTGGCTTTCCTCGATGCGCTCGCGCAGATGCGCGCAGATCGCGTTGAACTCGCGGCTTTCGCCGATCGAGATCGCGCGCGGGCGGGGAAAGGGGATCGCCAGATCCTCGACGATCGTCGCCGGCCGCTTCGTCATCACCAGCACGCGGTCGGCGAGCAGCACCGCCTCGCGGATGCTGTGCGTCACGAAGAGGGCCGTCTTCCTGTATTGCTGCCACAGATCGAGCAGCAATTCGTTCATCTCGTCGCGGCTGATCGCGTCGAGCGCGCTGAACGGCTCGTCCATCAGCAAGAGGTCGGGATCGTAGACGAGGGTACGGCAGATCGCGACCCGCTGCCGCATGCCGCCCGACAGCTCATGCGGCTTTTTGTGCTCGAACCCGTCGAGCCCGACGCGCTCGAGCAAATTCCGGGCGGTTTCGCGGTAGCTCTCGACCGGGCGCTGCAAGACGCGGATCGGGAACAGCACATTGTCGAGCGCGCTCTTCCACGGCAGCAAGGTCGGGTCCTGGAACATGATACCGATCGAGGTGCGCGGCCCGGTCATCGGGGCGCCGTCGATGACGATGCTGCCCGAGGAGACCGGCTCGAGCCCGCCGACCATCATGAGGAGGGTGCTCTTGCCGCAGCCGCTCGGGCCCAAGATCGCGACGAACTGGCCGTGCGGCACCGCGAAGCTGACGCTGCTGACGGCTTCCACCGCGGCCGGCGTGCCGCCCCGGTAGATCTTGCTGACCGCGCTCGCCTCGATGCAGTGATTGCCCTCGACAACCGGCATCGACCACTCCCGTGGAGGCAACCTCTCCGCAAGCGGCGCGCCAGCCTCCATCAGGTCACGTATCGACGAAATTCCTGCGAATTCTTTTGCGCCCGTTCGAACTCGGCAGCGGAGATCCTGACGCTGCCGACAAAGCGGTTGGTCATCATCGAGGCCATGCTCGGGCGTTTGTCGCCGGGTTTGGCGAGGTATTTCATGACCAGATCGGTCTGCACTTCGTAGGCCTTCGGCTCGATCCAGCCCATCCCCTTCTCTTTGATGATCGGGTTGGCGGCGACATCGACCATGATGCCGGTGCCGACCCGGATCTGCTCGCGCGACTGCGCCGCCAGCGCCATCTCCGGCACCTGCTTGAAGAACAGCTTCATCGCCTCGGCGGGGTCGAGCATTGTCGCCTTCAGGCCTTCGAGCAGACCGTCGGCAAAAGCGGCGCACAGCTGCGGCTCGGCCGTGACGCGTTGCGGCTGCGTCAACAGCACATAGCCGTAATTGACGAGGCCGACGGCGCTATAGAGCATGAAATGCGCCTTGACGCCGGTGGCGGCGTAGATCGGCATGATGCTGACGGCGAAACCCGAGATCGCATCGACCTTGCGCTCGGGCAAGAGGCGGTTGCGCACGTTCGGGTCGGTCTGAAGGTGCGTCACCTTCGACAGGTCGAAGCCGGCTTTCGCGGCGTAGGCCGGCAGCAGCGGGTAGTCCCCCGAGGTCACGGTCGAGGCGAGCTTGTGGCCTTCGAGGTCCTTCGGCGTCTTGATCGGCCCGTCGTCGAGGACGCCGATCCCCATCGTCCCGTCATATTGGCAGCAAGCGAGCGCGGCCACCGGCAATCCCTTGACGTTTTGCAGGATCGCGGCCGGCGCCGCCGCCATGCCGAAATCGAACCGGCCGGTGCCGGTCGCTTCCGCCGCCGCGACCGACCCCATGCCGCGCGCCACCGCGACGTCGAGCCCGTGCTTGTCCCAAAATCCCATGCCCTTGGCGGTGAAGGCGAAGAGGTCGCTGCCTTCGGGGACCCACGGCAGGGTGAACTTTATCGCCTTTTTCGTTTGCGCGAAGACGAGCCGCGGCGCCGCCAATCCGGCGGCGATCCCGCAACCCGCCGCGGCCGCCGTGCCGAGCAGGCGGCGGCGCGAATACCGTCGAATGTTCATGGCCCTCATTCTCCCTGCCGAAGCCTATTCGGGCTTCTGTGCACGCATGGACCGCGCCAGACTAGCGCGCGCGGCGTTCCGGGAACAGCGCCAACAGCCCCTCGGCCGAGGCCGCGGCGACGCCGCGTTCGGTGAGGAGGCCGGTGACGAGGCGCGCCGGCGTCACGTCAAAGGCGTAATTCGCCGCCGGGCTCGCTTCGGGCGTGAGCCGCACGGCGACCCGCCTGCCCTCCTCGGTCCAGCCCTCGACATGGGTGACCTCGCGCGGGTCGCGCGTTTCGATCGGGATGTCGGCGCCGTCTGCAAGGCGCCAATCGATTGAAGGCGACGGCGCGGCGACATAGAAGGGGATGCCGTTGTCCCGAGCGGCGAGCGCCTTCAGATAAGTGCCGATCTTGTTCGCGACATCGCCCGCGGCGGTCGTGCGGTCGGTGCCGACGATGACGAGATCGACGAGGCCCTGCCGCATCAGATGGCCGGCCGCATTGTCGACGACGACGGAATGGGCGACGCCGTGCTGGCCCAATTCCCAGGCGGTCAGGCTCGCTCCCTGGTTGCGCGGGCGGGTTTCGTCGACCCAGACGTGCAGCGGCACGCCGTCGTCATGGGCGCGGTAGATCGGCGCCAGCGCCGTGCCCCAATCGACGGTGGCGAGCCAGCCGGCGTTGCAGTGGGTGAGCAGATTGATGCGTTCGCCCTTGCGCCGCCACGCCGCGTCGATCAGCGGCGCGCCATGCTCGCCGATCGCCTTGTTCATCGCGACATCGGCGTCGGCGATGCGCTGCGCCTCATCGAGCGCGAGGCGCGGCCGGCTCTGCCGGCCGACCGCGGCGAGCGCGCGCTGCATTTCGTCGAGCGCCCAGCGCAGGTTGACCGCGGTCGGCCGCGTCGCGGCGAGTTGTTCGGCGGCGGCGGCGAGCCCTTCCTTCGAGGCGTCGCGCTGCGCCGCCAGCGCCATGCCGTAAGCGGCCGTGGCGCCGATCAGCGGCGCGCCGCGAACCTGCATCGTGCGGATCGCCGCCGCCACCTCGCCGAGCGTTTCGAGGCGGCGGATCAGGAGTTCGTGCGGCAACCGCGTCTGATCGATGATCTCGACCGCGCGCTCGTCCGGGCTGAGCCAGATCGTGCGCATCGGCCGCCCGGCTACGCGCATCCCACCTCCTACACCCGCCCGCGCCGGAGGCTACTCCCGAAGGGCGGCGGAAGGACAGCAGTCAATCGCGACGTCGCAACACCCGCCCGGCGACCGCGTCGAGGCGGGCGACGAGTTCGGGATCGCGCCGCTCGGGCGCGGTGATCAGCGCGCTCTCGAGGGCATGCCGGCAGCCTTCGGGGCATGGTCCCCGATATGCCGAGAGCAGCGGCACCACCGCCTTGACGAGCGCCTTCGCCTTTTCCGCATTGGCCCGCAGCACCGCGACGATCTCGCCGACCGTCACCTCGCCGTGCGCGTCGTGCCAGCAATCGTAGTCGGTGACCATCGCCACCGTCGCGTAGCAGATCTCGGCCTCGCGGGCGAGCTTCGCCTCCGGCATGTTGGTCATGCCGATCACGTCGTAGCCCATGCGGCGGTAGAGTTCGCTTTCCGCCCGGCTGGAGAATTGCGGCCCCTCCATGACGAGATAGGTGCCGCCGCGCTTCATGCCCGGGCCGCCCGCCTGCGCCAGCGCCGCGCCGAGCCGGGCGCAGACCGGCCGCGCCATCGAGACGTGCGCGACGCAGCCGGTGCCGAAGAAGCTCTTCGCCCGCGCGAAGGTCTGGTCGACGAACTGATCCACGATCAGGAAGTCGCCGGGTACGAGATCCTCACGCAGGCTGCCGACCGCCGAGAGCGAGACGATGTCGCTGACGCCGCAGCGCTTCAGCGCGTCGATGTTGGCGCGGAACGGGATTTCCGACGGCGGGATCTCGTGCCCCCGCCCGTGCCGCGGCACAAAAGCGATGCGCGCGCCGCCGAGCGTGCCGAAGCAGATGTCATCCGAGGGCCGCCCGAACGGGCTTTCAACGGCCCGCCATTCGACATCGGCGAGGCCGTCGATCGCATACAGCCCGCTGCCGCCGATGATGCCGATGACGGAAGGGGTCATCTCCCGCTCAGGGTCGCTCAAGATAAGGCGAGCAATCTCTCGGGTTATCGTCACCCCCGCGAAAGCGGGGGTCCAGAGCAAGTGTCGGTGCTTTGAAGCCTCTGGATGCCCGCTTTCGCGGGAATGACGGGTTAGCTCTCGAAACTGCCCAAATCACTTCTGTCAGATTCTCAGTGGATGCGTGACCAGATCTTGCGTTTCGCGGCATAGAAGACGCCGGCCGCGATGATGAGGAACAGCATCACCTTGAAGCCGGTGCGGTGGCGCTCGTCGAGATTGGGATGCGAGGCCCAGGCGAGAAAGCTGGCGACGTCGTGCGCCATCTGCGGCACCGTCGCCGCCGTGCCGTCGGCATATTTGACGGCGTTGGGATTGAGCGGCGGCGGCATCGCGATGACGTGCCCGAGGAAGAATTTGTTGTAATAGCGGCCGGAGGGGACCGTCTCGCCCTTCGGCGGGCTGGCGAAGCCGGTGAGGATGCCGTAGACGTAGTCGGGGCCGCCCTCGCGCGCCTTGACGATCATCGACAGGTCGGGCGGCGCGGCGCCGCCGAAGGTGGCGGCCGCCGCTTCCTCGTTGGGGAACGGCCCGACCCAGCTATCCGAAGGCCGGGCCGGGCGCTTGAACATCTTGCCCTCTTTGTCGGGCCCGTCGGT
Source organism: Allostellaceae bacterium (assembly GCA_035934195.1). Taxonomy (GTDB): domain Bacteria; phylum Pseudomonadota; class Alphaproteobacteria; order ATCC43930; family CGMCC-115725; genus AP-15. The sequence continues at coordinate 5,535 of DASYYD010000465.1, read as the reverse complement.
CACCCGATACTGCGCCGCGATCGCCTTGATCTGGCCCGCGTCGTAGCCGACCCCGGCGAGATCGCTGTAGTGCAGGCGGTCTAGGTTGTGGCAGGCCGAGCAGACCGCCTTGTAGACCTGGAAACCGCGCTGCAGCGCTGCCTCGTCGTAGGTGCCGAAGATGCCGCGGAACGGCCATTCCTCTTTCGGCAGCGGCGGCTGATCCTCGGCCCGCGCCAGCCCCGGCGCGAGCGCCAACCCGCAGGCGAGGACGGCGGCCGCAACTTCCTTCAACATCGCGTCACCGCGTCTCGGCCGGGGCGCCGGCGACCGGCGGGGGTGTAGCGCCGATTACCGCCGCGCCGATGCTGGCCGGCAGCGGCCGCGGCCGCTCGATCTTGCCGATCAGCGGGAAAAGGATCAGGAAGTGGACGAAATAATAGAGCGTGGCAAAGCGGCCGATGAGCACGTACATCCCTTCCGGCGGATGGTCGCCGACCCAGCCGAGAACGACGACATCGATCGCCAACAGCCAGAACACCCATTTGTAGATCGGCCGGAAGCGGGCGCTGCGCACGGCCGAGGTGTCGAGCCATGGCAGGACGAACAGGATGAAGATCGACGAGAACAGCAGGATGACGCCGAACAGCTTGCTCGGCACCGAGCGCAGGACCGCGTAGAACGGCAGGAAATACCATTCGGGCACGATGTCGAGCGGCGTCTTCAACGGATCCGCCGGGATGTAGTTGTCCGGATTGGTCAGAAAATTCGGCGCGTAAAACACGATGAAGGCAAAGAAGATCAGAAAGACGGTCAGGCCGAACAGGTCCTTGATCGTGTAGTAGGGGTGGAACGGGATCGAATCCTGCGGGCCCTTGGCGTCGATGCCGAGAGGGTTGTTCGAGCCGTGCGTGTGCAGTGCGACCAGATGCAGCCCGACCACGGCGACGATGATGAAGGGCAGCAGGTAGTGGAGCGAATAAAACCGGTTGAGCGTCGGGTTGGCGACGGCGAAGCCGCCCCACAAAAACGTGACGATGCCGTGGCCGACCACCGGAATCGCCGAAAACAGGTTGGTGATCACGGTGGCGGCCCAATAGCTCATCTGCCCCCACGGCAGCACATAACCCATGAAGGCCGTCGCCATCATCAACAGCAGGATGACGACGCCGAGCATCCACAGCAGCTCGCGCGGCGCCTTGTACGAGCCGTAATAAAGGCCGCGGAAGATGTGGATATAAACCAGCATGAAGAACATCGACGCTCCGTTCATGTGGACGTAGCGCAACAGCCATCCATAATTCACGTCGCGCATGATGCGCTCGACCGAATCGAAGGCCATGCCGGCGTTCGGCGTATATTGCATCGCCAAAAATATGCCGGTCAGGATCATGATGACGAGCGTGATTCCGGCGAGAGACCCGAAATTCCACCAATAGTTCAGGTTGCGCGGCGTCGGGTATTCGTAGAGTTCGTGTTCGACGAACTTGACGAAAGGCAGCCGGTAATCGATCCAGCGGACGATCCCGTTCGAGGGGCCTCTGCGGGCGTCGGCCATCATGCTCTCCTAAGCGGTCCTGAAACTCGCGGCGCCGGGGCGCGGGCGGCCCGGCCAAATATGGTAACTGGAGATTGAGGCAGCTCGAACATGCAAAACCTCGCGCCTCCCGCCGGCAACCCCGGACACCGGCGGCGATCGCAAGCTATACCGTTGAAATTCCCGAACTATGCGACAGACTGCCGCATAAACCATGACCAGAACAGCCAAGGATGAAACCGGTATAATGCGATCGGCGTCGAATGAAAACCCGCATGACCGCGAGCTTCGAATTTCCTTGCGCCTCGCCCTATTCGAGCCGGACATTCCGCAGAATACCGGGGCCTTGTTGCGGCTCGCGGCCTGTTTCGGCGTCGCGGTCGATCTTATCGAACCGATGGGTTTTCTGCTCGACGACAAGCGGCTGAAGCGGGCGGCGCTCGACTACGCGGCGGAGCTGGCGGTATGCCGGCATGCATCCTGGGAGGCTTTCCTCGCCGGCCGCGACCCGGCCTCGCGGCTCATCCTGATGACGACCCGCGGCAGCGTGCCGCTGCACCGTTTCACCTTCGCGCCGGAGGACACAATCCTCCTCGGCCGGGAAACCGCCGGTGTCCCCGAGGCGGTGCACCGGATGGCCGCCGCCCGCCTCGTCATACCCTTGCGCCCGCCGGCCCGCTCGCTCAACGTCGCGCTGGCGGGCGCCATCGCGCTCGCCGAGGCGTTGCGCCAAAACGGAGGGTTTGCGGAAGCATGAGCGACGGTTTTCCGCCCGATCCCGACCGTTGCGCGCGGGCCGAGGCGTGGTTCGCCGAGTTGCGCGACCGGATCTGCGCCGCTTTCGAGGCGATCGAGGGCGAGTTCGCGAGCCTCGCTCCGGCCGCGAGCGCACCCGCCCGCTTCGAGCGCCGGCCATGGCTGCGTCCGGGCGGCGGCGGCGGCACCATCGCGATCATGAAGGGGCGGGTCTTCGAGAAGGTCGGGGTCAACGTTTCGACCGTGCACGGCGAATTCTCCCCGGAATTCCGGAAGGACATCCCCGGGGCGGCGCAGGATCCCCGCTTCTGGGCGGGCGGCATCTCGCTCGTCGCGCACATGTGCTCGCCGCTGGTGCCGGCGGTGCACCTGAACACGCGGCACATCGTCACCACCAAGGCCTGGTTCGGGGGCGGCGCCGATCTGACCCCGATCTACCCCGACCCGGCCGCGGCCGAGGCGTTTCACGCCGCCCTCGCCGCGGCCTGCGCAAGCTACGACCCCGCATGTCATGCGCGCTTCGAGGCCTGGTGCGAGGAGTATTTCTTTCTGCCGCACCGCGGCGAGCCGCGCGGCGCCGGCGGCATCTTCTTCGATTATCTCGACAGCGGCGACTGGGAGCGCGATTTCGCGTTCGTCCAGGCGGTCGGCCTCGCCTTTCTGGAGGCCTTTGCGCCGATCGTGCGGGCGCGCATGCGGCTGCCGTGGACGGCGCAGCAGCGAGAGCATCAGCTCGTCCGCCGCGGCCGTTATGTCGAGTTCAACCTGCTTTACGACCGCGGCACGATCTTCGGGCTGAAGACCGGCGGGAACGTCGAGGCGATCCTGATGTCGCTGCCGCCGCTCGCGGCTTGGCCGTGAGGGGGCTCTCAAACCTGGTGGATGGCCGACAACCGCCAATCGCCCTCGCCGCGGCGCGCGAAGGTCCACATCTCCTCGATCTCGACCGGCGTGCGGGGATCGCCGCCGACGGCCTCCGGCTCGGCTTGCGCACCCTGCGTCCGAACGAGATAGTCGAGCGCCCGCCAGCGCAGGAGCGCCGTCGCGTACTCCGTATCGCCTTCCCGCCGCGCTTCGCGGGGCTCGGCGGCGAGAAACGCGACGCCGGCGACGACGTTGCGCAGACCCTCGCGCGCGAGGCGCTCGATCTCGCCCTCGAACCAGGCCGCCATCGCGGGCGTCGTCAACCGCCGCAGCGCTTCGAGGTCGCCCTCGTTCCACGCCTGCTGCACGGCGGCGTGCAGTGCCGCGAACCGCTCGAGATCGGCCTCGCCCACGTCGTTCCGGCGCGGCATCCTGCGTCGGCGCCATAACCGTTCGAAGCTCGCTCTCGGCATCCGAGGCCTCCACCGGTGCCGCCGCGTCGCTTGATTCCGCGGCCGTCGGCCCCAAATCTTCGGATGAATCCGGCCGGGCGCCGCGTGCGGGCCCGGCCGGGGCACTCTCGCTCATCGACGAGGAGATGAACGCATGTCCCGGCTGTCGCTGTTCAATTCCCCGCTGCTGCTTGGGTTCGATCATTTCGAGCGGGCACTCGACCGCGTCAACAAGGTGTCGACCGACGGCTACCCGCCCTACAACATCGAGCAGCTCGGCGAGAACTCCCTGCGCATCACCCTCGCCGTCGCCGGGTTCAGGATGAGCGATCTCGCGATCACTGTCGAAGACAGCCAACTCGTCGTCCGGGGCAAGCAGAGCGAGGACGCCGAGCGGGTCTACCTGCATCGCGGCATTGCCGCCCGGCAATTCCAGCGGTCGTTCGTGCTCGCCGAAGGGATCGAGGTCAGTGGCGCCTGGCTCGACAACGGCCTGTTGAACATCGACCTGGTGCGGCCGACGGTCGAGACGCGCGTGCGCACCGTCGAGATAACGGACCGCGGCGCCGACGGGGAGAAGGCGCCATGAGCGAGACCGCCTGGCTCGCCGAGATATCGCCGGGCGAATTCGCGCGCCTCGGCATCGAACAGATCGCGTATGTGAAACAGGTCGTCGTCAACGACGTCGTCGGCTATGCCGTTCATGCGGCGGACGGCACGCAGATCGCGCTGCTGCCGAGCCGCGAGCTGGCGTCGGCGACGCTGATGCAGCACGACATGGAGGCGCTCAGCGTGCATTGACCGCACGATTCAGGCGGCGTGCGTCGCGGTGCGGTCGGTCAGCAGCGCGTAGAGGGCATCGGGCTTGTCGGTGCCGCGCAGCTTGTCGCACACCGCGCGGTCGCGCAACAGCCGCGAGACGAGCGCCAGCGCCTTCAGATGGTCGGCGCCCGCCGCCTCCGGCGCGAGCAGCAGGAAAATCAGATCGACCGGCTGATCGTCGATGGCCTCGAAATCGATCGGCTTTTCCAGGCGGGCGAAGACCCCGTAGAGCCTCGTCAAGTTGGGCAGCCGCGCATGCGGGACGGCGGTGCCCATCCCGATACCGGTCGTGCCGAGCCGCTCGCGCTCCAGCACGAAGTCGTAGATCGTGCGTTCCTCGGCGCCGCTGACGGACGCGGCCCGCTTCGCCAGCTCCAAGAGGGCCTGCTTCTTGCTCGGCGTGCGCAGCTGGGAGATGACGCCCTTCGGCGTGATCAGATCGCTGATCTCCATGAATCGACCTGCGGAACCCCGTTCGGCCTCAGCCCCGCCCCACTGTCGCAAGCACTCGGATCACGCCGATCACCGGGTCCGCCGACCCGCAGGATCCAGTGCCGGGTCGATCCAGCCGATATTACCATCGGCCCTGCGATAGACCAAATTCAGCTCACCGTGCGAGCGGTTGCGGAACAACAGCACCGGCGCGTCGGCGAGATCCATGCGCATCGCCGCCTCGCCGACCGTCAAATTCGGCAATTCGGTGCTCATCTCGGCGATGACGGCGGGTGCGCCCCCCTCCTCGCCCTCTGCGGTTTCTTCCTCAGGCGGCGCCAGGATGTAGGCGCGGGCCAGCTCGCTCGCTTCCTCGCGCGCCGTCGAATGGTGATCGCGCAGCCGCCGCTTGTAGCGCCGCAGCTGCTTGCCGAGGCGTTCGGCGGCCGTGTCGAAAGCGGGGTAGAAGCCGGACGCCGCGGCCGTGGCGTTGACGAGGATGCCGCGGCCGACCCGGATCGAGAGGTCGGCGCGATCGAGATGCGCCTCCTTCGCAAACACGACATGCGCCTCGATCGCGGTGCGGAAATATTTGCCGAGAATTGTATCGAGGCTGTCCTCGACGTGGCGGCGCAGGGCGCCGCCGACGTCGACCTGCTTGCCGGTGATGGTGAGATGCATCGCCAGGCTGAC
>DASYYD010000462.1:0-17203 GCA_035934195.1 Allostellaceae bacterium | reverse complement strand
GGTGCCGACGCAGGTCGATCCGAGCCAGCTCGAACTCGCGCTCGTCAATCTCGCGGTCAACTCGCGCGACGCGATGCCGCTCGGCGGCAAACTGACGATCGGCGCGCGCGGCGAAAAGATCGGCGAGGGCGACGTCCCCGGGCTGGCGGCGGGCGAGTACATCCGCATCGCGGTCAGCGACACCGGCGTCGGCATGGACGGGGATACGCTGCGCCGTGCCACCGAGCCGTTCTTCACGACCAAGGACCGCGGCCGCGGCACCGGTCTCGGCCTCTCGATGGTCGACGGCTTTGCGGCGCAATCGGGCGGCGGCATGCGGATCAAGAGCCGGCTCGGCGCCGGCACGACCGTCGAGCTGTTTCTGCCGGCGGCGCCGCGCGGGAAAAGCGCCGCGCCGCCGCCGCGGGTATTGCCGCCGCCGATCGAGGCGGTGCGCGCGTGCCGCGTGCTGGTGGTCGACGACGACCCGATCGTCGGCGCCGGCACGGCGGCGATGCTGGAGGATCTGGGGCACGCCGCCATCCAGGCGGAATCGGCGGCGCTCGCGCTCGCCGCCCTCGCCGACGACCCGGCCATCGATCTCGTCATTACCGATTACGCGATGCCTGGGATGGACGGGCACGAACTGGCCGCGCGCATCCAGCGCGACCGGCCCGGGCTGCCGGTCGTCGTCGCCACGGGCTATGCCGGCATGGTGCCCGACGGGCCGAAGCTGCCGCGGCTCGACAAGCCCTACAAGCAGCAGGAACTGGCGACCGTGATCGCGCGGCTGGTCGCGCCGCGCGACCCCGGCCGATTGCTGCCGGCCGGCGCCGCCGCCGGATAGGGCCTATCGCGAGAGCGGGCGCGGCGGGCGATGCGCGAGCCCGGCGCCGAACAGTATCGCCACGCCGATCGCGCTGCCGGCAAAGGCGCCTGCCGGCAGCCGCGTCGCGTCCCACACCGCGCCGCCCAGGAGCGGGATCAGAAAGGACAGCGAATAGCCGATCGCGAACATGCCGGCCGAGAGGCGATGCACCTCGCGCGCCGCGACGAGCTGCGGCGGCAAGGCGAGGGTCAGGATCAAGACGAAGGCGCAGGCGAAGCCGACGATCCCGGCGCCGAGGACCGCGACCGGGCGGACCTGCAGCGGCAGCAGCAACAGCCCGAGGACGCCGACGAGCGGCATCGCGACAAACGGCACCCGGCTCTTCTGCAACGAGCGCGCCCATAGAAGAATGACCAGCGAGGCCGGCAATTGGCCGGCATTGAGCGCGCCGAGCGCCAGGCTGACGAGCCCCTTCTGACCGATCGCGTGCAGATAGTCCGGGATGAAGGCGTTGGTCGAAAAATAGAGCCCGCCGGTGCCGCCCTGCAAGAGCCCCAGCCGCCAGGTGTCGCCGCTCTTCCAATCGGGCAGCCACCGCGCCCGCCCGCGCGCCCCCGGCCGCGCCGCGCCGGGGGTCGCAAGCGCCAGCAACACCGCCGTCGCCGCCACCGGCAGCGACCACACGACAAAGCTCGCCTCCCAGCTGCCGCCGACGAGCGGCAGCACGATGGGGATCGTCAGCGCGGCGGGGACCGCCTCGCCGATCAGCAGCCCGTTCGCATAGACCGCCGTCGCAAAGCCGGGCGAGCGCGGGAACCATTCGCCGACGAGCGAGGGGAGCGCCGGCTGCAATACCGACACGCCCGCCCCCATTGCGAAGGTCATCGCGAACAGCACCGGCAGCGACGGCCCGAGGCCGCGCGCCGCCGAGGCCGCGGCGACGACGAGGAGCGCGACGATCGCGGCGCGGCGAGCGCCGAGCCGGGCGATCAACAGCGAGCCCGGCAGCGCGACGAGCCCAAGCAGCAGCACCGGCAGGCCGGCGAGCGCACCGACCGCCTTTTCGCTCATCGCCAGATCGTGATGAATGAGCGGCAGCACCGGCGGCACCGCCAGCATGGTGAGGCGCAGATCCGCGCCGGCGAACCACAGAATGGCGAGCGTCACGACGCTCGCGCGCAGCGATGCCGCGCTCGCCTCGCTCACGGCCGCACGCAGGCGAAATAAGCGGTGTCGAGGTCGTGACTGGTCAGTGTCGCGGCGCGCTGATAGCGCTCGCAATGGCGCTTGGCGACAGCGGCGGTGGCGGCGAGATCCCCGCTGTACCCGACGACCGCCGATTTGGCGTCGCCTTGCAGAAGCACCGGCTGCCCCGCGCAACCCGCCGCGACGATCGCGGTCGCCAGGACGAGCGCGCGCGTCATCGGACAGGAAGGCCGATCCTGGCCGCGAAATCGCGTCCGCGCTCGATGAAATCGCGGTATTGGCCATAGCTCGGCGCGGCCGGCGAAAGCAGCACGACGCCGCCCTTCGGGGTCAGTTGGCGCGCCAGATCGACGGCCTCCCGCATCGAGACAGCGCGATGGAGCGCGCCCGGGAAGCGCGCATGGGCGAGCGCCCCGCGGATGCGACTGCCGCTCGCGCCGAGGCAGATGACTGATCTGGCGGCACCGCCGCAGAGGCATTCGACGAGCTTTTCGTAGTCGATCCCGCGATCGTAGCCGCCGAGGATCAGCGTGATGTCGCGTCCCTGGTACACGCCGAGCGCGGCGATCGTCGATTCCGGCGTCGTCGATATGCTGTCGTCGACGACAAGGGCGCCGCCGACCTCGCCCAATTCCTGCTGGCGGTGCGGCAGACCAATGAAATCGGCCGCGGCGGCAAGCGCGCGCGGCAAATCGCCGGCGCACAATTCGACGACCGACAGCGCGGCGCACAAGTTCGACCGGTTGTGCGGGCGCGCGAGATAGCGGTTGGCGATCTCGCCGACGAAGCGGGCGCCGGCAAAGACGAGGTTGCCGCGCGCGTGCAGGCCCCCCTCGTCGTTGAAAAGAACGGCCGCGGCCGGTGGCGATGCGGCTCTCGCAGCGGCTTCCCTCTCGATGACGGAGCGGCGGGCGTGGGCGAGCAGGCGCAGCTTGTCGCGGTAGTAATTGTCGAGCGAGCCGTGCCAGTCGAGGTGCTCCGGAAAGAGCGAGGTCAAGACCGCGATGTCGCAGAGCCCGTCGAAATCCGCCGCCTGGTAGCTCGACACCTCGATGACGACGAACTCGGCCGCCGCCGTGTCGGGCTCGCCGAGCGCGACCCCGATATTGCCGGCGAGCGCGACCTTGTGGCCGAGCGCGCGCAACAGATGCGCGAGGAGCGCCGCGGTCGTGCTCTTTCCCTTCGTGCCGGTGACGCAGATCGTCTTCGCCGCGCGCGGCTCGGCGAACCACAAATTGAGCAGCGAGGTGAAGCTCACGCTCTTCTCGCGGGCCCGCGCGATCTCGGGGCGGTAGAGGCTGACGCCCGGCGATTTGACAACGACCTCCAGGCTGTCGAGCGCGCGCCCGATCGCCGCCGCCCCGAACGCGCATGTCACACAAGGGCCGAGGCTCGCGGCCGCTTCCTCGTCGTCCTTGTCGTCGAGGAGCACGATCGGCAGGCCCGGATGATGCCGGCGCAGAAGCGCGATCGCGGCCCGCCCTTCGCGCCCCAAGCCCCAGACCCCGACGCGCTTCCGCCCGAGGTCAGCCGCACGCATCGAGCGCCTCCAGAAAGGCGCGCGGGACGCGGTGCGGATGCCGCGCCGTGAACCAGGCCTCGTAGTCCCGCGCGGCGAGCGCCAGTTCCGGGTAGTCGGCGGCGAGCCGCCGGACCACGCGATCCTCGCGCCACTCCGGCTCGCCCGCGAGGTGCGCGATGGCCGCCCTACTCTCGGACACCTCGCCGACGCATTCGAAGGGCTTGTGATCGTCAAGGCCGCAGAGCGCGGCGAAGCCGCCCGTTTGCGCCTCCTCATCGAGGAGATCGCGCCCGAAGATGGCGCAGAGATCGCGCTTGTCGAGAAACGGCGCCAACGCCAGAAAGACGAACCGGCATTTCGGGCAATCGCCGCACCAATGCGCCCCGCGCGCCGCGACGCTCTGCCGGAAGGCGGTGTTGCAGCTGCGGAAGGCCGCGAAATATTGCCGGTTGCGGGAAAACCGGCGGGCGATCTCGATTTCCGAGAGCGGCCGCAGGAATGAAAAATATTCGAGCCCCGTCGCGATATGGTCGGCGAGGTAACGCGCGAACAGCGTCTCGAATTCGAGCGATTTCGACCATTGGTGATTGACCGCGACGCCGTCCGAAACGAGGTTCGGAGCGCTCGCCGAATGCTCGTTCGACATGGCGACCGCGCTTTCGCCGTCGAGAATCGCGGCGGCGAGCGCGATCGCGCTCAAGATGCCGGTGATCGGCACATGTCCGTTGAGGGCGCCGGCGCGGTTGAGGGCGAGGAGCCCCTCGTCGAGGCGGCGGCGCACCCGCACCGCGGGAAGCCGCGAGGCGGCGATCGTCGCGGCGATCGGTTCCGCCTCGCCGAGGGCGAAGAGAGTGACGGGCACGCCCTCCTGCCGCAGGCATTCGAGGGTGACGATCGAGTCCTTGCCGCCGCCGACCGGCACCAGCGTGCGCCGCCGCAGGTCGAGCGCGACCGGCCCGGGGGCTGAAGCCGCTTGCGTCTCGAATTCGATATGGCCGGCGAGCGAGAGGCGGTTCCTGTAGGCGAACTCGGCGAGCCCTTTTTCGTAGAATTGGCGCAGAAACTCCCCGGTCACGGCGTCGAGCGGGAAAGCCTCGCATTTGAGGCGCGGCGGGATGTAGGCCTTGTAATAGCTGACGCCGCAAAAGAGCAGGAGCAGGCGAAAGACGCGATCGAGGGCTTCGCGCTCGCGGCGCGACAATTCCCGCCGCGGCGGCTCGAAGGCGAGGGTTTCCTCGAATTCGGGGCCCGAGTCGAAGCGGTAGCGCAAGGACAGCGTCGCGACCGCCTCGTCATAGGCGTAGCCCTCGAAGAAGAAGGCCTCAGGCCGCATCGCCCGCCTCGATGAGGGCGCGGATGTTGCGCAGCACGCGGTGGTGCCGTTCGGGCTCGAAGCCGTCGACGGTCAGCGTCTGCAGGCGCGTCACGCCATCGACCGCCGGCCCCTCGCGTACCATCGCCTCGAGGATATGCCGGTCGAGCTTCTCGTCGAGACAGGCAAGGAGCGCCGCGCGCCGGTCGGGACGCCGGGCCGCGAGTGCGCCGAGGAGCGCGTAAGCCCCCCAATTCGAGACGCCGGCGACGATCAGATGCCGCGCCGGCGTGACGCAGGCGATTGTCTGCCCGTGCGCGACATTGGCCGCGATCAGCGCGCGCGGGAGCGCCCCCATGCCGATCTCGTTGCCGCCGTCGCCGATCGCGATCGTCCCCCACGGCCCGGCGAGGAAAAGGTCGTCGAGCGGCACCATATGGCTGCCGATATCGATTCCGCGCATGTTGCGCGGCGCGCCGTCGGCGCTCTTGCCGCAGCGCTCGATCGAGATCGCATGGCTGACTCCGGCCTCTCGCCAGGCAGCGACGAGCCCGTCGATGGGGACGCCGAGCGCGGCGATGTCGAGCGGCACGTCCCGCGCCCCCGCCGCCGCGAGCGCGGCGGCACAGACGGGCCGGCAGGGCTCGTCGGTGGCGAGCCGGCAAGGGATGCCGAGGGCGAGGAGGCCGCGCGCAATCAATGCCGCGCCGAGCGGCCCGTCCGTCTCGGCCGCCGGCGGCGAGCCCTGCGGCACATAGAAGCCGGTGATGATGCCGACCGCCTTCGCCGGGCCCGCGACGAGCGCTTCGGCGGCGCTCGCGAGGCCGCCGCGCGCCGCCTCGAAGAGCGGGCCGATATGGCGCCCGACATCGACCTGGATCAGCGCTTCGATCCGGTCGACGAGCGAGGGGAGGCCGGCGGCGGCGGGCACGCGGTCTTTATGGATCGACCGAAGACGGCGTCATTCCCGCGAAAGCGGGAAACCAGGGTTTCCGGGTCGCATCGGTCGCCCTGGACCCCCGCTTGCGCGGGGGCGACGAATAAACCGTAGGTTTTGCCGGGCGCACTTTCGGTCGAGGCCTCAGAGGCTCGCGAGCCGCGAATTGCGCAGGTCGGTGATCAGCATCGCGCCCGGCGCGTGGGTGATCGAGAATTCGGGCCGCGCCTCGGCGATGACCGCCTGCGGGGTGACGCCGCAAGCCCAGAAGACCGGCAGCTCGTCCTCGTAGACCGGCACCGCGTCGCCGTAATCGGGTTTGGCGACATCCGTGATGCCGATCGCGGCGGGTAGCCCCAAATGCACCGGCGCGCCATGCACCGAGGGGAAGCGCGAGGTGATCTGCACGGCGCGGATCGCGTCGGCCGGCTTCAAGGGGCGCATCGAGACGACGAGCGGGCCGCGGAACGGCCCCGCCGCGACGCAGGGCACATTGGTGCGGTACATCGGCACGTTCGAGCCCAAGGTGATGTGGCGCAGCTCGATGCCATCCTCGACGAGCGCCGTTTCGAACGAGAACGAGCAGCCGAGCGCGAAGGAGACGAGGTCGTCGCGCCAGACATCCCGGAGGTCGGTCGGCTCGTCGACCAGTTGGCCGCGGCGCCACACGCGGTAGCGCGGCAAATCGGTGCGTATGTCGAGATCCTCCCCGAGGCTCGGCAGCCGCGGGTCGCCCGGCTCGGAGACGGCGAGCACCGGGCAGGGCCTCGGATTCGCCTGGGCGAAGCGCAGAAAATCGTGCGCCAGCGCCTTCGGCAGGACGACGAGATTGGCCTGCACATTGCCGGGCGCCAGCCCGGCCGTCGGCCCGATAAACCCGCCCTCGCGAATCCGCCGGCGCTCGCGCCGGCCGGCTTCGACGCCTCTCTCGTCCATCCCGCTCATCGAACCCTCGACCCTTGAAGACGCGGCGTCATCCTACACAGAAATGGGGTCCGATCGTAGTCCGAGCCATACCCCCGCCCCAACCCTCTCCTGCCTGCGGCGGAGCGAATGGGAGGAGAATGCCGGTAGGCGGCGGATCAGGGCGCGGCGGGCTCAGCTGCGGCCGCGGCCGAGCGCCGCCGCGCAGCCGAGAAAGGCGGGCAGCGGATGCGTCACGACATAGGTCGGGATCGGCGCGAGATAGGCACGCAGCCGGCCTTTCGCCTCGAAGCGCTCACGAAACAGGGAATCGGCGAAGGCGGGCCCGAGCTTCGGCACGATCCCGCCCGCGACGTAAACGCCGCCGCGGGCGCCGAGGGTCAGCGCCAGATCGCCGGCGATCGTCCCCAGCATCGCGCAAAAGAGCCGCGCCGCTTCGGCGCACAGCGGATCGCCGGCGCCGGTCGCGGGGTCGGTGATCTGCGCCGCCGTATAGGCCTTCGACGGCACGCCGTCGAGGGCGGCGAGCGCGTTGTAGAGGTTGACGAGCCCCGGCCCGGAAAGCACCCGCTCGGCCGAGACGTGGTCGAATTGCCGCCGCATGTGTGAAATGGCGGCGCTTTCGCGCTCGCTCTCGGCCGGCAGGCTCACGTGCCCGCCCTCGCCGGTCAGCGCGACCCAGCCGCCGCCCGGCGACGGCACCAGGCCGGAGACACCCAGTCCCGAGCCCGGGCCGAGCACCGCCAGCGGCGCCCCCGCCACCGGGGCGCCGCCGCCGACCGGCATCCGGTCGGCATCGCCGAGATAAGGCAGCGCCAGCGCCACCGCGGTGAAATCGTTGATCACCTCGAGCCGGTCGAAGCCGAGGCTCGCGCGCAGGGCCGCGACCGAAAAGCGCCACGGGTGGTTGGTCATCGAGATGCTGTCGCCGGTGACCGGCGAGGCGATTGCGAGCGCGCCCTCGCGCGGCATCGGCAGCGGCCCACGCTCTTCGAGATAGGCGGCGATCGCGCGCTCGATCGAGGGATAATCGTCGACGGCGCAGACCCGGCTATGCAGCACCCCGCCCTCGGGCGAGACGAGGCCGAAACGCGCGTTGGTGGCGCCGATGTCGCCGACCAGCCGCATCACGGCGGCATCGCGCATCAGGTGCGCTCGGCGCAATGCGAAAGGGCGTCGATGAAGCCTTCGCGCCAGGCCCTGATGTCGTTCTTTTCGAGCACCCGCAGCATCGCGCTCCAGCGCTCGCGGCGCTCGCCGAGCGGCATCTCGAGCCCTTGCCGGATGGCCTCGGCCATGCCCTCGATGTCGAATGGGTTGACGATCACCGCCTCGCTCAATTCCTGCGCCGCACCGGCGAAGCACGACAGTACGAGGACCCCCGGATCGGCGGGGTTTTGCGCGGCGACATATTCCTTGGCGACGAGGTTCATACCGTCGCGCAGCGGCGTCACCAGCGCGATCCGGCTGGCGCGGAAAAAGCCGGCGAGGATGCGATGGCTGAAACCCTTGTTCATGTAGCGCAGCGGCGTCGAATCGAATTCGCCGTAGCGCCCGTTGATGTGGCCGGCGGCGGTTTCGAGGCTCTTGCGGATTCCGCGGTATTCCGGCACCTCGGAGCGCGAGGGCGGAGCGATCTGCATGAAGACGATGCGGCCGCGCGTCTCCGGATAGGCTTCGAGCAGATGTCCGTAGGCCTCGAAGCGGTTGATGAGGCCCTTCGAATAGTCGAGCCGGTCGACCCCGATCATCAGGGCGCGCTCGCCGATGCTCTGGCGCAGCCGCCGCATGTGGCGGCTGGTGGCGGCCTGCGCCGCCTGGGCGGCGATCGTCGCGACGTCGATGCCGATCGGGAAGACGCGCGCCTCGACGAGGCGGCCGAAGGCGCGCAGCAGCCCGCCTCCGAGATCCTCCGCCCCGGCCCAACGCAACAGGTAGTCGCGGAACGCCACGAGATCGGTCCTGGTGTGAAAGCCGACCAGATCGTAGGCGCACAACGCGCGCACCAGCTCGCGGTGGTTGGGCAGGATGCGCAACAGCTCGGCCGGCGGAAACGGCGTGTGCAGGAAAAAGCCGATCGGCTGCGTCTGGTCGAGCCGGCGCAATTCCTCGGCGAGCGGGATCAGGTGATAGTCGTGCACCCAGATCATGTCCTCGGGCGACAGCATCGGCGCGAGGCGGCGGGCGAAGAGCCGGTTGACGCGCAGATAGCCGGCGAGGTTCTGGCGCGAATACTCGACGAGCGCGCTGCGGAAATGAAACAGCGGCCACAGCACGCGATTGGCAAAGCCGATGTAGTATTCGTTGTAGTCGATGCGCGACAGATCGATGGTGGCGTAGGTCAGCCGCCCTTCCGCGACGACGAGCGGCGTTTCGGCGCCGCCGTCGGCCACCTCGCCGCTCCAGCCGAACCACATACCGCCGGACTGCAACAAGGCGGAGCGAATGGCGACGGCGAGCCCGCCCGAATCGGGCTGGCGGTTGTCGATCGGCGCGACGCGGTTCGAGACGACGACGAGCCGCCGGCTCGGCGCGGCGGCGCGATAAGAGGGCGTTTCACCTTCGTAGAGATAGAGGTCCGCCCGCGCGCGCGCCTCCAACAGGTCCCCGTTTGCCATTTTTCTGCCCTCTTCGCCGTTACAGTGCCAAACGTCGTTGGGCGATTGTCGTTCCCGCATCCTTGTTCAACCGCCGCGGCCGGCGGCGAGCCAGGAGAGCGCCGCCGCGACCGAGGGAAGGACAAAACGCGCCGCGCTGCCGCCGAGGGCGCCGACCCGGATCGCGAGACCGCCGCGGCGATTGACCTCGGCGAAGCCGTCCTCGTCGGTCAGGTCGTCGCCGACAAAGATCGGCTTCTTGCCGCGAAAGGGCGGCTCCGCGAGAAAGGCGGCGATCGCGGTCCCCTTGCTCGCGAAAGGCGGGCGGAATTCGAACGCCATCTTGCCTTCGCCGAACTGCAGCGCCGGCGCGAACTCGGCCGAGAGCGCGCGCGCCGCGGCGCGCAGCGCGCCTTCGCGCGCCGGAGCGGTGCGGTAATGCACGGCGAGGGCGCCCCCCTTGTCCTCGACGAAGACGCCCGGCATACCCGCCGCCAGCGCGGCGAGGCGCGGACGCAGCCGGACGAGCGAGCGCGCCGCCCGCTCGTCGAAGGCGAGATCGAGCGTCGCGTCGGCGCGGCGCCGCTCGCCGCCGTGGAGCCCCGCCGCGGCGCCCCGCCACGGCGCCAGCAGCCGGTCGATATCGGCGAGCGCCCGGCCGCTGACGACTGCCAGCGCGCCTTCTCGCTCGCGCGAGAGATCGTCGAGGAGGGCCGGCAGGCCCGCGGGCACCCGGACGCGGTCGGGGCGGGCGGCGATCTCGATCAGCGTGCCGTCAAGGTCGAGGAACAGCGCAGCTTGCGGGTCGCATTCGGGAATCTCTTGTGCGTTGCACATCCGTAGTCCGTCGGCGGCGAGCGAATTCGATCCATCGGGTCAGGAGTCGCCAGCCCTGCCTAGGTGTTTCGAAAAGGTGCTTGACTTCCCGGCGGGAGAACCTAAATTGTGCAGTGCGGTATCGATCGCTGGTTGCGGTCCTACCGTACGTCTTCTAGGCGTTTCCTCCCTAAACTTGGGCCGCACCTTGGTGCGGCCCATTTTTTTCCGCGCGGCGCGAGCGATGAACGAGGCGGTCGCGCCCCGTCAGGCTGCCGGGATCGAGATCGGAGAGGCGCGCGATCTCCTCGTAGAGCGGCGTGAAATCGGGGCGCGTCGCGTCGAACAGCTCGGCAAAGTCGCGGATGACGAAATAGCATTCCTGGAAATCGTCGATGCGGTAGCGGGTGCGCATCACGCGCCGCAAATCGAAGCGGATGCGGCGCGGCCGCGGGTCATCGAGGCTGTACACCGATTCGCCGGCCGAACTGAGGATGCCCGAGCCGTAGATGCGCAGCCCCTCCTCCGTGTTGATCAGCCCGAACTCCACCGTATACCAATAGAGCCGCGCCAGATGCGGCAGATGCCCAAGGCGGAGCGCCTTCAGCCCGCCCTCGCCGTAAGCCTGCATGTAATCGGCGAAGACCGGGTTCATCAGCAGCGGCACATGGCCGCAGATGTCGTGGAAGACGTCGGGCTCGGAGAGGTAGTCGAGCTGGTCGCGGCGGCGGATGAAGCAGGTCGAGGGGAACCGCCGGCGGGCGAGGAGAGCGAAAAACACCTCGTCCGGGACGAGCCCGGGCACCGCGACGATCCGCCACCCGGTCGCGTGATCGAGGATGCCGCTCAAGCGGCCGAAATCCGGGATGCCGGAAGCCGCCACCCCGAGGCCATCGAGCTCGTCGAGGAATTCGCGGCAGGCACGGTCGCGCAGCAGTTTCTGTTGCCTTTCGAAGAGCAGCCGCCAGATCGCGTGCTCTTCCGCCGCATACCCCCGCCAGTCCTGCTCGATCGCAAAATCCGACGGATCCCGATTCATCGACCGCTCCACGCCCGTCACACCCATCTCAAGTGTGAACGCGCGGACGGCGCTTCAATCCGCCGCGACCCGGCGCGGGTCGGCCTCGGCCGGCGCGAGACAGGTGCCCACGACCCGCCCCAATTCGGCGACGAAGCGCGCCATCTCGTCGGCGAGCCGCGACAATCCGGGCTTTTTCCTATAGTTGCGCTCGTCCATGTAGAGCGCCCGGTTGATCTCGATCTGCAGCGCGTGGCGGCTTTGCCGCGGCCGGCCGTAATGGTCGGTCGTGAAGCCGCCGGCATAGGGCGCGTTGAGGGCGACGGCGAAGCCGCGCCGTTCGAGGAAGCGGCGCGCCCGCTCGACGATCTCCTTGGCGCAGGCGGCACCATGGCAATCGCCGAGCACGATGTCCATGCCGTCGCCGGCGCGGCCGCCGCAGGCGGACGGCATCGAGTGGCAGTCGACGAGCAGGCAACCCCCGAATTCGGCCTCGGTCTCCTCGACGAGACGCGCGAGTGCCCGATGGTACGGGTAATAAAGCGCTTCGACGCGCCGCACCGCCTCGGCGAAGGAGAGCCGTTTCGCGTAAATCTCTTCGCCGCTGGCGACGATCCGGGCGATCGTGCCGAGGCCCATGCGCACGCGCGGCGAGGTGGCGTTGACGAAGGCCGGCAGCGCCTCGCGGAACATCGCCGGGTCGAGTTCCCAGGGCTCGCGGTTGACGTCGAGATAGGCGCGCGGGAAGCGCGCCGAGAGGAGCGGCGCGCCGAGCGCCGGGGCGGCGGCGAAGATCTCGTCGACGAAGCTGTCCTCGGAGCGGCGCAGCGAGACGGGGTCGAGCCGGGAGGCGGCGACGAATTCGGGCGGGTAGTCGCGCCCGCTGTGCGGCGAGGAAAAGACGAGCGGCAGCCTGCGCGCGCTCGGCAGCCGCAAATCGAGAGCATCGGCCGGCATCGGCCGCTGCGCGCGCTCACCCTCCATCCTTAGAGCTTAATATCGCGCCGCGTTTCTGTCATTAGAACAGGGCTCGAACCATTACAGGGACGCGCGCGACTTGTCCCGCTTCTACGCCGTTCTCGCCGCCCTTGCCGGCGCGGCGATCGCCGCCGCCGTCGTCGTCCTCGCCGTGATGCTGTGGCAGGGCCCGCAGGGGCGGCTCGGCGCGAGCGTCTTGCCCACGATCGGCGGCCCGTTCCATCTCGTCGACCAGCAGGGCACGACCGTCACCGACCGCAATCTCGTCGGCACGTGGTCGATCATCTATTTCGGCTATACGCGCTGCCCCGACGAGTGCCCGACGGCGCTCAACAACATCGCGCTGGCGCTCGACCGGCTGGACGAGCGCCAGCGCGCGCAGGTCCACGCGGTTTTCATTACCGTCGACCCAGAGCACGACACGCCCGCCGTCCTCAAGGCCTATATCGCGAAATTCGCCGCCCCGATCCTGGCGCTGACCGGCACCCCGGCCGAGATCGCGCAGGCGGCAAAGGCCTATCGCGTCTATTACGCGCCGCCGGCGAAAGAGGGCGGCAGCGAGGTCGAGCACAGCTCGATCATCTACCTGATGGACCCGCGCGGCCGCTTCGTCACCAACTTCAGCGGCGCGGCTAAGCCGGAGGAAATCGCCCGCGCGCTGAAAAAACGCCTGTCGTGACATGTCGCCCGGGCGGAAGCCGGGGCGACGCGGTCAGCCGACCCCGCCCATCAGGAGGCCGATCTCGCGTGCGCTCGCCTCGGCGCCGAGCGCGCCGACGATCTGCCCGTCGAGCATGACGAGGATGCGGTCGCAAAGCAGGCGCAGTTCGTCGAGATCGGCCGAGACGAGAAGAATCGCCGTGCCGGCGCCCTTCAGGGTGAGCAGACGCTCGTGGATGAAGCTGCTCGCCGCGATGTCGAGGCCGCGGGTCGGCTGGCCGACGACGAGAACGCGCGGCGAACGCTCCATCTCGCGGGCGCAGACGAGCTTTTGCTGGTTGCCGCCGGAGAGGGAGCCGGTGCGCGCCTTCGGGTCGGGCGGACGCACGCCGTAATCGGCGATATAGCGGCGCGCCGCGGCGGTGATCGCGTCGGGGGCGGCGAAACAGCCGCGCGCGAAGGGTAGGCGCCGCTGGTCGCCGAGGATGGCGCTCTCCTCGGCCGAAAACTCGCTGACGAGGCCCGCCAGCAGGCGGTCCTCGGGGATGTGCGCCAGCCCCAGCGCGCGCCGGCCCTCGACATCGAGATGCGCGGCCGCGACGCCGCCGATCCCGAGCCGCCCCGTCATCGGCATGATCCCGGCGAGCGCCCGCAGCAGCTCGGACTGGCCGTTGCCCGCGACGCCGGCGACGCCGACGATCTCGCCGGCGCCCACCG
Source organism: Allostellaceae bacterium (assembly GCA_035934195.1). Classification (GTDB taxonomy): domain Bacteria; phylum Pseudomonadota; class Alphaproteobacteria; order ATCC43930; family CGMCC-115725; genus AP-15. The sequence goes on along the minus strand of DASYYD010000462.1, from coordinate 3,708 downwards.
TAAAGCTGATGCCGGCGAGGCTGACGCCGTCCGGCCCGCCCTCCGCCGACAGCTCATCGACCGCGAGGACGGGCGGCCCCGGCGTCGATGCCGGCGCCCGCCCGCGCGGCGCGAGCGGCCGGCCGATCATCAATTCGGCGAGCGAGGCGGCGTCGGTCGCCCGCGTCTCCAGGGTCGCGACGACGGCTCCGGCGCGCATGACGCTGACCCGATCGGTGATGGCGAAGATCTCGTCGAGCTTGTGCGACACGAAGACGACGGTGCGGCCCGCCGCAGCGAGGCGGCGCAACGCGGCAAAGAGCCCCTCGCTCTCCTTGGGCGTCAAGACCGCGGTCGGCTCGTCGAGGATCAGGATTTTCGCCTCGGCTCGCAATGCCTTCAGGATTTCGAGGCGCTGCCGCAGCCCGACGGGAAGCGAGCCGGCAACGGCCTCGCCGTCGAGCGTCAGGTCGAGCTCGCCCGCCATCCGCGCGAGATACTCCCACGCGGCGCGCGTCCCCCGGCCGAGGAGCGCCCCTTCCTCATGGCCGAGCAGCAGGTTCTCGACGACGGTGAATTCGTCGACCAGCACGAAATGCTGGTGCACCATGCCGATCCCGGCGGCGATCGCGTCCTTCGGCGAGCGGAAGCGGCAGGGCTTGCCGGCGACCCTGATCTCGCCGGCATCGGGCGCCAGCTCGCCGTAAAGGATCGTCATCAGGGTCGATTTACCGGCGCCGTTCTCGCCGACGAGGCCGTGCACCTCGCCCGCCGCGATCCGCAGATCAACCCCGTCATTGGCCCGGATCGGCCCGAAGCTCTTCCTGATGCCGATGAGCTGGACGGCGGGCGCCATGCTCAGCTGGTTGCCGGCCAAGGCCCCTCACCCCGGCCCTCTTCCCGCGAGCAGCCAGAGGGAGGGGCCCGCAACGCGGGAGGGCGAGGGGCGGGGAGCGACGGATCTCGGCCCATCTGGCTCAGCGCGCAGCCGCTTTTCCGGGATCGAGCCGATCGGCGACGATGAGGCGCCGCGCTTCCTCGGCCTTTGCGCGCATCGCCGGCGTTAGCAGCGCCTCGTTGTATTTGTCGACCGAATAGTCGACCCCGCCTTCCTTCAGGCCGAGGCTTCTGACGCCGGGACGCCAGGTGCCGCCGCGCGCCGCCATGAAGGCGTCGAAGACGGCGCGGTCGACGTGCTTCAACAGCGACGTGAGGACGGCGCCGGGAAAGAAGCCGTCCTGGTTCGAATCCATGCCGATCGCGAGCTTGCCCCGGTCCTTCGCCGCCTGCAGCGCCCCGTAACCGGTGATGCCGGCGGCGGCGAAGACGACGTCGGCGCCGCGGTCGAACTGGCTCCTCGCCAATTCGGCGCCGCGCGCCGGATCGGTGAAGGCAGATTCGGTGGTGCCGGCGAAATTGCGCAACAGCTTGATCCCCGGCACCGCCCAACGCGCCCCCGCGGCGTAGCCGGCGCCGATGCGGCGGATGATCGGCATGTCCATGCCGCCGACATAGCCGATGGCGCCGGTCTTCGAGGCCATCGCGCCGAGGATGCCGACGAGAAAGGCGCCCTCGCCCTCGCGGAAGACGACCGATTCGACATTCGGCTTATCGACGACGGTGTCGATGATGACGAGCCGCGCCTTCGGATAGCGGTCGGCGACGGCGGCGACCGCGTCGCGCTGATCGAAGCCGACCGCGACGACGACGGGCGCGCCGCCGCGGACCAGCGCCGCGAGGGCCTGGAGGCGCTGGTCGGCATTGGTGATCTCGATCTCGCGCGCCGCGATGCCGGTCGTCGCCTTGTAGCGCTCGACGCCGCGGTAGGCGCTCTCGTTGAAGGATTTGTCGAACTTGGTGCCGAGCGCGTAGAGGATGCCGGGCGGCCGGTTGTCGTCCGCCGCCCCCGCCGGCATGGCGAGCCCGAGGGAAAGGGCAAAGCAAAGCGCTGCGGCACGATAACACGCCATCCGGTTCTCCCCCAACATTGGCAAAGCCGCGGCCGCCGATCATATACCAGCCCGATCATGAACTCGCTCATCGAAGAGATCGCGCGACGCCGCACCTTCGCGATCATCTCGCATCCCGACGCCGGCAAGACGACGCTGACGGAAAAGCTCCTGCTCTTCGGCGGCGCGATCCAGCTCGCCGGCGAGGTGCGGGCGCGCGGCGAGCGGCGGCGGACGCGCTCCGACTGGATGGCGGTCGAGCGCGAGCGCGGCATCTCGGTGAGTTCCGCGGTGATGACCTTCGAGCACGAGGGCACCGTCTTCAACCTGCTCGACACCCCCGGCCACCAGGATTTCAGCGAGGACACCTACCGCACGTTGACCGCCGTCGACAGCGCGGTCATGGTGCTCGACGCGGCGAAGGGGATCGAGGAGCAGACACGAAAGCTCTTCGAGGTATGCCGGCTGCGCGACGTGCCGATCCTCTCCTTCATCAACAAGCTCGACCGCGAGAGCCGCGAGCCCTTCGCGCTCCTCGACGAGATCGCCGAAAGCCTCGCGCTCGAAGTCGCGCCCTTGAGCTGGCCGATCGGCATGGGGCGCGACTTTCTCGGCACTTACGATCTCGTCGCCGACGCGCTCCTCCTCTTCGAGCGCGGCCTCGGCGAGCGCCGCGTCGCGCCGATCGCGCTCAAGGGGCTCGACGACCCCCTGTTGCCGCGGCATCTGCCGAAGGAGGCGATATCGAGATTGCGCGAAGAGGTCGAGATGGTGCGGGCGCTCTGCCCGGCCTTCGACCGCAAGGCGTTTCTCGAAGGCCATCTGACGCCTGTCTTCTTCGGCAGCGCGCTCTATAATTTCGGGGTGCGCGAGCTGATCGCCGCGGTCGCCGCCTTGGCCCCGCCGCCTCGGCCGCAGCCCGCCTTACCGCGACCGATCGACCCCGCCGAGGAGCGCGTCGCCGGCTTCGTCTTCAAGGTGCAGGCCAATATCGACCCGCAGCACCGCGACCGCGTCGCCTTTGTGCGCATCGCCTCGGGGCGCTTCCGCCGCGGCATGAAGCTGAAAAACATCCGCACCGGCCGGGTCATGTCGGTGCAGAACCCGGTCTTTTTCCTCGCCCGCGAGCGCAACCTCGCCGAGGAGGCCGCGCCCGGCGACATCATCGGCATTCCGAACCACGGCAGCCTGCGGATCGGCGACACGCTGAGCGAAGGCGAAGACATCCGCGTCACCGGCGTCCCCTCTTTCGCGCCCGAGATCTTGAACCGCGTGCGCGTCGCCGACCCGATGAAGTCGAAGCATCTGCGGCACGCGCTCGGGCAATTGGCCGAAGAAGGGGTGACGCGCGTCTTCAAGCCGGAAGGCGGCGGCGATTGGGTCGTCGGCGTCGTCGGGCCGTTGCAGCTCGACATCCTGGCGGCCCGGCTCGAAGCCGAATACGACCTCGAGACGCGCTTCGAGCCCGCCCCCTACCAGGCGGCTCGCTGGCTCGAAGCAGAGGAGCGCGCCGAGCTCGACCGCTTTCGCCTGAAGCACCTCTCGGGCTTTGCCGAGGACCATGACGGCGTGCCGGTGTTCCTCGCGCGCAACGCCTGGGACCTCAAGACGACGATCGAGGAATGGCCGGGCCTGCATTTCCGGGAGACGCGCGAGCAGAGCTGAGGCGGGGGATTTCGGCAGCTCCGCCGCGAGTTCAGCCCCGTTCGGCGGGTATCTGGATGCGGTCGAGCCCCATATAGCGATAAGACGATCATCGAGCCGACCCAGGCCGCGATGA
>DASYYD010000456.1:0-1572 GCA_035934195.1 Allostellaceae bacterium | reverse complement strand
AAGGATCGAGGCGGACATGGCGCGCAGATGCGTGGTCACCGGCAAGGGCGTTCAGGTCGGCCACAACGTCAGCCACGCCAACAACAAGACGAAGCGCCGCTTCCTGCCGAATTTGCAGCAGGTCTCGGTGCTCTCGGACGTGCTCGGGCCGGTGCGGCTGCGCCTTTCCGCTGCGGCCTTGCGGACGCTCGAGCACAAGGGCGGCATCGACGCCTTTCTGCGCGACACGCCCGTGCGCGAGATGTCGCCCGAAATCCGGCGCTTGAAGCGCCGGTCGGAAAAGGCGGCGGCGAAAAAGGCCGGCTAGAGCCGCGGCGTCGGGCACGCCGGGGCGGGGCCTCGATGTTCGCCGTCATCTTCGAAGTCGAGCCGAAAGCGGAGCGGTTCGACGACTATCTGAAAATCGCGGGGTCGCTGCGGCCCGCGCTCGAAAAGATCGACGGGTTCATCCTGAACGAACGCTTCGCGAGCGCGCACCGGCCGCGGCGCCTCTTGTCGCTGTCGATCTGGCGCGACGAGAAGGCGCTCATCCGCTGGCGCACCCTCGGGCAGCACCACGAGGCGCAGCTCGCCGGGAGAACCGAGATCTTCGCCGGCTACCGGTTGCGGGTCGCCGAGATCCTCGCCGACTCGCAGATCCCGGCTGGCGAGCTCGTGGAACAGCGGTTCGACGAGACCGAGATCGGGGAAGCGAAGGCGGTGACGCTGAGCGAGGCCGCGCTCAACGGCGAAACACCGGCCGCCGGGCTCGCGGCCGCGCTGGGCCTGCCCGAACGCGCCCGCGGCCTCGTCGATCATGAAGGTTTTACCAGCATCACCGATCCGACAAAGCTGCTGCTCCTCGCCGGCTGGCGCGACCGCGGCGCGGCGGCAGCTTGGCGGCCGGCGAGCCCCGAGGCCGGCCGGCTGCGGCATCGCCTCGTCCGCATCGTCCGCGATTACGGCCTCTTCGATCGCCGCGAGGCGCCGCAATACTATCCGCCGGCGCCGCCTCCGCCGGCTTGAGCCCCCGTGGCGCCCGCGGCGGCGAGCCGGTATCCTTTCGGGAAGAATTTCGCCGAGGGGAGGACGCCCGTGAACGATGTCGCCGATCCCTATCAAGAGATCGGGCTGCCGGCCCTATCTACTCGCCGCGGCTTCGTCATGAACTCGCTCGCCACGGGCTTCGCGCTCGCGGTAGAGCCGGTCTCGGCCGAGACCATCCGTACCGACGGGCAAGGGCTCGTGGCCGGCGAGGTGAAGGTGCCGGTCGCCTGCGAAGCGGCGCACAAAACCTGCGCCTTCACGATCTATCCGGAGGCGCCGCACGGCTTCAATGCCGACTATCGCCCGAGCTACCGGGCCGAGCCGGCGAAGGACGGCTGGGCCAGGATGCTCGCCTGGTTCAAGAAATACGGCGCCGCGTGACGTGAACCTCGCCGCTCTCCTCTTCGATGTCGCGCGCCGGCAGCCGCAGCGGCCGGCGGTCAGCGACGCGCAGCACCGCTGGGATTATCGCGAATTCGCCCGCCGCGTCGGGGCGCTCGCGGGCGGGCTCAAGGCGCGCGGCCTCATGCCCGGCGACCGGGTCGT
>DASYYD010000409.1:0-20885 GCA_035934195.1 Allostellaceae bacterium | reverse complement strand
GCGACCGAGCTCGACGTCGTCGAGGGCATGCAGTTCGACCGGGGCTATGTCAGCCCCTATTTCGTGACCAATGCCGAGAAGATGATCTGCGAGCTCGAGAACCCCTACGTCCTCTTGCACGAGAAAAAGCTCTCGGGGCTGCAGGTGATGCTCCCCTTGCTAGAGGCGGTGGTGCAGAGCGGCAAGCCGCTCTTGATCGTCGCCGAGGATATCGAGGGAGAGGCCTTGGCGACGCTCGTCGTCAACAAGTTGCGCGGCGGCCTCAAGGTCGCGGCCGTCAAGGCGCCGGGCTTCGGCGATCGGCGCAAGTCGATGCTCGAGGACATCGCGATCCTGACCGGCGGCCAGGTGATCAGCGAGGACCTCGGCATCAAGCTCGAAAACGTCACGCTCGACATGCTCGGCCGCGCCAAGAAGGTGCGCATCGAGAAGGAGAACACGACGATCATCGACGGCGCCGGTAACAAGACGGACATCGCGGGCCGCTGCACCCAGCTGCGCGCGCAGATCGAGGAGACGACCTCGGAGTACGACAAGGAAAAATTGCAGGAGCGGCTGGCGAAGCTGGCCGGCGGGGTCGCGATCATCCGCGTCGGCGGCGCCACCGAGGTCGAGGTGAAGGAGCGCAAGGACCGTGTCGACGACGCGGTGCACGCGACCCGCGCCGCGGTCGAGCAGGGCGACGTCGCCGGCGGCGGCGTCACGCTCCTCTATGCGAGCGAGCGGCTCGGCGGGCTCAACCCCGAGAACAACGATCAGCGGGTCGGCATCGACATCGTGCGCCGGGCATTGCAGGCGCCGGCGCGGCAGATCGTCGCCAACGCCGGGGCGGAAGGTTCGGTCGTCGTCGGCAAGCTGCTGGAAAAGGGCGACGCCAATTGGGGCTTCGACGCGCAGAGCGGCAGCTATGTCGACATGGTCAAGGCCGGCATCATCGATCCGAGCAAGGTCGTGCGCCTGGCGCTGCAAGGCGCCGCCTCCGTCGCCGGCCTGCTCGTCACCACCGAGGTGATGATCGCCGCCAAGCCGGAAAGGCAAGCGACGCCGACAACCGACGGCGGCGAGGACTACTAAGGCCGGCAGCACGCCATCGCTTTTCTCGAGCGAGAAAAGCGATGGCGGCGCCCCGCCGCCGCCCGGCCAAACTACAGTGTCGATGGCGGCTTCGCGGCCGGCACGCAAAACAGCAGGAGCGACCGGTGCAAGACCTCAAGAAGGAGTTGCTGGCCGCCGCCGAAGAGGGCAACGCCGAGGCGCAATTCAATCTCGGCGTGATGTTGGAGAATGGCGTAGACGACAACGGCTATGCCGTCGAAGGCAGCAAAGCGAAGGCCATGCGCGCAGGTGCCATAAAGTGGCTGTCGTCGGCCGCCGAGCAGGGCCTGTCCCGCGCCCAACTCCAGCTTGCCGAGGCGTATGCCGCAGGCGGCGAGGCGCCGGAAGACTACGCGAAGGCCGGCGGCTGGTTCCTGGTGGCGATGACGGGGCTGAGCGGCGTGCATCGACAGCGGGCCCGGTCCGGATACGAGCGGGTGTGCTCCCGCCTGACCCCGGCCCAGGTCAAAAAGGCGACGCGTTTCGCGCAGGCCTGGAAGCTGAAGAAAGGAGCCCAGCCCTTGTCCGAGGACAATGCACGGGCACGATCCCCCGCCGCTCCGCCCATGCCGGGTGCCTGAGAGCCGCCTGCGACGATGACCGACAAGCCCGTCAACCTCGACGCGCATCGCGGCATGGCTGCGCAAAAGGATACCGAAATTCGCCGGGATCTGCACGAGGTCCAGGCCGACCAGGCCGCGTTGCGGGCGCGCCGGGAAGAACTCGAAACCTTGCTGCTCGCCGCCCCGGCAGCCAGTTGGCTCGACGCCGCCGCCAAGGCCCGGTATCTGATCGAACTCTTCGCCGCCACGCCGGATGCCCAGGATCCTCGACGACAGAAGCTCATCGCCAGTGCGCTCGATGACCTCGCGCGATTATCCGATCGGAATACGGTCGCATAACGGCGGCGGACAGGCAGTGGCGGAAGAGGCAGGAGTCGAACCTACCGAGGACGCCTTCGCGCCCTCCGACGGATTTGAAGTCCGCGCGCCCCACCGGGGACGATACTCTTCCCTGCGGCCCCTCAGCCGAACACCTCGCCGCCGTCGCGCAATACGACGCGCACGTCGCCGCTGCGGCGGGTGAGGCCCATCCTATCAAAATATTCGAGGATCTCGATCGTCAGATTGCGGCCGACGCCGGAGCGGTCCTTGTAGCTCGCCGCCGCAAAGCTGCCGTCGGGCGAGGCGGCGGCCAGCTCGGCCGCGACGCGCGCCAACTCAATCAGCGTATCGGGCAGGAAGAAGCGGTTGTCGGCGACCTGGGAGAGCCGGCCGAAGCGCTCGGCGCGGGCGAGAAAGCGCAGCGTCGCCTCCGGTTGGAGGCCGAGCGCTTCGGCGAGTTCGCGCACCCGCGGCGGGCGCAATCCCGCCTGTTCGATAAGCGGGAGCACGCGCTGCCACAGCCGCTCGTCGGCTTCGGACAGGCGCGGGCGATGCTCGGCGAGCCGCCACAGCGCCCCTTGCCGCACCGCGCGGCCCTGTTGCGCGAGGCGGAAGAGCGCGGCCTCGAGGGCCGCCTCGGGGCCGGCCGCGGCGAGCCGGCGGAAGAGAACCGGGCGGCTCGGCCCCAATTCGTCGGGCTCGCGTTCGTGCCACTCGGCGAGCGCCGCCGCGAGGCGCTCGGCAAGCTCGGCGAGATAGGCTTCGCTCGCGGCAAAGCGCTCGCGCGCCGGGCCGACGCAGAGAAAATCGGCGGCGAGCGCCTGGATCTCGGCTGGCGCCAGGTTGCGCGAGAGCGCAAAGCGGTTGAGATCGACCGTGCCCTCGGCTTCGAGGAGCCGCGCCAGCGCGCGTCTATGATCGGCCTCGGCGAGGGCGGCGAGGACGGCGAGGCGTGCCGGCTGTCGCCGGCCGCGCCGCGGCGCGAACGGATCGACCACCCGGCCGCCGCCGAGCGTCTGCCGCTGCGCGTGGTCGCGCAATACCGCGCGGTCGCCCGCGAGCGCGCCGATCGGGCGGTCGAGGTCGAGTTGGACAAAGCCGCTCTCGCCGGGCGAGAGGGCGCGCACGCCGAGCACCGCGACCCGGCCGACGACATCCTCGGTTCCGAGATGCAGATGCGCCGGCACGCCGTCGCGCAGCGGCGCCTCGGCGAGGCGCGAGACCGCGAGCCGGAGATCGAGTCGGCCCGTCGGCAGATGCCGCGCCGGATCGAGGAGCCAGTCGCCGCGCTTCGGCTCCCGGCCTTCGGGAAAGGAGCCGACGATGTTGACGGCGGCGCGCTCGCCGGCATTCGCCCGCTCGACCGGCCGGTTGCCGGCGTGGAGGCCGCGCACCCTGACCTCTTGGCCGCCTGGGCTGACGACGAGGCGTTCGCCCGGGGCGAGCGCGCCGGCCGCCACTGTGCCCGTTACCACGAGGCCGATGCCGGGGAGGCTGAAGGCGCGGTCGATCGGCAGGCGGAAGAGCCCGGAAGGCTTGGCCGCGGCGCGGCTCTCCGCGGCGGCGAGCGCCATCTCGCGCAGATGCGCGGCGAGCCCCGGCACGCCCTCGCCGGTGCGGCTAGAGAGAGCGAAGATCGGGCTCTCGGGGTGGCCCGCCGCGGCGAGGAGCGCGCGCAATTCGGCCGCTATGGCTGCGACCCGCTCGGGCCCCGCGCGGTCGATCTTGCTGACGACCCCGGTAATTTCCGCGACCCCGATCAGTTCGAGGATGTCGAGGTGTTCGAGGGTTTGCGGGCGCGGCCCGTCATCGGCGGCGACGACCAGCAGCACCCGGTCGATCGACAGCACGCCGGCCAGCATGTTCGGCAGAAACCGCTCGTGCCCCGGCACATCGACAAAGCCGAGTTCGGTGCCGTCGGGAAGGCTCGCATAGGCGAAGCCGAGATCGATCGTCAGGCCCCGCCGCTTCTCCTCGGGCAGCCGGTCGGCATCGACCCCGGTCAGCGCGCGCACCAGCGCCGTCTTGCCGTGGTCGATATGGCCGGCGGTCGCGAGGATCACGGCAGGAGGGACGGCACGAGGCGCAACTGATCGATGAATGCCGCGGTTTCCTCGAGGCAGCGCAAGTCGAAGACGAGGCGGTCCGCCTCGATCCGCCCGACGACCGGGATCGGCAAGCCGCGAAAGGCGCGCGCCAGCGCCTCGACCGCGGCCCCCGAAGCCGCCCGGAGAGTGGCGCGCAATGCCAGCGCCGCGCTCGGCAGCAGCGAGACCGGCAAGGCGCCGCTGCCGATCTGGCTTCGCGTCTCGATGATCTCGACTTCGGCGACCCCGGCGAGCGCCTCCTGCGCCGCCGGCAGCAGCTCGCGCGCCAGCGCCGCGATCTCGGCCTCCGGCCGCGTCAGCAGGCGCAACGCCGGCAGGCGCTCGACGAGCCGGTCGGGATCGCCATAAAGGCGCAATACCGCCTCGAGCGCGGCGAGGCGGATCTTGTCGAGGCGCAGCGCGCGCTTCAGCGGGTTCTTCGCGAGCCTTGCGACGAGGTCGGCGCGGCCGACGACGAGCCCCGCCTGCGGCCCGCCCAGGAGCTTGTCGCCGCTGAAGGTGACGAGGTCGGCGCCGGCCGCGAGGGTCTGCGCCACGGTCGGCTCGTGCGGCAGGCCCCAGCGCGCCAGATCGGCGAGCGAGCCGCTGCCGAGATCTTCGACGAAGGGCACGCCGCGCTCGCGCGCGAGGCCGGCGAGGCGGGCGGTCGGCACCGCGGCGGTGAAGCCGCGGATCTCGTAATTGCTGGTGTGCGCCTTCAGGATGAGGCCGGTCTCGGGGCCGATCGCGGCGGCGAAATCGGCGAGATGCGTGCGGTTCGTCGTGCCCACCTCGACGAGCCGCGTGCCGGCGCGCGCCATGATGTCGGGGAGGCGAAAAGAGCCGCCGATCTCGATCAATTCGCCGCGCGAGACGATCGTCTCGCGGCCGTCGGCGAGGCTGTTGAGCGCCAAGACCAGCGCTCCGGCGTTGTTGTTGACGGCGAGCGCCGCCTCGCAGCCGGTGAGGCGTTTGAGCCAGCCCGCGATGTGGTCATCGCGCTCGCCGCGCCGGCCGGTCGCGAGATCGTATTCGAGCGAGGTGGCGTTCCGCATCGCCGCGACGGCGGCGGCGACCGCCTCTTCCGGCAACGCGGCGCGGCCGAGATTGGTGTGCAATACCGTGCCGGTCAGGTTGAAGACGCGGCACTGCGAGGGACGCGCGAGGCCGTCGAGACGCGCCGCGCTGTCGGCGAGGATCTGCGCGAGCGAGCCGGTCCTGCCGTCGGCGCGGCATTCGGCGAGCGCCGCGCGCACGATATCGAGAACGAGCGGCCGGCCGTGCCGGGCGACCAGCGCCGCGCCTTCGGGCGAACGCAGCACCCGGTCGACGGCCGGCAGGCGCGAGCGGTCGCTCGAGCCGCCGCCTCGGGGTCGGGCTCCCGCTCCCATCAGCCTGCCATCGAACCGCCTCTTCCGCCTTCGTCATGGGTTGACGGCGGGCGGCGCGCAAGGATTTTCTGCGCGAGGGGGCTCAGCGTTGGCCGGTCACCGTCACCGTGGTGCCGCGATCGGTCTCGATACCCGAGAAGAATTTGCCCTTGGCGGTCATCGAGAAAACGAAGTCGATCGTCCCGATGAACGAATTGCTGATCTGCGCCGAGCCGCCGCAGCTGGCGGTGTTGATGTTGTAGATCCCGGTGACGCTCTGGCCGCTGACGATTTTGCCGCCGATGCTTTCGTTGAGGTCGCCGCTGAAGTTGCCCAGGCCATCTGCGACGAGGACCACCGAGACCGCCAGCGGGCTGCTGCCGACATGGCCGGAGAAGGTCGTGCTGTAGATGCCCTTGAGGGTCGTGTTGTCGCAGGCCTGCGCCGCCGGCGCGGCAGCGAACATCAAGCCGCCGATCGCCATTGCCGCCGATAACATCTTTCCGTTTTGCATCGAGCTTTCTCCTCCGATCCGCATGCATCCCCGGCGAATTGCGGCGAGCCGCCGCGCCGAAGTCTGGGGTTATACGAGGGCTCGAGTAATCCTTTCCCCGGGCGGTTCCCCGGGCGGTCGATTACTGGCTGCCGCCGCGATCGCTTTGGCCGGCATCGCCGGGCGGCGGCGCCCGGCTTTGGAGAAGCCGGATGAAGCCGCCGAGGAAGCCGCCGCCGGCGGGCGCGACCCCCGCCGGGGCGGCGGCGAGCACGGCCGCAGAGGCGGCGCCCGGCAGCGGCCGCACCGGCATGCCGGCCGTTGCGGCGAGCATGAACTCCCGCCACACCTCGGCCGGCAGCGAGCCGCCGGTCACCCGGCGCATCGGGCGGTTGTCGTCGTTGCCGAACCACACGCCGGCAACGAGGTCGGCGGTGTAGCCGAGAAACCACGCGTCGCGGTAGTCTTGCGTGGTGCCGGTCTTGCCGGCGGCGGGGCGCGGCAGCGCGGCCTTTCTGCCGGTGCCCTCGGCGATGACCGCGCTCAGCATCCCGTTCATCTCGCCGACCTCTTCCTCGCTCATCACCCGGCCGGGGCCGGAGCCGCCGCGGCGGAACAACACCCGACCCTGCCGGTCGCGGATTTCGAGGATCCCGTAGGGCAACACGCCGTGCCCGCCATTCGCGAAGGGGGCATAGGCCGAGGCCAGTTCGAGCAAATTCACCTCGCCGGTGCCGAGCGCGATGCTGGCGTCCTGCGGCAGCGGCGAGGCGATGCCGAGCCGGTGCGCGACGGCGATGACGTTTTTGACGCCGGCGCGTTCGGCGATCTCGACCGCGACCGTGTTGATCGACTGCGCCAGCCCCTCGGCCATCGTCACCTCGCCCCGATAGCGGCGGGTGTAGTCGTGCGGCTGCCAGTTGCCGATGCGGATCGGCCGGTCGTTGAAATGATCGGCCGGGCTGAGCCCCGCTTCGAGCCCGGCGAGATAGACGAACGGCTTGAAGGCCGAGCCCGGCTGGCGCTCGGCCGCGGTCGCGCGATCAAACTGGCTCTCGTCATAGTCGCGCCCGCCGACCAGCGCGCGCACCGCGCCGTCCGGCGACATCGCGACGAGCGCCCCCTCGCCGACCGCCGCCTTGGCGCCGCCGCGGGCGAGGACATCGTCGATCGCCCGTTCCGCCTCGCTCTGCAGCCGCGGATAGAGGGTCGTCTTCACGGTGAGATCGCTCCTGTTGCCGCCGACGAAATCGGGTAGCTGGTCGGCGATCCAGTCGGCGAAATAGCGCGAGCCGGGCCGGCTTGCGACGACGGGAGGCGACCGCTCGCCCTGCCGCTCGGCGGCGCTCGCTTGCGCCTGCGTGACGAACCCGGCATCGGCCATGTTGTCGAGCACTTGCGCGGTGCGCGCCTCGGCCAGCGCCCGGTCGCGGATCGGGTTGTAGCGGGTCGGGGCCTTCAAGAGGCCGGCGATCATCGCGCTCTCGTAAAGCGAGAGGCGGCGCGCGCTCTTGTGGAAATAGCGTCGTGCCGCCGCATCGACGCCGTAGGCGCCGGCGCCGAGATAGATCCGGTTGAGATAGATTTCTAGGATCTCGTCCTTGGTGAACCGGTGGTCGAGCCACAGCGCGAGGAGCACTTCGCGCAGCTTGCGCCCGAGGCTGCGGCGCGGCGTCAGAAACAAGTTCTTGGCGAGCTGCTGGGTGATCGTGCTGCCGCCTTCGACGATGTGCCCGGCCATCAGATCGGCGAGCGCGGCGCGCGCGATGCCGATCGGGTCGATGCCGAAATTGCTGTAGAAGCGCCGGTCTTCGGTGGCGATGACCGCTTCCGGCAGATAGGGCGACATCTCTTTCAGCGAGAGCGCCCGGCCGAAGAGGTCGCCGTAGGTCGCGATCCTGGTGCCGTCGGCGGCCAGGATGGTGATGGAGGGACGCCGCTCGGCGGCGGCGAGCCGGCTCGTATCGGGCAAGGTGAAGGCAAAGTAGGCGAGCCCGCCGGCGCCGATGATCAGCGCCCACAGACAGGCGAGAAGGACGAGCTGCAGGCGGCTGCCCGCGCGGGGCGGCCGGCGCGATGCGCGCGGCGCCCCACCTCTTTCGCCGCCGGCTCGCCCCCGCATCACGCCACCCCCCGCGCGACTTTGTTTCCGCGCCCGCCTATTATCCGGCAAACTGTGGCAAGGGTTCGACGGCGAATTGCAAGGGAGGACGGCATGGCCGGGATCAGCGCGGACACCGTGCAGCGCTATGGGCGCGAGGCGCAGGACATCGAGATTTCGAGCGAGCGGGCGGCGACGATCGCCGCCGCGGTCGAGCCGCTGATGGCGGCGGCGCGGCGCGAGGCGGCGAGCCTCGCCTTCGAATCGGAGCCGGCCGACTTTCTGCGCGCGCAGCGCCGCTGGCTCGAGGTGAGGCGATGACCGATCTCGGCGAATTCGACCTTGTGGGGCTCGCCGCGGCGATCGCCGCCCGCAAGATCTCCTCGCGCGAGGCGACGCAGGCTTCTCTCGCCGCGCTCGAAGCCGCGCAGCCGCGGCTCAATTGCGTCATCCGCTTCGACCGCGAGGACGCGCTCGCCGCCGCCGCGGCCGCCGACCGGGCGCTGGCCGGCGGCCGGTCCCTGGGGCCGCTCCACGGCGTGCCGCTCGCCCACAAGGACATGTTCTACCGCCGGGGCAAGGTCGCGACCTGCGGCTCGAAGATCCGCCGCGACTTCGTCGCCGACCGGACCGCGACGGCGTTGAGCCGCCTCGACGCCGCCGGCGCCTTGCAGCTCGCCGCGCTCAACATGGCGGAATTCGCCTATGGCCCCTCCGGCCACAACGCGCATTTCGGCCATTGCCGCAATCCGTGGTCCCCGGACCACATCACCGGCGGCTCGTCGAGCGGCTCCGGGGCGGCGGTGGCGGCGCGCCTCGTCTTCGGCGCGCTCGGTTCCGACACCGGCGGCTCGATCCGGCTGCCGGCCTCGATCTGCGGCGTCACCGGACTCAAGACGACCTATGGACGGGTCAGTCGCGCCGGGGCGATGCCGCTTTCCTTTTCGCTCGACACGGTCGGGCCCCTGGCGCAGAGCGTGCGCGACTGCGCCGCGATCTACGCCGCCATCGCCGGCCCCGATCCGGAGGATCCGACCGCCCTCGACCTGCCGGTCGCCGCCGGCGCCGAGGCGATCGAGGCTGGCGTCAAGGGTATGAGGATCGCGGTGCCGACCCGCTATTTTCTCGACGGCATGAGCGAGGAGACGAGCCGCCTCTTCACCGCCGCGGCGGAGGTGTACCGGCGGATCGGGGCGGAGGTCGTCGAGGTCGCGCCGCCGGGCTGCGAGGAGATGTCGGCGCTCGCAACGATCGTGCTCGCGGCCGAGGCCTCGACGATCCACGGCAAATGGTATCGCGAGCGCAAGGAAGATTATTCGGGGCAGGTGAGGGCGCGCATCGAGCTCGGCTTTCATCATCCCGCAACGCGCTATCTCGAAGCCTTGATGCTGCGCGCCCGCCATCTCGACGCCTTCGGCAAGGCCGTCTTCGAGCATGCCGACGCGATGCTGGCGCCGGTCCTGCCGTTCGCCGTGCCGACCATCGTCGAGACCGATGTCGGCGGCGGCCCGCAGATGGGCAGGACGATGTCGCTTTTGACCCGCTGCTCGCGGCCGATCAACTATCTCGGCCTGCCGAGCCTGACGGTGCCGGCGGGGTTCACCTCGGGCGCGCTCCCCTTCGGCGTGCAGGTCGTCGGCCGGCCCTTCGCCGAGGAGACGATCCTTCGCGTCGGCCGTGCCTACGAGCGCGAAACCGATTGGCACAAGCGCCGCCCGCCGACGGGAGCTGGATCGGGGCCCACGGCATGACCCGGGACGCCGCGGTCGCCGCCGCGCAGGCCTATTTCGACGACGGGCGCTTCGCCGCCGACCTCGGGCGCCGCGTCGCGATCCCGACCGAGAGCCAGGTGCCGGCGCGCGCGCCGGTGCTCGTCGCCTATCTCGCCGACGAGATCGCGCCGAGCCTCACCGGCCTCGGGTTCTCCTCGCGGATCCTCCCCAATCCGCGCGGCGCCGGCCCGTTTCTTGTCGCCGAGCGGCGCGAGGCGGGGGCGCCCGTCACCGTCTTCGGCTACGGCCACGGCGACGTCGTGCGCGGGCTCGAGGAGGGGTGGGCCGAGGGGCTCTCGCCGTGGCGGCTCGAGCGGCGCGGCGAGCGCTTCTACGGCCGCGGCACGGCCGACAACAAGGGGCAGCACACGATCAATTTCGCGGCGCTCGCCGCCGTCATCGAGACGCGCGGCCGGCTCGGCTTCAACGCGCTGTGGCTGATCGAGACCGGCGAGGAGGTGGGTTCGCCCGGCCTGCGAGAGGTCTGCAACAGCGAGCGCGGCCGGCTCAAGGCCGATCTGCTGCTCGCCTCCGACGGGCCGCGCCTCAGCCCGGCCCGGCCGACGATCTTTCTTGGGGCGCGCGGCGCCTTCAATTTCAGCCTCACCGTCGATCTGCGCGAGGGCGGCCATCATTCCGGCAATTGGGGCGGGCTGCTCGCCAATCCGGGGATCATCCTCGCGCATGCGCTCTCGACGATCACCAGCGAGAAGGGGGCGATCCGGGTGCGCGACTGGGTGCCGGGATCGATCCCCAATTCGGTGCGCGCGGCGCTCGCCGACCTCGAGATCGAGGGCGGCGCGGATGCCCCGGCGATCGACCCGGGTTGGGGCGAGCCGGGCCTCTCCGGGCCCGAGAAGGTGTTCGGCTGGTCGAGCTTCGAGGTGCTCGCCTTCACCACCGGCAACCCGGACAATCCGGTCAACGCGATCCCGCCGCGCGCCCGCGCCGACTGCCAGATCCGCTTCGTCGTCGGCGTCGAGCCGGAGGGGTTTCTGCCGGCCTTGCGCCGGCACCTCGACGCGCACGGCTTTCCGATGGTCGAGCTGGCGCGCGCCGAGAAGGGCTACTTCCCGGCCACCCGCCTCGACCCGGACGACCTCTGGGTGCGTTGGGCGGCGGCCTCGATCGCCCGCACCACCGGGCGGCCGCCGGCGATACTGCCCAATCTCGGAGGCTCGCTGCCTAACGACATCTTCGCGAAGGATCTCGGGCTGCCGACGATCTGGGTCCCGCATTCCTACGCCGCCTGCTCGCAGCATGCCGCCAACGAGCATCTGCTCGCCCCGGTGGCGCGCGAGGCGCTGGGCCTGATGGCGGGGCTCTACTGGGACCTCGGCGAAGCGAAATCGGCTTGAACTCATCGCCTATGCCGCTCACCCTCCATCCCCGCGAGTGGGGAGAGGACCGGGGTGAGGGGCCGCCGACCCGGTTTCGCCGCTCGACCAGAATTATCGGGAACAAAGCTTGTGGCGGAGCGTTGAAGCGGGCAACTTCGCCATCCCGGTTCCGGGTCGCTTCACACAAAATGCCCTAGAAGAACCTTCATGTCGCAACCTCCCAGTGCCCGCCACGTCGCGCTCGACCTGATAGGTGCCGTTCTCCGCCGCCGCCGGCCCCTCGACGACGCGATCGACGACAACTCGGCAATGCACGAGCTTTCCGGCCGCGACCGCGCCTTTGCGCGGCTGCTCGTCGCGACCGTGCTGCGCCGATTGGGTCAGATCGACGCGTTGATCGCCGAGTGCCTGAAGACGCCGCTGGCGCCGCGCGCGGCGGCGGTCCACGACATCCTGCGGCTCGGCATCGCGCAACTGATGTTTCTGCGCACGCCGCCGCATGCCGCCGTCGCGACCAGCGTCGATATCGCGCACAGCCGCGGATTCCTCTCGCATAAAGGGCTTGTCAACGCCGTGTTGCGGCGCCTCTCGCTCGAGGGGGCCGCGCGCGTCGAAAAGCAGGACGCGGCGCGGCTCAACACGCCCGACTGGCTGTGGCAATCGTGGCGCCGGGCTTATGGCGAGGCGACCGCCCGCGCGATCGCGACCGCGCATCTGCGGGAGGCGCCGCTCGATCTGACGCTGCGGCAGGACCGCGAGCTGTGGTCGGAGAAGCTGCAGGGAACGTTGCTGCCGACCGGCACGCTGCGCCGCTCCGCCGGCGGCTCGATCGTCGCGCTGCCCGGTTACGCCGAGGGCGCCTGGTGGGTGCAGGATGCCGCGGCGGCTCTGCCGGCGCGGCTGTTCGGCGATGTCGGCGGGCGCGAGGTCATCGATCTGTGCGCCGCGCCCGGCGGCAAGACGGCGCAGCTCGCCGTCGCCGGCGCCCGAGTGACGGCGATCGACCGGTCGAGCCGGCGGCTCGAGCGGCTCGTCGCCAATCTCGACCGGCTGGGGCTGCCGATCGAGGCGAAGGCGGCCGACGCGCTGAGCTGGCGGCCGACGCGGGCGGCCGATGCGGTTCTGCTCGATGCTCCATGCACGACGACAGGCGCGATTCGCCGCCACCCCGACGTGCCGCATCTGAAACTGCCCGAAGACGTCGCCCGCATGTCGGTCGTGCAGGAGAACCTGCTGCACGCCGCGGTCGAGATGCTGCGGCCGGGCGGCATGCTCGTCTATTGCACCTGCTCGCTCGAGCCGCAGGAGGGTTCGGAGCGAATCGAGGCGCTGCTCTCCGCCGGCGCGCCGGTCAAGCGCCTGCCGGTCGAACCCTGCGAGATCGGCGTCCGTGACGAGTGGATCACGCCGGAGGGGGATCTGCGCACCTTGCCCTGCCATTTCGCGGAATATGACGGGGTCGATGGCTTTTACGGCGCCCGCCTCGTCAAGCTCAGCGCGGCCTAGCCGGCGACGGCCGCCCCGGCAAGCGGCGGCTTGCGGCATTGCAAGTTAATTGTTACCAAGCGGCATGGGTTTTCGCGAGCCGCAGGCCGCTCGGGACATGTGCGTCGCCGGATCGGTCCGGCGTTCGGCCGGGCGGCGCCGCGGATGAGTCGGCCGGCGGCAAAAAAAGAGGGGCGAGGCCGCCGTCAACCGGTCGGGGAGGACCTTGGCATGCTGTCGCGTCTTCGGCAGCGCGTGGTGCGTGCCGTCGCCGGCACCCGGCTTTACCGCCACACCCTCTTCGGGCGCATTCCGACCGATCTCGAGATCAACATCGCGCAGCGCTGGCCGGGCGATCCGAAACGCGGCGCGGCGCTGCTCGCCGGCGAGATCGAGCTGGCCGGCGAGGTTGTCCGCAACCCGTCGCCGTTGTGGGCGTCGCCCTCCGCGGGTACGGAATGGCTGGGCTATTGGCACGGCTTCGGCTGGCTCACCGACCTCGTCGCCGCCGGCGCCGCCGGTCGCCAGCGCGGACGCGAACTGATCGCCGCATGGCTCGCCGAAAACCCGGCCTCGGACCGGCTCGGCTGGCGCTCCGACGTGCTGGCGAGCCGGATCTTCGCCTGGATTGCGCATTTCGACGAAATCGCCCCGCGCGACACCGATCAGGCGCTGCGCGAGGCGATGCTGACGAGCCTTTCCGCGCAGCTGCGGCATCTGGCGCGGACGGCGAACTGGGAGGTGGCCGGCGCCGGCCGGCTGCGCGCCTTGAAGGGCCTCGTCGCCGGGCTCGTCGCCTTGGGTCCGAGCGAGACGCGCTTGCGCCGCGCGCTCAAGGCGCTGGAGCGCGAACTGGCGCTGCAAATCCTGCCGGATGGCGGGCATCGCTCGCGCAGTCCGTCGCAGCAGCTTTCGGTGTTGCGCGATCTGATCGATCTGCGCGGCGTGCTGCGCACCGCCAATCTCGTCGTTCCCGACGCGCTGCAGGGCGCGATCGAGCGGATGGCGCCGATGCTGCGGTTTTTCCGCCATGGCGACCGCCGTCTCGCGCTCTTCAACGGCGCGCTCGAGGAAGACGGCGTCTTGATCGACCTCGTCCTCACCCGCTCCGAGAGCAAGGGCCGCGCGCCCAGCCAAGCGCCCCACACCGGCTTCAACCGGCTCGTCGCCGAGAAGGCCCTCGTCATCGTCGACACCGGCGAGCCGCCGCCACCCGGCTTCGACGAACACGCGCATGCCGGCACGCTCAGCTTCGAATTGAGCCACGAGCGCGAGCGCATCATCGTCAATTGCGGCGGCTACCGCGGCGCCAAGGCGAATTGGCGCCGTGTCGCGCGCACCAGCGCGGCGCATTCGCTGCTGGTCGTCGCCGACACCAACTCGACCGAGATCCGCGAGGACGGCACCCTCGGGCGGGCGCCCGGCTCGGTGACCTGCGAGCGCGCCGAGGATGGCGGGCGGCAATGGATCGTCGCGACGCATGACGGCTACCGCGAGCGTTTCGGCCTCGGCTATTCGCGGCAGCTGTTCCTGGCGGCGAACGGGGAGGATTTGCGCGGCGAGGACCGGCTCTCGGGGCTCCCCGGCGCGCGCTTCGCGGTGCGCTTTCACCTGCATCCCTCGGTGCAGGCCTCGCTCGTCGAGGACGGCGGCTCGGCGCTCCTCCGGCTGCCGAGCGGGAACCTGTGGCGATTGCGCACCGCCGGGGCGGAAATCAGCCTCGGCGAAAGCATCTATCTCGGCTCCGGCGAGGCGCGCAAGACGCAGCAAATCGTGCTGAGCGGCGCCGTCGCGCCGGAAGGCGCCTCGGTGCGCTGGGCGATCCGCCGCGAGCCGCGCAAGCCCGCCGAGGATTAGCCCCGGGTGGAGCGCCGGCTGTGCGTCCTTCGAGGCCTCGCTGCGCGAAGCGCCTCAGGATGAAGCTTTTCCTCAATGGCATCAAAGGCTTCCCTCATGCTGAGGAGCGCCCGCAAGGGCGCGTCTCGAAGCACGCGGGGCGACGAGGCAGCGCATGAACGCGATCATGCCCGCCGCCGCGATCGCCGGCGCGACCGGCATCCTGTCGTGCCTCGGCACGCGGGGGTTGATCCCGCTGTTGTCGCGCCGCGGCATGCTCGACCGGCCGAACGAGCGGTCCTCGCACACGCGCCCGACGCCGCGCGGCGGCGGCCTTGCCGTCATCGCGGCGCTCCTCATCGCCTGGGCCGCGCTCGCGCTCTTCGGCGAGGCGAGGCCGGCGATCGCCGCGGCAATGCTCGGCGCCCTGCTGCTCGCGGCGGTGTCGTGGATCGACGATCTGGGCGGCCTTTCGCAGGCGGTGCGGCTCGCCGCACAATTCGCGGCGGCGGCATTCGGGCTCCTCGCGTTGCCGGCCCCGGCGGGCGCCCTCGCCGCTCTGCCGGCCGCCCTACTCTACCCGGCGATCCTTCTCCTCTGGGTTTGGGGCACGAATTTGTTCAATTTCATGGATGGGATCGACGGCATCGCCGGCGGCGAGGCGGCGGCGATCGGCCTCGGGCTCGTGGTCCTGTTCGCTGCCGGCGCGGGAGGCGCTTCGGAAACCGGCCTCCTCGGCGCGGCGCTCCTCGGCGCCGCCGTCGGCTTTCTCGTCTGGAACTGGCCGCCGGCGCGCGTCTTTCTCGGCGATGTCGGCAGCGTCCCGCTCGGCTATCTGATCGGCTTTCTGTTGCTCGGCCTCGCCTTGCGCGGGCATTGGCGGGGGGCGCTCATCCTGCCCCTCTATTTCCTCGCCGATGCGAGCCTGACGCTCGCCCGGCGCCTTTCCCGCGGCGAGCGCATCTGGCAGGCCCATCGCGAGCATTTCTATCAGCGCGCCGTTTCGCTCGGGCTGTCGCACGGGGCGGTGACGAGGCGCGTATTGGCCGCCGATTTGATGCTGATCCTCTGCGCCGCAGCGGCGGAGGCTGGGTGGGGGAGGCTCGCCCTCGTCGCCGCCGGGATCGTCGTCGTCGCGCTTCTCGCCGAGCTTTCCCGGGGCCGTTGACGGCTTGCCTCATTCGCCGGAGATTGCATCGCGATGACCACCTCGCTCCCGCCGGTACGCCGCGCCCTCGTCTCGGTCAGCGACAAGTCGGGGCTCGCCCCATTCGCCCGGGCGCTCGCCGGGCGCGGCGTCGAGCTCGTCTCGACCGGCGGCTCGGCGCGCGTCCTCGCCGATGCCGGCATCGCGGTCACCGAGGTCGCCTCGGTCACCGGCTTTCCCGAGATGCTCGACGGGCGCGTCAAGACGCTGCACCCGGCGATTCATAGCGGGCTGCTCGCGCGCCGCGACCGGGCCGACCACATGGCGGCCTTGGCCGAGCGCGGCTTCGCGCCGATCGACCTGCTCGTCTCCAACCTCTACCCCTTCGCCGAGACCGTCGCCGCCGGCAAGAGCGCCGAGGAGTGCATCGAGAACATCGACATCGGCGGCCCGGCCTTGATCCGCGCCGCCGCGAAGAATTACGAGGCGGTCGCGGTCGTCACCGACCCCGCCGATTACGCGCGCGTGCTCGACGATCTCGCCGCGCATGGCGGCGCGGTCGGCGCGCCGCTGCGCCGCGAGCTGGCGCGCCTCGCCTTTGCCCGCACCGCCGCCTATGACGCGGCGGTCGCCGAATGGATGGCGCGGGCGGACGGCATCCTCTTTCCGCCGACCCTCGTCGCTTCCGGCCGCCTCGTCGCCGAATTGCGCTACGGCGAGAACCCGCACCAGCGCGGCGCCTTCTACCGCACCGCGGAGGACCGTCCCGGCGTCGGCAGCGCGCGCCAGCTGCAAGGGAAGGAGCTGTCCTACAACAACTACGCCGACGCCGACGCCGCCTTCGAGCTCGCCGCCGAGTTCGCGCCGCCGGCGGTCGCCATCATCAAGCACTTGAACCCGTGCGGCGCCGCGCTCGGCGCGAGCCTCTACGCGGCGTGGGAGAAGGCGCTCGCCTGCGATCCGAAGAGCGCCTATGGCGGGGTCGTCGCCGTCAACCGCCCGCTCGACGCACGAACCGCCGAGGCGATCGGCGCCGTCTTCGCCGAAATCGTCATCGCGCCCGCGGTCGAGGAAGGGGCGGCCGAGCGCCTCGCCCGCCGCGGCGCGCTCAGGCTCCTGGTGACGGGCGGCATGCCCGACCCCACCGCGCCGGGGCGCGAATTCCGTTCGCTCGCGGGCGGCCTGCTGGTGCAGGAGAGCGACCGGCTCGGGGTCGCTCGCGAGGAATTGCGCACCGTCACGCGGCGCGCGCCGAGCGCGGCCGAGATCGACGACCTGCTCTTTGCCGGCACGGTCGCAAAGCACGTCAAGTCGAACGCCATCGTGCTGGCGAAGGGCGGCGCCACGATCGGCATCGGCGCGGGGCAGATGAGCCGCGTCGACAGCGTGCACATCGCGGTCGAGAAGGCCGCCGAGGCGACCGGGCGGAAGGAGCGGCCGGCCGAAGGCGCCGTCCTCGCCTCGGACGCCTTCTTCCCGTTCGCCGACGGCGTCGACGCCGGCATCGCCGCCGGCGTCACCGCGATCATCCAGCCCGGCGGCTCGCGCCGCGACGCCGAATCGATCGCCGCCGCCGACGCCGCCCAAGCCGCGATGGTGTTCACCGGCCTGCGCCACTTCCGGCATTGAGGGGCTGCGGCGTTCGCGGGATTGCTCTCCGCGTCGTCCCGGCGAAGGCCGGGATCCATTTCCGCCCTGGATACCGGCTTTCGCCCGAAGCTACCGTCGCCAGAACCGACGCTTTACCCTCGGTCCCCCGGGAGTCCCTTTGATCGCTGCGGCAGTGGTAATCCCAAGCAATGTCGTTAGATCATCCTCAAATTCTCGGGTGACGTCCGTATGACCGGTCCGCGCGTGGGCAAGCTCGTGGAGCAGCGTCCCGGCGAACAGCTCGAGACACCTAAGCTGGTCACGACGGATCACGATGCTGGCCGATTCCGGGTCCCACAGACCAAGCGCATCGGTGCCCCTCAAGAAATCCTGCCGCATCGTCTGACTAACCCGAACCGCGCGCACTTGCCTTGGAACCCCGCCGACCAGTGCCGAAATCGTATCTATTTGCGCGAAGACTGCGCGCTCTTGCACCGTCATGCGTTGGATCGGTACCCACTCGAATTTGAAGCTCTCGTTCCATTCCCCTTGATAGACGCCCAAGTCTCGGATTGGTGCGCCCGTCAGGTCCCGCGCTCCTGCAACCTCGTCATGGATGCTCTCAGGGACGGTTACAATTTGGATCCCGTCGCCGCGAGCGTGGTCGACAGCATTAGCGTTTACCGCAAGCTGCGAAGCGGTGACAAAGAGATACCGGCCGCTCGCGTTGAGGATCTTGCACGCATGCACGGCGACATCCTTCCAATTCACCTCGTCCGAAGCTGTGCCGCGCTCAAGTGCGATCAGTTCGTCGGCCAACGTCTTTGCGACCCTCTCGCTACGCGTTTGTAACAGCATCGACTTGACGCGCTCCGTGTAAGCAGTGCGACCAACGTTCGCGCGTTCACGGTTGAGGGCCTTTTTCATTGATTCGGTGAGCGAGGTAATATCGTAGGAAAAGGCGAAATTGTGTTCCTCTGCTACGAGCAGACCGGCCACATAGATTCGTGCGGTCTTGCCCTTTTTTTCAAGAATCTGGCCAACCCGGGTTTCTTCAATAACCCGATCGCCAGAGAATTTCAGGAATAGGGACTTTGCAGCTTCCATATCTTGGTCGGAAAGGCCTTCGAACCGAACCGCTGTGCCCGCAAAGTCCCTATCTCGTGGCGGCGCAACGGCGGCGTGCAGGGTCACCACGTCGCCGAACCCATGCTTAGCCTGCTGCGCCAGGGTGATAAGGCAATGAGCCGATTCAATCTCGACCTTGACGCCGTTACGATGCAACGTCGCTAAAGCATCTTTCAGCCCCACGCCGAATTTTCCGATAACCTGGCCAACATTCTTAATTTTTTCCGGGTTTTCATTCTGCGTGAAATGCTCATATCGAAGGCCCCGACCGAAATCACGGATGATCCAATAGCCATCGGCTTCCCTTGAAATCGTTACATCGCGAGTCTTCGTCAATTTTTGCTCATCGAGCGCATTTGCAATTATCTCACGGACCGCGTGACTACTGTCCCATGCTTCAAGAATCTTTTTAATATTCAGGTCGAAGAGCCTGGTTTCCTTGTGCATCGCTCAATCTCGCCTGCTGAACGGTTGGGAAATTCGACGCGCGGGCCAGTGGGTGCCGATCACCGACATCATCCGATCGCGGCCTGCGGTGGGCGGACCCCCGATGCTTCCAGGAAGTTTTTCTGTCCCGATCTCAATGTGTAGTTTATCATGAACAGAATGGGAACTCTAGCACGTTTACGCTTGGCGCGAGCACGACCAAATTGGACTGAAGGGGCGGGAAGGACATGAACATTACGACGTTCGCGATACTCGGATTGCTATTTGGTGCGGCCACGATGCTCGTCGCGGGGATTCTACTAGGGCGCTATGTGTGGCCGACTGCCCGCCCCGGAGATGCCGCGGCACTAGCCACGGCGAAGGCAGAAGTGGAAAACTTAGTCAAGCAAGTTGACGACCGAACGCAACTTCCAAGAGAATTTGCAAATATTGCGTATGAGATCCTTTTGAAAAAGGCCTCGGAACTATCGGATACTTCTCGGCAAGCATTAAGTGCGCTCCTTGACCCACTACGCGAACGGATAAAGCAGTTCGAAGAAAAGGTGGATAACACCTATGGTTCGGAACTCCGGGAGGTCCTTTCACTAAAAGCGGAAATTAAGCTCGTAATGGAAATGAGCCACTCGATCAGCTCTCAAGCCGATGACTTAGTGAAGGCGCTGAGAGGGGAATCGCAACTTCGGGGGCGGTGGGGCGAACTGGCACTCGAACGCATACTCGAAGCGGCGGGCTTGACGCAAGGGAGAGACTATGTCGTGCAGGGGAGGGGCCTTGGATTGAAAAGCGACGCTGGTGAATCACAGCGGCCCGATATCGTCGTGAGGCTCCCCGAGAAGCGGACGATAATCGTCGACTCGAAGCTACCCCTTATCGGATACGAGCGCCTCGTCGGGTGCGCAGATGATGCGGAGCGTAAAAGCGCAAGCCTCCAATACCTCCGCGACTTTAGGCTTCATATCGACGATCTATCTGGTAAACGGTATCAGGAGAATACTAGGCTTCGCGCTCACGATTGCGTGTTGATGTTCGTTCCGATAGAGGGCGCCCTCGCTGCAGCTCTGACGCACGATCCAGAGCTCTTCACCTATGCGTGGGATCGGCACGTGGTGCTGGTAGGCCCGTCCACACTTCTCATGACCATGCGCACGGTAGCATCCATCTGGCGCTATGAGATGCAGGGCGAGAACGCTCAGGAGATTGCCCGGTTAGCTGGAGAGCTCTGCGATAAGGTCAGCATGAGCCTGGGCGATCTGAATACCGCAGCTGAGAAGATGAACGCCGCGCTGGCCGCACATAACGAGGCCGTCAAGCGGCTTGTCACCGGCCGAGGTAATGCCCTTTTCATTGGGGAGCGAATCCGCGGTATGGGCGTGAAGGTCAGGCGACCGATGCCCGCGGTCTTCGTAGATGGAGCAGAGGTTCGCCATGTCGGCGACGAAACTGTGGAGAGCTCCGAGGCGGATGATCAACCCTGAATAGGGAAACACAACGCTCAGACCACCCTTATGTTCTTGAATTGCCAGGGGTCGTCGCGGTCGAGGTCTTCCGGAAAGAGCGCCTCGCGGCCGAGAAGCGGCGTCCAGTCGCCCCAGACGCCGACGATGTCGCCGAGATAGGGGCGGGCGATCTCGAGGATGCGCGCATGGTCCATCTCGTCGGGCTCGACGACGCCGCGCCTCGGGTTCTCGATCGCCCAGACGAGCCCGCCCAGCACCGCCGCCGTCACCTGCAGCGAGGTCGCGTTGTTGTGCGGCGCCACCCGCCGCGCCTCCTCGATCGACAGCCGCGAGCCGTACCAATAGACGCCCTTTTCCGACCCCATCAGTACGCCGAGCTCGTCGATGCCGTGGCTGATCTCGGTCATCATCAGGCGCTTCTTGCTCTGCAACCGCCAGTTCTTGCCGGCCAGCTCGTGCAGGCTCAGCACCGCGTCGTCGCACGGGTGGTAGGCATAGTGGCAGGTCGGTCGCCAGCGCACCGCGCCGGCTTCGCGCCAGGTCAGGTAGTCGGCGATCGAGATCGATTCGCCGTGCGTGATCAAAAATCCGTGATAGGGGCCTTCGAGCGGCGTCCAGCTGCGCACCCGCGTCGCCGCCCCCGAGCGCATCAG
>DASYYD010000400.1:0-2257 GCA_035934195.1 Allostellaceae bacterium | reverse complement strand
GTCAGCGCCGAGTGCTCGCGCTCGTATTCGGTGATGCGGTGCACTTGCGAGGTGCCGGATTTGCCCCCCATCGACATGCCCGGCTCCTTGATGCGCAGCTCGTAGCCGGTGCCTCGCGGTTCGTTGACGACGGCGACCATCGCTTCGAGGATGACGGCGCGCAGGCGCGGGTCGACGCCGAGATCGGCGAACTGCGGCGGCGGTTCGGCCGCGGCCGCGCCGCCGCTTTCGCGAAATAGGCGCGGCACCACCTGCCGCCCGGTGACGAGGCGCGCGACCATCGTCGCGATCTGCAATGGCGTCACCAGCACGAAACCTTGGCCGATGCCGGTGATCAGCGTCTCGCCCGCTTCCCATGGGCGGTGCGTCGCCTGCTTCTTCCACTCGTGGTCGGGGATCAGCCCCGGCCGCTCGCCGGCGATGTCGATCCCGAGCTTTGCGCCATAGCCGAAGCGGCGGGCCATCGCCGCCAGCTTCTCGATGCCGAGCCGCCGGGCGGTGTTGTAGAAATAGACGTCGCAGGACTGCTTGATCGCGTCGTGCAGCGCGAGGGTGCCGTGCCCGCCGTGCTTCCAGCAGTGAAAGACGGCGTTGCCGAGGCGGTAGAAGCCGGGGCAGGTGAACTCGGTCTGCGGCGTCAGCACGCCGGCCTCGAGCGCGGCGGTCGCGACCGTCAGCTTGAAGGTCGAGCCGGGCGGATAGGCTCCGGCGATCACCTTGTCCGACAGGGGGTTGCGCGGATCGGTCGACAGCTCCTGCCACATCGCCGGAGTAAGGCCCGCTGCGAACGCCGCCGGGTCGAAACTCGGCACGGAGGCGAGCGCCAGCACCTCGCCGGTCAGCGCGTCCAGGGTCACCGTGGCGACGGAAGGCTCCTCGCTGGCGCGGCGGAAGGCGAATTCCTGCAGCTCGCGGTCGAGGGTCGTCACCACGTCGCGGCCGGGCCGCGGCGGCTCGCGGGACAATTCGCGCACCACCCGGCCATAGGCGTTGACCTCGACATTCTCGTGTCCGGCCGTGCCGCGCAGCCCGCCGTCGGCGGATTTCTCGATACCGCTCTTACCGATCCGGAAATCGGGCAGCTCGAGCAGCGGATCGCCATCCTGCTCCTTTTGCGATACGGCGCCGACATAGCCGAGCACGTGCGCGGCGCCCGGACCTAAGGGATAGTGCCGCGTCAGCCCCTGTTCGATCGATATGCCGGGCAGCTCGGGGGAGGCCACCTCGACGCGCGCCATCTCGTCCCAATGCAGATTGCTGCGCACCACCACCGGCACGAAGGCGTGCACCCGGCGAACCTCGCGCAGGACGGCGCCGCGCTCGGCCGGGTCGAGCGCGATCACCCGGGCGAACGCATCGAGCGTCGCCGGGATGTTGCGCGCCTCCTCGGCGACGATGACGGCGCGGTAGTTCGGCCGGTTGTCGGCGAGCGGCGCGCCGAAGCGGTCGAGGACCCGCCCGCGCGGCGGCGCCAGCAGGCGCAGGCTGACGCTGTTCTCCTTGGCGAGCAGGCGATAGGCGGCCGATTCGACGACCTGCAGCTGGTACATGCGCCCGGCGAGGACGAGAACGAGCGAACCTTCGATCCCGGCAAGAAGCAGCGCGCGCCGGGAAAAGAGCTTTTCGCGCAGAGCTTCCCGCTGCATCGCCGCCTGTGCCTCCGGGTCAGCCGCCGGCCATCAGCGCGCGTTGCGTTCGGCCGAGCAGAAAGCTCGCGGCCGGAAACACCGATACCGTCAGGGCGGCCCGGAACACGGTGGTGCGGAATTCGAGCAGCGTCGTGTCGAGGAGCGAGTTGAGCGCCCACAGGAACGGCATGGCGAGGCCGATCAGCAGGGCGAAGCCGGCCCAGACGAACGGGAATCTGCGGTTGCGGAACGAGCGGCGAAAGCTCAGCACGAGGGCGCGGGTCAACAGCAGAAAGAGCGAGCTCACCCCGAGCGGCGCGCCGGCGATCAAATCGCCGGCAAAACCGATCAGGAAAAGCCCCGCCGGCGGCAGCAGGTCCGGCCGGTAGATGGTCCAGTGGTACACCGCCATCAGCGTGAAGACGGGGGTCAGCGCCGCGTAGCCGGGGATCGGCAGCGCCAGGATCGACAACAGCGCGGCGAGCGTCGTCGTCGCGATCGGCAACAGGCGCGCGGCGGCGCTGTCCGCGCGCGGCGCGGCGGGCGAGAAGAGCGCGTGGAACGCCATCCTCTCACAGCCCGCCGGCAGTCGGCGGCTCGACGCGGGCGGCGCTGCGGCGAGCGGCGCG
>DASYYD010000386.1:0-8136 GCA_035934195.1 Allostellaceae bacterium | reverse complement strand
CGGCTGCCATACCGACAAGAAGGGCGGCGGCAAGCCCTATGCCGGCGGCCGCCTTCTCGACACTCGATACGGCACCCTCGTCACGCCGAACATCACCCCCGGCCGCAAGACCGGCATCGGCAAATGGCGCCGCGCCGATTTCGTGCGGGCCATGCGCTGGGGCATCGCGCCGGACGATTCGCATTATCTGCCGGCCTTCCCCTTCCCCTTCTACAACCGGTTGACGGAGCGCGACCTCGCCGATCTCTGGGCCTATCTCCGCGGTCTCGCGCCGGTCGAGACGCCAGTCCGCACGGAGGGGACGAGCCTCGCCCTGTTGGCGCGGTCGCGCGCCGCCGCCGCGGTTGCGGCGTCGCGCTTCCCGGGGCCGTGGCGGCCCGATCCGCGACGCGGCGCGGCGTGGAACCGCGGCGCCTACCTCGTCGCCACGGTCGGCCGCTGCGGCGATTGCCACACGCCGCGCAATTGGCTCGGCGCACCCGACCAGGCGCGTCTGCTCGCCGGCACGTGGCACGGGCCCGACGGCAAGAAGGCGCCGAATTTGACGCCCGACCCGGCGACCGGGCTCGGCAAATGGAGCGAGAAGGACATCGTCACGCTGCTGGAGAGCGGGCAGACGCCGAGCTTCGACTTCGTCGGCGGGCCGATGGGAGAAATCGTTGACGACACCGCTCGCCTCTCCGAGCCCGATCGGCGCGCGATCGCCGTCTACCTCAAATCGCTGCGGCCCGTCGCGATGCGCAAAAAAGACTAGCGCCTACCCGTTTGAGCACTGGACGGCTCATGGCAGGCTCATATGATGGGTGTTCCGCAGGGCTCGTTCTGGGACGGTGGCGTGGCGCGAGGGCGACCGGACAAAGGGTTGGCGCGGTTTCGGCGGATCGCGCTGGTGATGTCGGGCGGCGCGGCGCTCGGCGCCTATCAGGCCGGGGCGTGCGCCGCGCTCGAAGGCTGCGGCGTGCGGCCCAATTGGATCGCCGCGACGGCGATCGGCGCGGTCAACGCCGCGATCGTCGCCGGCAGCCTGCCGCACGAGCGGGCGGCGCGGCTGCGCCGTTTCTGGCAGGAGCTGACGCGGCGCGCCGGCGGCGGCCCCGGCGGCTGGGCGCGCGCCTCCCTCGGCCGGATTTTCGCTCGCCGCGACGCAACTCGCGCGCCGGCCGAGGCGGCGCCCGTCTCGGCTGCCGAACTGCGCGAGCTGATCACCCAGTCGGTCGATTTCGAACGCATCAATTCCGGCGCCGTCCGCGTCGTCCTCGGCGCCCTCAGCCTCTCTACCGGCGCCGAGACGTTCTTCGACAACGACCGCCATGTCCTCGGCCTCGATCACGTGATGGCGAGCATCCCGCTGCCGGGCCTGCCGCCGGTCGCGATCGGCGGCCAGGTTTATGGCGGCAGCGCCGCTTCGGTCGGGGCGCTCGAGGACGCGCGCCCGGTCGACACGCTGTGCGTCGCGATCGACGGCTATGATCCGGCTCCCGGCAAGGAGGGCGGCGTCAGCCGTTCGGCGCGGGAGATCGCGGCGTTGCGGCGCAACTACGATCTGCGCCGCATGATCGCCCTCTTGGGAGAGCGGCTGCCGCCCGCCGCGCAGGGCGACCTCGAGGTCAGGAAATGCCTCGCCGCGGCGACCAATGCGACGATGACCATCCTGCACCTCGTGCACGAGGGCAGCGGCGCCGACCTCGCCGGCAAGATGACCGACTTCTCCGCCGTCGGCATGGGGCGGCGCTGGCAGGCCGGGGAGGCCGACGTGAAGACGAGCTTCGCGCAGCCGATGTGGCTCGCGCCGCCGCCGCGCGTCTCGGGCGTCGTCGTCCACGAGGTGCGCGGCGGCATCGCCGCGCCGCCGCGCTGAGGCGGCGCTGCAACAGTTCCGTCACGCTTTTCCTCGATGCCCGGTATGCGCTTGAAACGGCGGCAAATCCTGTCATCTATCGAGCAGTCGAGCAGGCGAAGCGACGCCGAGGTAGGCGGAATAGAGGAAAGTGATCGCTAAGAGGTACGTTTCGGGCTTCTTGGTTTAACCGGTCGTTCCGCACATTGCCTGCTCGGAGCGGCCCTTCTTTCTGAGGGCACATGCTCTACCACGCCTATCAGGCGCAAGACGACGCGCTCGTCCCGGTTCGGCTGATGGCGCAAGCCTTCCGGGACTTCCTCGACCAGCCCTGGCCTATCTTTCGCAACCTGCCGCTGGTGCGCGGCGCCGCCGCGGCGATGGAAATGCTGTCGCATGCCGGGCTGTCGCACGAGCGGCCGCCCTTCGGCATCCGCTCGGTGACGATCGAGGGGGCGGAGGTCGGCATCGCCGAAGAAGTCGTCGCCATCCACCCGTTCTGCAACCTGTTGCATTTCCGCAAGGAAGCGAGCCGCAGCGAGCCCGTAATTCTCGTCGTGGCGCCGCTCTCCGGGCATTTCGCGACGCTCTTGCGCGGCACCGTCGAGACGCTCCTCACGGATCATGACGTGTATCTCACCGATTGGGTCAATGCGCGCAACGTCCCCTTGCTCTACGGCCGCTTCGATCTCGACGACGAAATCGACCTGATCACCCGCTTTATCCGCGCTCTCGGCGAGGGCGTCCATGTGATGGCGGTGTGCCAGCCTTCGGTCCCGGCGCTCGCCGCCGTCGCGCTGCTCGCCGCCGCCAAGGACCCGTGCGAACCCCGCTCGATGATCCTGATGGGCGGCCCGATCGACACCCGCGCCAACCCGACCGAGGTCAACCGCTTTGCGACGGCGCATTCGCTCGACTGGTTCGAGCGCACCGTCGTCACCACCGTGCCCGAGCGGTTCGCGGGCGCCTATCGCCGCGTCTATCCGGGGTTTCTGCAGCTCGCCGGGTTTCTCAGCATGAACTTCGACCGCCACGTCTCGGCGCATTTTTCGATGTTCCGCAACCTGGTGAAGGGCGACGGCGAGAGCGCCGCCGCGACGCGCGCCTTCTACGAGGAATACACGGCCGTCATGGACCTGCCGGCCGATTTCTACTTGCAGACGGTGAAGCGGGTCTTTCACGACCACGACCTGCCGCGCGGCCGGTTCATGGTGCGCGGGGCGCGCGTCGAGCCGGCGGCGATCGAAAAGGCGGCGCTGATGACGGTCGAGGGCGAGCGCGACGATATCTGCGCGGTCGGCCAGACGGTCGCCGCGCACGACTTGTGCACCGGCATCCCGCGCGCCAAGAAGACCCACCATCTGCAGCCCAAGGTCGGCCATTACGGCGTCTTCCACGGCCGCCGCTGGCAGACCGAGACCTACCCCAAGGTCCGCGCCTTCATCCGCCTGCACGGGTAGCGGCCGCGGCCTTCGTCACCCCGGGCTTGACCGCCGGGGCCGCGCCGGTCATGGATTCGCGAAGACCCGGAGGGAGGATCGCGCATGGCAGAGCGTCGCAAGGTCATCATCACCTGCGCCGTCACCGGCTCGATCCACACCCCGACGATGAGCCCCTATCTGCCGCTGACGCCGGACGAAGTCGCGCGCGACGCGATCGCCGCGGCGGAGGCGGGGGCGGCGATCCTGCACCTGCATGCGCGCGACCCGAAGGACGGACGGCCGACGCCGAACCCCGATGTCTTCATGCAGTTCCTGCCGCGCATCAAGCAGGCGACGGGCGCCGTCGTCAACATCACCACGGGGGGCGGCCACGGCATGACCCTCGCCGAGCGCCTCGCCGCCCCGCTGCGCGCCAAGCCCGAGATGTGCTCGTGCAACATGGGCTCGATGAATTTCGGGCTCTATCCGATGCTCGGCCGCTACAAGGAGTGGAAATACGAGTGGGAGCCGCAATACCTCGAAATGACGCGCGACTTCATCTTTCGCAACACCTTCGCCGATATCGAGAAGATCCTGAAGCAGCTCGGTGAGGATTGCGGCACCAAGTTCGAGTTCGAGTGCTACGATATGGGGCACCTCTATAACCTCGCGCATTTCCTCGACCGCGGGCTGGTGAAGCCGCCGGTCTTCGTGCAGACGATCTTCGGCATATTGGGCGGCATCGGCGCCGACCCCGAAAACCTGATGCACATGCGGCGGATCGCCGACAAATTGTTTGGCGAGGATTACGAATGGTCGATCCTCGCGGCCGGCCGGCACCAGATCCCGCTCGTCTCGATGGGCGCGATCAGGGGCGGCAACGTGCGGGTCGGGCTCGAGGACTCGCTGTGGAAGGGGCGCGGCAAGCTCGCCGAGAGCAACGCCGACCAGGTGAAGATCGTGCGCGAGATCGTCGAGAACCTGTCGCTCGAAGTCGCGACCCCGGACGAGGCGCGCGCGCGGCTGGGGCTCAAGGGCGGCGACATGGTCGCGTTTTGAGAGAAGGCCGCGGGTGATGATCGACAAGCGCGTGCGCGGCCTCGCCGAGGCGGTCGCCGGCATCAAGGACGGGTCCGTCGTGCTGTGCGCCGGGTTCGGCGGCGCGGGGCTGCCCGATGCGCTGTGCGAGGCGCTCGTCGAGCAGGGGGCGCGCGACCTGACGGTCGTCGCCAACAATGCGGGGACCGGGCGGCAAGGGCTCGCCGCGCTGCTCGGGGCGGGCCGCGTCCGCAAGATCGTCTGCTCCTTTCCGCGCAGCTCCGGCTCGGTCGTCTTCGAGGAGCTTTATGCGGCCGGCAAGATCGAATTGGAACTGGTGCCGCAAGGCATCATCAGCGAACGCATGCGCTGCGCCGCCGCCGGGCTCGGCGGCTTCTATTCGCCGGTCTCGGTCGGCACGCGCCTGGCCGAAGGCAAGGAGCACCGCGTCATCGACGGGCGCCCCCATGTCCTCGAAGCGCCGCTGCCGGGCGACGTCGCCTTGCTCGCCGCCGACCGCGCCGACCGCTGGGGCAACCTGACCTACCGGAAATCGGCGCGCAACTTCAACCCGACGATGGCGATGGCGGCGAAACTGTCGATCGCGCAGGTCCGCCGTATCGTCGAACTGGGCGACATCGATCCGGAGCAGGTCATCACGCCCGGCATCTTCGTCGACCGCATCGTGCAGGTCGCATTCTAATTCGGAGGAACGCCATGCCGCTGAAACGCCGACAGATCGCCTGGCGCGCCGCGCAGGACCTCGCGGACGGCGCTTACGTCAATCTCGGCATCGGCCTGCCGACCCTCGTCTCGGATTTCCTCCCTCCCGACAGGGAAATCGTGCTGCAGAGCGAGAACGGCATTCTCGGCGTCGGCCCGGCGCCCGGCGCCAACGAGGCCGATCCCGACCTGATCAATGCCGGCAAGCAGCCGGTGACGCTGGTCACCGGCGGCAGCTATGTGCATCACACCGACTCGTTCCTGATGATCCGGGGCGGCCATCTCGACCTCGCGCTGCTCGGCGCCTTCGAAGTTTCCGAGGCGGGCGACCTCGCCAACTGGACGACCGACGATCCGGGCTTTCCGCCGGGGGTCGGCGGCGCGATGGATCTCGCGGTCGGGGCCAAGGAGATCCGCGTCCTCGTCGAGCACACGACGAAATCGGGCGCCCCGCGCCTGCGCCGGCAATGCCAATATCCGCTGACCGCGGCCCGCGTCGTCAAACGGGTCTATACCGACCTCGCGGTCATCGACGTGACCCCGCAGGGTCTTCTCGTGCGCGAGATCGTTGCGGACATCGATTTTGCCGAGTTGCAGGCGAAGACCGAGGCGCCGCTCCTCGCCGCCCCCGATCTGAAGCCGCTCGTCGCGCCGGCGGTATAGTTTTTCGCGAGGTTGCCGGGAGAAATTGAGTTCGTCTTGCCCGGACCTGTTCCGGGCATCCACGTCTTCTTCTCTCCTCGGACCGGCGGTCTGTCGTGGATGGCCGGGCCAAGCCCGGCCAAGACGATCGGTTTTGTGTCTCGATTACCGGAGCCAATGCGTCCCGTGCTTCTTCTTCGGCTGCGGCACCCACGGGCGGTCGCCGCGGCTCTGGTTGGCGCTCTCGACGGTGACGCCCCGCTCGTCGAGCCACAGCGCGACCGAGCCCTCGCGCCAGCTGTCGATGCGGTCGATGACGGGAATGCGGCTGCGGCAGCCGAAGCCCGCCGGCACCGTCGCGACGATCGCGTCGAACGTGGCGCAATCGACCGGGAGGGCGGCGCGGCCGGTCAAAATCGCGACGCGCCGCCCGCGTCCGCGATAGCGGCAGAGTTCGCCGGTGCAGTCGAGCGGTCCCGAACCCTTGTCCTTCGGCCACGGCAAAAGCGCCGCCCCGGTTTCTTCCGACAGCATCGAACCGGCGAATTTCTCGCCCCATAAGGCGCGCACCCGGTAGTCCCCGCTCGGCGTTCGCGCCGCGAGAAACCGCCCGCCGTCGGTCATCACGACGTCGGGCGGCCGGGTGAGGGCCATCGTCGCGATCCCGGCTGCGATCGCGAAGGCGCCCCAGCGCCGCCATCGGCCGCGCCAGATGGCGAGCCACAGCCCGCCGGAGATGATGGCGAGCAGCCCGCCGAGCGGCAGGCGCGGCATCGGCCATACATCCCCCGGCAGGGCCGAGACGAATTCGGCGATGCGGATCGTCAGATCGATCCCCCAACCCATCGGCACGAGCGCCACGCTTTCGAGGCCGAACGGCATCAACAGGCACGCGACGACGCCGCAGGGCAGCGTCCACATGGCCGAGAGCGGCACCGCCAGCACGTTGGCGAGCGGCGAATAGAGCGCCAGGCGATGAAAGTGATAGATCGCGAAGGGATCGGTCCCGAAGGTCGCGACCAGCGTCGTCACGACGATGCCGGAGGCGTAGGCGAGGACGCGCCCCGGCGCCGAGGCGCCGCGCCACATGCGCCCCAGGCGCTCGCCGAATGTCTCATAGACCCCGATCAGCCCGACGACGGCGCCGAACGACATCTGAAAGCTGGGGCCGACGATGCTCTCTGGGTCGATCAACAGCACGGCGGTCGCGGCGAGCGCGCAGATGCGCATCGAAATGCGCAAGCGATCGACGAGGATTGCGCCGAAGACGAGGCCGTTCATGACAAAGGCGCGCTGCGTCGGGATCGCCCCGCCCGAGACGAGCAGATAGCCGAAGAGGACGAGGAGGGTGATGCCGGCCGCGATCTTCTTGATCGGGAAACGCAATGCCACCGGGGGGGCGAGCGCGAGCCCGCCGCGCACGACAAAAAATACGAAAGCGGCGACGAGGCCCATATGCAGCCCGGCGATCGCCAACAGATGCGACAAGCCAGAGTTGCGGAAGGCCTGCTTCACCTTCTCGCTGATGGCGCCGCGCTTGCCGGTGATCAGCGCCGAGGCGACCCCGCCCGTCGAGCCCGGCAGCACGGCGGCGATGCGCCGCGTCATGCGGCTGCGCAGGTGCCTGAGCGCCTCGCGCCAGCCGCCGGCAACCGGATTCGCCGCGGCGATCCGGTGCGCCGCGCCATAGCTGTAGCCGACCGCGCCGATCCGCAGGAAGAAGGCGTCACGCTGAAAATCGAAGCCGCCGGGCAATGCCGGCCCCGGCACCGGGAACAGCATCGCGTTGAGGCCGATGCGGTCGCCGGGGTCGAGCGGGTCGCTCGAAGGCGGAATGTGGACGCGTACGCGCTTCGGCTGGGCGCTGGGCGCGAGCCCCGGCAGCGGATCGGGCGCGACGACGGCGCGCCAGCCCTTCTCCAGCCGGTCGATGTCGGTGACCCGGCCGGTGAGCGCCACCGGCCCGAGCCGCCGCGCCAGGATCGGCGCTGTGCGCTCGATCGTCGTCGCGCGCATCAGCGTAAACCCGGCGGCAAAAACGGCGAGCGCCAATGCCGCCGCGCGCGGACCCGGATGCCGCCGCAATGCCAGCGCCAACAGCACACCGGCGACTGCCGCCGCGGCGGCCGGCCACAAGGCCGGCTCGAACGTCAATGCAAAGTACACGGCAATGCCGGCGCCGAAAAAAACCGGCAGCCACAACTGGCGCCGCTCGCCTTCGGCGGCGAGCGCGCGGGAGAAAAAATGCGTCAGGCGCGTTCCGGGCTGCGGCGCCGCGCCGACCCGCCCGCTCGCGGCCGCGGTTTCGGCCATCCCTGCCCCGTCTCGTTTCCCGCACCGCGCAACTTAGCCGAACGGGTGCCGAAGCAACACTCGCATGTTGGTTATTCTATTGGCTAAATGCCCTGTGCCCGGACTTGGTCCGGGCACCCAAACGAGACGGGATGGCCGGCCAAGCCCGGCCAGCGGGGTTGG
>DASYYD010000379.1:0-3664 GCA_035934195.1 Allostellaceae bacterium | reverse complement strand
GCGCTCGCCTTCCCGGTGCATGTCGCAGCGAGCCGCGCCGCGGCGCGCGAGGAGTGCGAACCGGGCCTGATGCGCTTTCTGCGCGAGGCGGCGGAACGATTGCGCCCGCTCGGCGCGGCCGACATCAAGAGCTTCGAGGCGTTCCGACAGGTCGTCGCCCGCATGGACCGCGTGCGCTACGACGACATGGACCGCGAGATGGGCGTCTTCGGCGAGCCGGACTATTGCATCGAGCGAGTGCGCGCGCTGCAGCGCGAATACGGGATGGAGGAGTTCATCTGCTATTTCAACCAGGGCGGACTGATGGACCATGAGCTGGTCCGCAAATCGATGACCCTCTTTGGCGAGAAGGTCATGCCCTATTGCGGCTGAGAGGCGCGCATGGCGAGCGTAGATAAAGGGATCTGGCCGGCGAAGGATTACAGCCGGGTTCCGTACCGGCTCTATCACGACGGCGAACTCTATGCCCGCGAGCAGGAGCGCATCTTTCGCGGGCCGACCTGGAATTTCCTCGGCTTCGAGGCGGAGATCCCCAACCCGGGAGATTTCCGCCAGACCCTTGTCGGCGAGACGCCGATCGTCGTCAATCGCGGCGAAAACGGCGAGGTCACGGCCTTCGTCAACCGCTGCGCGCATCGCGGCGCGATGGTGCGGCGCGAGCTTTGCGGTAACGCAAAGCAGCACATCTGCATCTATCACCAATGGTGCTACGATCTCGGCGGCCGGCTGATGGCGATCCCGTTCCGCCGCGGCATCAAGGGCAAGGGCGGGCTCGATCCGAGCTTCGACATGCGCACACACGGGCTGCGGCCGTTGCGCGTCGGCATTATCGACGGCGTCGTCTTCGGCACGCTCAGCGCGGACGCCGAGCCGCTCGAGGATTATCTGGGGCCGCCGATCCTCGAGCAGATCCACCGCCTCTTCGACCGGCCCGTCGAGATCCTCGGCTACAACCGCCAGCGCATCCGGGCGAACTGGAAGCTCTATGCCGAGAATACGCGCGACAATTACCATGCGAGCCTGCTGCACGAATTTCTCGTGACCTTCGGGCTCGACCGTTCGACGCAGGTGGGCGGCGTCAGGATGGACAGGCGGCACCGCCACAACATCACCTGGGCCGAGGCCGAAAGCGACAGCGAGGAATTCGCGCACAGCGCCTATGCCGGAATCGGCGTGCGCAGCAATTACCTGCGCCTCAAGGAGCCCTCGCTCGTCGCCTTCCACAAAGATCGCGCCGACAACCTCAACATTGCGGTGACCTCGGTATTTCCTTCGACCGTGCTCGTGCAGATCAGCAACAGCCTCGCGGTGCGCCAGATCCGGCCGCGCGGAGTCGACGAGTTCGAGGTCCATCAGACGATGATCGGCTACCGGGACGACACGCCGGAGATGAAACTGCACCGCCTGCGGCAGGCGAACCTCGTCGGCCCCGCCGGCTTCGTCTCGATGGAGGACGGCGAGGCGATCGAGATCGCACACCGCGCCTCCAAACCCGAGCGCGACCGCGCGACCGTCATCGAACTCGGCGGCGGCGGCGAAATCTCCGACCGCGACTACCGCGTCACCGACGTGCCGCTGCGCGGCTTCTGGTCGTACTACTCAGAGCTCCTCGAGATCGAGCCGCAGGGCGGGGTCCGGTGACGATCGACCGTTTCGCGCTCTACGACCTCTTCGCGCGCTACGGCAGCCTGCTCGACGCGGCGCGCTGGGACGACTGGCTCGCGCTCTTCGCTGCCGACTGCCGCTACCGGATCGTGCCGCGCGAGAATTACGAGCACGGGTTGCCGGCCGGCCTCGTCTTTTGCGACACGCGCGCCATCCTCGAAGACCGCATCCTCGCCTTGCGCGAAGCCAACAAATACAACATCCACAGCGACCGCCATCTGATCGGGCTGCCGCTCCTCGTCGAGGAGAGCCGCGATGCGATCCTCGTCGAGGCGCCGTTTTCGGTCTTTCAGACCGACCAGGAAGGCGCGACCCGGCTTTTCGCCACCGGCCTCTACCGCGACCGGCTGATGCCCGACAGCCTCCTGATCGCCGACAAGCTCGTGCTGCTCGACACCTTCGCGGTCCCGACCCTGCTCGCGACGCCGCTGTGAGCGGGAGCGGCATTCCGGTCTTCGTCGTCGACGCCTTCGCCGAGCGGCCTTTCGCCGGCAACCCGGCCGCAATCTGCCGGTTCGAGCGCTGGCCGGAGCCGGCGCTGCTGCTCGCGATCGCGGCCGAGATGAACCTTTCCGAGACCGCCTTCATCGTCGGCGGCGACGGCCGCTACGAGATCCGCTGGTTCACGCCGACGCGGGAAGTCGATCTGATCGGCCACGCGACCCTGGCGGCGGGGCTCGTCGTCTTCGACCGGCTGGAACCCGGCCGCGACAGGGTCGAATTCCGCTCCGGCGCCGAGACGCTCGCCGTTCGCCGCGATGGCGACCTCTTGGCGATGGATTTCCCGGCCTTGCGCTCGACCTCCTCGCCCGACAAGGCGCGGATCGCCGCGACGCTCGGAAGCCTGCCGATCGAGCTCTTGTCGGCAAAGCACTACCTCGCGGTCTTCGAGCACGCGGGCGCGGTGCGCGATCTGGCGCCCGACATGGCGGCCGTCGCCGCGCTCGACCTGCCGGCGGTCATCGCGACGGCGCCCGGCGATAGAGCCGGCGTCGATTTCGTCTCGCGCTTCTTCGCCCCCGCGAACGGCGTGCCGGAAGACCCCGTCTCGGGCGTTGCGCACCTCGCGCTCGTGCCCTATTGGGCGGCGCGGCTCGGCCGGAAGCGGCTCGTCGGCGAGCAGCTGTCGCGCCGCGGCGGCCGCGTCATCGGCATCGACGAAGGCGAGCGCGTGACGCTCTCGGGCAAGGCGGTCCTCGTCCTCGAAGGCCGGCTTTATCCGACCGGGTAGTGCGTCGTCAGCTGCTGCCCCGCGGCCTCGACCGGGTCGGCGTCGATCAGGATGAAGGCAAAGCGGCAGGGCTCCTTGCCGGTATTGACCCAGGCGTGCATCGTGCCGCGCTGCACGACGAAATCGCCCGCCTTCATGTGCACGAGCTTGCCGTCGTCGAGCTCGAGATCGCATTCGCCCGCGAGCAGCAGCGCATAGTCGAGCGTCTCGGTGCGGTGCATGAATTTGGCCGAGCCGGGCATGAATTCGACGATCCGCACGACCGTGCCCTGCCCCGTGCCGACGTAATTGTGGCGGACGACGAAGCCCTTCTTCTGCGCCGCCTCGGCGGCGGCCGAATTGTCGACCGGCATCTTGTCGCTCGACCACAATTCGCAGCCCATGATGCTGCCGCCGCGGCGCGGCGTCGCCGGCAGCACCTCGTCGCTGGCGACCATCGCCCGTCCTCGCGCGTCGTGCCCGGTGACGATGCGCCGGACTGAAAGAGCCATGGTGTTTCCTCCCCTGATCCTACGGGTGAATGACCGTGTTCTTGCGGCTGATGACGAAGGCCTCGCGGCGGTCGAGGAAGTCGGTCACCACCTCGGCGAAGGCTTCCGGCCGGTCGGCGGCGATCCGATGCCCCGCGTCATAGACGAAGACGAGATGGCTGTTCGGCAGCAGCTGCTTGTAGCGGCGGCCCGTCTCGGGCGGCACGACCGGGTCGCGGGTGCCGAAGAGGACGAGCGTCGGGGTCGCGAGGCCGCGCAGGCGCGGCTCGATCTCGGG
>DASYYD010000362.1:0-3132 GCA_035934195.1 Allostellaceae bacterium | reverse complement strand
CGTGCCGGCCATGAACGGCCGCTCCGGATAGCGCACATAGGAATGCATGCCGATCGTGCCGTACATGCCGTTGTCGGAGATGATGGCGATCGGCGCGGCGCCGTATTGCACGGCGGTCGCGATCTCGTTGCCGGTCATCAGGGCGCCGCCGTCGCCGAGAAAGGCGACGATTTGCGTCCCCGGCCGGCGCAACGCGGCGGCGACCGCCATCGGCATGCCTGAGCCCATCGCGCCGACGACCGAGGCCAGGAACACCTGTCCCTGGCGAAAGCCGATGTAGCGGTGCACGAAGCTCGCGAAATTGCCGGCGTCGGTGGTGACGGTCGCGTCGGGCGCCAGATGCTTGTCCACCTCGCAGACGACGGCGGCGAAATTGACGCCGTCCGCGGTCGGCTCCCATTCCTTGGCGAGGAGCTTCCGGTGGATCGCGTTGAGGCCTCGCACCCACGGGCGGCGTTTTTCGGCGCCCCCGGGCGCGCCCTTCTTCAACAGCGCCCGCAACACTTCGCCCGGGCTGCACGGCATGCCGAGATCGGGGCGCCAGACGCGGCCGACCTCGCCGGGGTCGGGCCAGATATGGACGAGCGGCAGTTGCGGCTGCGGCGCTTTCGGGAAGCTGTAGGATTGGCTGACCGAGTCGGTCAGCCGCTCGCCGAGCGCCACCATCAGATCGGCCCGCTTCATCTCCTGCAACAGCGGCGGCGGCACGCGGATCCCCATATAACCGCCGTAATTCGGGTGCGTCGCGTCGAAGAGCTGCGGCCGGCGATGCGTCGGGCTGATCGGCAGCACCCAATCCTCGGCGAGGCGGTTGAGTTCGGCGAACACGGCGTTGTCGCGCACCG
Source organism: Allostellaceae bacterium (assembly GCA_035934195.1). Classification (GTDB taxonomy): domain Bacteria; phylum Pseudomonadota; class Alphaproteobacteria; order ATCC43930; family CGMCC-115725; genus AP-15. The sequence goes on along the minus strand of DASYYD010000362.1, from coordinate 2,287 downwards.
CCTCCGCGAGCAGCGCCGCGCCGACGAGGACAAGCGGCCGCTCGGCCTGCGCCAGCATCAGGGCGAGCCGGTCGAGATCTTCCATGCGCGGGCCGGCGGCGACGAAGGGGCGCGGCGGGTCGATCTCGGCCCCGGTCTCGGCGTCGAAGATGTCTTCCGGCAGGATGACCGCGACCGGCCCCGGCGTGCCGCTCTCGGCGAGGTGGAAGGCGCGCGCCAGCGCTTCCGACGCCTGCACCGGCTCGCTGACCTCGATGACGCTCTTCGTGACATCGGCCAGCAGCCGCGAATAATTCTGCTCTTGAAGCGCGAGGCGGCCGAAATCGGCGCGCTCGACTTGCCCCACCAGCATGACCAGCGGGGTGGCGTCGTGATAGGCGGAGTGCAGCGCCACCATCGCATTCGAGAGGCCGGGGCCGCGCGACACCATCGCGACGCCGGCACGCGCCCGCAGCCTGCCGTCCGCCGCCGCCATGAAGCCGGCGCCGCCCTCGTGCCGGCAGACGACGATGCGCATCGAATTGCGCTCGATCAGCGCGCTCGTCAGCCCAATGTAGCTCTCGCCGGGCACGCAGAACACCTGATCCACGTCGTGCGCTTCGAGGCTTTCCGCCAACAGGCGGGCGACGGTTCGAGTCATCGGGCGGCTCTCCTCATTTCAGCTGATCGGCGGCCTTTTCGAGGCCGGCCTTGGCGCAGACCTCGTCCTTGTCGCCACCGGGCGAGCCGGAAACGCCGACCGCGCCGATGACCTCGCCGCCGACTTTGATCGGCAAGGCGCCCTGCGCCGCGATGACGCCGGAGAGGTGGACGAGCCCCGTCGTTGGGTTGTTCTTGACGCGCGCCGCGAACTCCCCCGAGGAGATGCGGAAGGTGCGCGCGGTATAGGCCTTGCGCCGGCTGTTCTCGGCCGTGTGCGGCGAGGCGTCGTCGCCGCGCAACAGCACGATGACCTGCCCGTCGCGGCCGAGGACCGTCACCGAGACTCGGTTCCCCTGCGCCTTGCAGGTGGCGGCGGCGGTCGTCGCGATCGTCACGGCGGTCGCAAGCGACAGATCCTTGTGGTCGAGGAGCTGCGCATTCGCCGGTGTCGCGAACGCAACCGCCAGCGCGGCTCCGGCCAAACGATAGAACCACATGGCAATTCCTCCCTCGCGGCTTCGGGTTATAGTCTAGCGGGCAGACGAGCGGGGGAACATATGACCGAGGACAAGTTCGCAGCCGATTTCGTCGTGGTCGGCGCCGGCTCGGCAGGCTGCGCGCTCGCGGCGCGGCTGAGCGAAGACCCGGCGGTCCGGGTCATCCTGTTGGAGGCCGGCGGCGAGGACAGCAACCGCTGGATCCATATCCCGCTCGGTTTCGGCAAGACCTTCGCCGACCCCAGCGTCAACTGGTGCTACGAGACCGAGCCCGACGAAGGCGCTGCCGGCCGCCGCGTCTTCTGGCCGCGCGGCAAGGTCTTGGGCGGCTCCTCCTCGATCAACGGCATGGTCTATATCCGCGGCCAGGCCGAGGATTTCGACCATTGGCGCCAGCTCGGCAATGCCGGCTGGTCGTTCGAGGACGTGCTCCCCTATTTCCGCCGCTCGGAGCACCAGACGCGCGGCGCCGACGCCTGGCACGGCGCGGGCGGGCCGCTCTGCGTCTCCGACGTGCCGGACAAGCACCCGATCTGCGAGGCCTTCATCGAGGCCGCGGTGTCGCTCGGCCTGCCGCGCAACGACGATTTCAACGGCGCGAGCCAGGAGGGGGCCGGCTGGCACCAGACGACGACGCGCGAGGGTCGGCGCTGCTCGACCGCGGTCGGCTATCTGCGCCCGGCGATGACGCGGCCGAACCTGCAGGTCCTGACGCATGCGCTGACCGAAAAAATCCTGTTCGAGGGCCGCCGCGCGGTCGGGGTCGCCTTTCGCCGCGGCGGCGAGAGCGCCGTCGCGCGGGCGCGGCGTGAGGTGATCCTCAGCGCCGGCGCGATCGGCTCGCCGCAGATCCTGATGCTGTCGGGCGTCGGGCCGGAGGCGCATCTGCGCGCGCTCGGCATCGACATGGTGGCGGCGCTGCCGGGCGTCGGGCAGGGCCTGCAGGACCATTATTCGGCGCCGATCAAGCTGAAATGCCGGCAGCGCATCACCGTCAACGACGTGATGCAGAGCAGTCTGAAGAAGGTCGAGGCGGGGCTGCGCTACTACCTCTTCCGCAACGGTCCGCTGGCGATGGGCACCTCGCCCGCCGCGCTCTTCGCGAAGACGCGGCCGGAGCTCGCCTCGCCCGACGTCAAATGCTCGGT
>DASYYD010000359.1:0-1944 GCA_035934195.1 Allostellaceae bacterium | reverse complement strand
CGGCATTCGATGCGGCCGTCCGACAGGGTCGCGACGCCCGCCGAATCGTAGCCGCGGTATTCGAGCCGCCGCAGCCCTTCGAGGAGGTTCGCCGCGACCTCGCTCTTGGCGATGATGCCGATGATGCCGCACATCAGCCTTTGCCTCCGCGGCGGGCGCGGATTTCGGCGGCGCGGCCGCGTTTCTCGACCTGCCGGCCGCGGGCGATCGCCAGCGCCTCCGCCGAGACGTCCTCGGTGATGGTGCTGCCGGCCGCGACATAGGCGCCGGCGCCGACCGTGACCGGCGCGACGAGGGCGGTGTTCGAGCCGATGAAGACATTGTCGCCGATCACCGTCCGGTGCTTCTCGAAGCCGTCGTAATTGCAGGTGATCGTGCCGGCGCCGATGTTGCTGCCGGCGCCCACCTCGGCGTCGCCGAGATAGGAGAGGTGGTTGGCCTTGACGCCGATGCCGAGCCGGGCCGCCTTCACTTCGACGAAATTGCCGACATGCACATCCCGCTCGAGGACGGCGCCGGGGCGCAGCCGGGCGAACGGGCCGACGATCGCGTGCGCGCCGATCTCGGCCCCTTCGAAATACGAGAACGAGCGCAGCAGCGCGCCCTCGCCGACGCTGACGCCGGGGCCGAAGACGACGTTGGGCTCGACGACGACATCGCGGGCGAGCCGGGTATCGAAAGACAGGAAGACGGTGTGCGGCGCGACGAGGCTCGCCCCCTCGTCCATCGCGCGGCGGCGCAGGCGGTCCTGCATCGCCGCCTCGGCGGCGGCGAGTTCGGCGCGGTTGTTGACCCCGACCAGCTCCTCGGCCGGCAACTCGACGGCGCGGCAGAGAAGCCCTTGTTCGCGGGCGAGGCCGACGATGTCGGTCAGGTAGAATTCGCGCTTCGCATTGTCGCTGCCGAGCGCCTCGACGAGAGCGAACAGATGCCGCGCCGCGACCGCCATCAGGCCGCCGTTGCAGAGCCCGATTTCGCGCTCCTCGGGCGAGGCGTCGCGCGCCTCGACGATGCGTTCGAGCGCGCCGTCGGGGCCGCAGACGAGCCGCCCGTACGGGCCGGGGTCGGCGGGCCGCATCGCCGCCGCGGCGATCGCGGCGGCGGGCGGGCGCCGGCGTCCCTCGAGGAGGCGCCGCATCGTCTCGGGCTGCAACAGCGGCGTGTCGCCGAAGAGGATCAGCACATCCTCGATCGGCCCCTGCGGAGCGAGCCGGCGGGCGAGCGCGCCGCGCGCCGCGGCGACCGCGTCGCCGGTGCCGCGCGGCGGCTCCTGAACGGCGCATTCCGCGGGGGCGACGAGCCGCGCCACCTCGCCCATCCCCGCCCCGAGCACGGCGACCGTCGCTGCCGGTTCGAGCCGGCGCAGCGAATCGATCAGATGCAGGATCATCGGCCGGCCGGCGACCCGATGCAGCACCTTCGGGGTCGATGACTGCATGCGCGTGCCGCTGCCCGCGGCGAGAACGATGGCGACGAAACGGGGCTCGGTCATGGTGCGGCTCAAACCGGCAGGCGAACGAAACAGGATCGGCAGCCTCGCACGACACCGGCAAGCCGCCAAGACACAGATTATTGCAGAATGTGGCCTCGGCGACGCTAGAGTTCGCCGGATGGCCGGCTTTCTTCTCGTCTTCGACCTCGACGGCACGCTCGTCGACAGCGTCCCCGACCTCGCCGCGGCGCTCAACGAGGTGCTGCGCGAGCGCGGGCGCCCGCCGCTCTCGGCCGCCGAGGTCACGCGGATGGTCGGCGACGGCGTCCCGGCCCTCGTCGCCCGGGCGCTGGCGGCGCGCAATCTCGAGGCGGCCGAGCTGGCGCGCCTGCTGCCGCGCTTTCTCGAAATCTACGAGGCGAACGCGGCCCGCCTGACGCGGCCCTATCCGGGCGTGCGCGACACCCTCGCCGAACTGCGCCGGGCCGGCTATGCGACGGCGATCGCCACCA
>DASYYD010000289.1:0-2598 GCA_035934195.1 Allostellaceae bacterium | reverse complement strand
GCGCGAACCCTTGCAGGTCGAGGGCGACGTCTACGCGCTCGCCGCCTGCAACGACGAAGGCAGCCGACGGCTCATCGAGATGATGGAGGAGTTTGGCATCGCCAATCTCGACCGCCTCGGCGAGCACGTCATCGAAACCTCGCGCGAGGCGACGATCGAGGCGATCCGCAAGCTGAAAAAGGGCACCTACCGGAACAGCCTGTGGATGGACGGCTACGACCGCCCGCTGACGCTCGCCGCGGCGATGACGATCGGCGACAATGGCATCCGTGTCGATTACGCCGGCACCTCGCCGGCGAGCGCCTTCGGGATCAACGTCGTCCTCAACTACGCGACCGCCTACACCGCCTTCGGCGTCAAGTGCCTGGTCGCCCCCGAGGTGCCGAACAACGCCGGCTCGTTGGCGCCGATCACCGTCGCCGCACCCGAGGGGTCGCTGCTCAATGCGAAGCGGCCGCGCGCCGTCGCGGCGCGCCATACCGTCGGGCACATGCTGCCCGACGTCGTCTTCGGCTGCCTGCATCAGGTGATGGAAGGCGGCGTCCCGGCCGAGGGCGCCTCCTCGTTGTGGATCCCGCAGATCTACGGCGGCGGCGAGATCCTCGACGAACTCGGCACGGACGGGGCGGCGCGGCCCGACATCCGCCCGTTCTCGACGGCGATCTTCCATTGCGGCGGCGCCGGCGCGCGGCCGGGGAAGGACGGGCTCGACGTGACGGCCTTCCCCTCGGGGGTGCGCACGATCCCCGTGGAGGCGACGGAGTCGGTGGCGCCGGTCCTCTTCCGCCGCCGCGAATACCGCGACGATTCCGGCGGCGCCGGGCGCTTCCGCGGCGGCCTCGGGCAGGTGATCGAGCTGGGCGGCTCGCAAGAGACGCCGATCGCGATGCTGTGCAATTTCGAGCGCATCTCGAACCCGGCGCGCGGTCGCGACGGCGGCGGCGAAGGCGCCGCCGGGCGGGTCGGCCTCGCCTCCGGCCGCAAGATCGGCCCGAAAGGGCGCCAGGGCGTGCCCGGCGGCGACTTCATCCGGCTCGAAACGCCGGGCGGCGGCGGCTTCGGCGACCCCGCCGCGCGCGACCCCGAGCAGGTCGCGCTCGACGTCGCCGACGGCATCGTCTCGGCCCAACGCGCGCGCGACCTCTACCGCGTCGCGCTCACCGCCGACGACCAGGTCGATTGGCCCGAGACGAGGCGGTTGCGCACAGGCTCGTGAGCGCAGACGAGACCATTGACGCTCTACCGCCCGCTGCGCTCCGGGAGGCAGTTGAGGAGCTATGGCGTGCCCGGCCTCCGGGCCCCGGCGGTCTGTTCAAGTCGCCCGGGTTCGTTCGATTGCGTGATACATGCGCGAGCCTTTACCCCAAGGCCCGCTCGGAATCGGGAGCCGCGGAAAACCCCCTTGACGAGTTCTTGGCGCATGTTGCGAGCATCGAGGCCGCACTGGGACTTCAAAGCGATTACGATGGCGGCGGTGCAATCAAGCGCATCGGACGACGCATATCGACGCCCCTCGGGGCGCAGCGTGAGGGCCAAGCATATCGCGATCTGTTCAGGCTGAGGTGCGCCTTCCTGCGCGGTCGAAAGACGGAAGCTATCTCCTCTGAGCAGCGTATCGCGGCGCGCCGACTTGCTCGCAGGGTCGTGGATGCTTTGGTCAAGGCGGTATCGGCCCTACCCCGCGAACAGTCTCGCGAGGTGTACCTGAGCAATTTGCAGCTGGGATGAAATTTCACGAGCATGCCATCGCTCGGATGCAAGAGCGCGGCGCGAGCGAAGACGAGGTTGTCGCGACGATAGACGAGGGAGAGCGGTTTCCGGCGAATTCGGCCGGAGCGGGTTTCGCCGCAACTTCCTCTTTAACAGCCAGTGGCGCGGGCGCACTTACGCAAATAAGCAAATCGAGGTGTTCGCAGTGTACGAAGACGATGATTGGCTGGTCATCAGCACCATCGTGAAATATTTTTGAAACGACCGACCCCGGAGTCTGGGATGCGGCTGACCTACGATCCGCAGCGCAACATCGCGTATTTGCGGTTTCGCGACGCAACGGGCGTGCACGTCGAAACCATTCGGCTCAGCGACGAGGTCAACATCGATCTCGCGCCCGACGGGACCGTGTATGGGATAGAGCTGCTCAACGGCCCTCCACCAGACGAAAACGTGACTGTCGATGAGGGTGCGCACTCAGCAATCCCATTTCTCCCAAAGCGCCAGCTCTTCGTCGCTCGTCGGAGCGAAACAATCGGGCGCGATCCAGATCTTGCCCTTTGCCCGGCCCGGGATGCGGCGTTTCTTCTCCCTCGGAACCGGCACGAGCTTGACCAGCGGCTCGCCGTTCCGCGCGATCACCACCTCTTCCCCGGCGAGCGCCCGCTCGACTAGCCGGGACAGCGAACTCTTCGCCTGGTGCATGTTGACGAGTTCGGTCATTGCCCCGGTCCAGGACTAGCTAGGTGTTGATAGCACGAAGGTTGTTGCGGCCGAGTGCGGAGACTGGCGGGTTGCCTGCAAGCGCGGTGTGCGGGCGGTGGACGTTATAGAGGTGGGTCCATCGGGGCAAGGCTTCGGCGCGCTGCTTGGATGACAGGAAGGGCC
>DASYYD010000286.1:0-10171 GCA_035934195.1 Allostellaceae bacterium | reverse complement strand
GCCGCCTGTTGCGCCGTCTCGCGCCGCGCGTTGTCGTCGGCTTTGGCGGCTATCCCTCGCTGCCGACGATGCTGGCCGCCGCCTCGCTCGGCCTGCCGCTCCTCATTCACGAGCAGAACGCCGTGCTCGGCCGGGCGAACCGGCTCCTGGCCGGCCGGGCGCGGGCCGTCGCGACCGCCTTTCCCGAGACGCTCGGGCTGCGGCCGCGCGACCAGGCGCGGGCGAGCCATACCGGCAACCCGGTGCGGCCGGCGATTCTCGCCCGCACCGCCGAATACGCGCCGCCCGCGGCGGCGGGGGCGATCGAACTCCTGGTCATCGGCGGCAGCCAGGGCGCGCGCGTCTTGAGCGAGATCGTGCCGCCGGCGCTCGCCGCGCTGCCCGAGGAGTTGCGCCGGCGATTGCGGGTCGTCGAGCAGGCCCGCCCGGAGGACCGCGAGGGCGTCGCCGAGGCCTATCGCCGAGACGCGATCGATGCCGAGGTCGAGAGTTTTTTCCGCGACATGCCGGACCGGCTCGAGCGGGCGCATCTGGTGATCTCTCGCGCCGGCGCCTCGACCATCGCCGAACTCGCGGCGATCGGCCGCCCGGCGGTGCTGATCCCCTACCCGCACGCCATGGACGACCACCAGAACGGGAACGCCCGCGCCTTTGCCGCGGCGGGTTGCGGCTGGATCATGCCGCAGCGGGAGCTGAGCGCCGCGGGGCTGGCGCGCCGGCTCGAAGGCCTCCTCGGCGACGGCGAGAGCCTCGCGCGGGCGGCGCGGCGGGCGCGCGGATTCGGCCGGCGCGACGCCGCCGAGCGGCTGGCTTCGCTCGCGCTGTCGATCGCGCCGCCGGCCGGCTGCGCCGCGCCCCGGCGGGAGTGCGCCGCATGAGAGCCCTGCCGCGCACGATTGGCCCGGTGCATTTCGTCGGCATCGGCGGCATCGGCATGAGCGGCATCGCCGAGATCCTGCACAATCTCGGGCACAAGGTGCAGGGCAGCGACTTCGCCGACGGCGCCAATCAGCGCCGCCTCGCCGAGCTGGGCATCCCGGTCGCGATCGGGCACGCGGCGGAAAATCTCGGCGCCGCCGAGGTGGTCGTCATCTCCTCCGCCGTCAAGCCCGACAATCCGGAGGTCGTCGCCGCCCGAGAGCGGCATATCCCGGTGGTGCGGCGGGCCGAGATGCTCGGCGAGCTGATGCGCCTCAAATGGTCGATCGCGGTCGCCGGGACGCACGGCAAGACGACGACGACCTCGCTGATCGGGGCGCTGCTCGAAGCGGCCGGGCTCGATCCCACGGTCGTCAACGGCGGCATCGTCAACGCCTACGGCACCAACACCCGGCTCGGCGCCGGCGAGTGGATGGTGGTCGAGGCCGACGAGAGCGACGGCACCTTCATGCGGCTGCCGGCGACCGTCGCGGTCGTCACCAACATCGACCCCGAGCATCTCGATTTCTTCGGTAATTTCGACGCGCTGCGCCAGGCCTTCGAGAGCTTCGTCTCGAACATCCCGTTTTACGGCTTCCCCGTGTTGTGCATCGACCACCCCGTGGTGCAGGGCATGATCCCGAAACTGTCGGACCGGCGCGTCTTGACCTATGGCCTCTCGCCGCAGGCCGACATCCGCGCCGTCGATGTGCGGCTGGGGCGCGACGGCGCCCGCTTCGACGTCGTCGTCGCCGATTGGATGGCCGACAAGGGACGGGTGATCGCCGGCCTCCATCTGCCGATGTTCGGGCTGCACAATGTGCAGAATTCATTGGCCGCGGTCGCCGTCGCCGAGGAAATGGGGCTCGGCGAGGAGGCGGTGCGCGCCGCGCTCAGGGAGTTCAAGGGGGTCAGGCGCCGCTTCACCAAGACGGGCGAATGGAACGGCGTCGAGATAATCGACGACTACGCCCATCATCCGGTCGAGATCGCCGCCGTCCTGAAGGCGGCGCGCGCGATCGTCGAGGGTCGCCTAGTCGCCATCGTCCAGCCGCACCGCTACACGCGCGTCGCCAACCTCTTCGACGGCTTCTGCACCGCCTTCAACGACGCCGACTTGGTCCTCGTCGCCGATGTCTACGCTGCCGGCGAGGCGCCGATTGACGGCGTCAGCCGCGACGCGATCGTCACGGGGCTGCGCGCGCACGGCCATCGCGATGTGCGCCCGCTGCTCGACCCGCAGGATCTGCCGCTGATCCTGCGCGAGATCGTGCTGCCCGGCGACATGATCGTCTTTCTCGGCGCCGGCTCGATCACCGGGTGGGCGAACCGCCTGCCGCAAGAGCTGGCGCGGCTGCGCCCGCGGGGTCGGCCCGTATGATGGCCTTGCGCGAGGGTCCCGGCTCGCCGCTCGCCGCCCGGCTGCCGCCGGTGCGCGGCCGCCTCGCCCTCGATGCGCCGCTCGGGAAATTGACCTGGTTCGGGGTCGGCGGCCCCGCCGAGGTGCTGTTCCGGCCGGCCGACGCCGAGGATCTCGCGCAATTCCTCGCGGCGCTGCCGCGCGATGTGCCGGTGACCGTGATCGGCGTCGGCTCGAACCTCCTCATCCGCGACGGCGGCGTCGCGGGGGTGGTCGTGCGGCTCGGGCGCGGCTTTGCCGATATTGCCGTCGCCGGCGAGGACGTGCGCGCCGGCGCCGGGGCGCTCGACCTCAACGTCGCGCTGGCGGCCGCCGAGGCGGGGGTCGCCGGGCTCGAATTCCTCTCCGGCGTGCCGGGAACGATCGGCGGCGCGCTGCGGATGAACGCCGGCGCCTATGGCAGCGAATTGAAGGACGTGCTCGCGGCGGCGAGCGCGCTCGACCGGGCGGGCGGCCGGCACGAGCTGTCCTTGTCGCAGATCGGCCTCGAATATCGCCGCAGCGCGGTCGATCCGGCGTGGATCTTTCTCGAGGCGCGGCTCGCCGGGCGGCGCGACGATCCCGCCGGGATCACCGCCCGCATGCAGGAGATCCGCGCCGCGCGCGAGGCGAGCCAGCCGATCCGCGCGCACACCGGCGGCTCGACCTTCAAGAACCCGCCGGGCGAGGCCGCCTGGCGGCTGATCGATAGGGCCGGCTGCCGCGGCCTCGTGCGCGGCGGCGCCCAGGTCTCGGAAAAGCACGCGAATTTCCTGATCAATACCGGCGCGGCGAGCGCCGCCGATCTCGAAGGATTGGGCGAGGAAGTGCGCCGCCGCGTCCACGAAACCTCGGGCCTCCTGCTCGAATGGGAGATCCGGCGGATCGGCCGGCCGCTGCCGCGCATTCTCCCGGTCGGCGGCGGAGAGACGCGGTGAGACGGGAGGTCGCGCTCGTCATGGGCGGCTGGTCGCCGGAGCGCGAGGTGTCGCTGTCGAGCGGGCGGGAATGCGCGAAGGCGCTCGAAGCCCGCGGCTACCGCGTCCGCACCATCGACGCGACGGGCGACCTGCCGGCCCTGCTGCGCGCCCTCGAGCCGCGCCCCGACGCCGTCTTCAACGCGCTGCACGGGGTCGGCGGCGAGGACGGCACGATCCAGGGCGTCTTCGAGATGCTGCGCCTGCCCTACACCCATTCGGGCGTCCTCGCCTCGGCGCTGGCGATGCACAAGCCGACCGCGAAGGCCCTCTTCCGCGCCGCCGGCCTGCCGGTCGCCGAGGATGTGCTGGCGCCGCTGGAGGCGCTCGCCGAGCGCGATCCGATGCCGGCGCCGTTTGTCCTCAAACCGGCGAACCAGGGCTCGACGGTCGGGGTGCGGATCGTGCACATCGGCGACAATTCCTGGCGCGAGGAGCTGCGGGGCTGGCGCTGGGGCAACGAGGTCATGGTCGAGCGCTTCATCCCCGGCCGCGAGCTGACCGTCGCGGTAATGGGCGCGCGCGCGCTCGGGGTTTGCGAGATCATCCCGCGCAGCAGCAGTTTTTACGACTACACCGCGAAGTATTCGCCCGGCGGCTCGGACCACCTCGTCCCGGCGCCGGTCCCGCCGGGCGTCTACGAGGGCGCCCTGTCGATCGCGCTCGCCGCGCATCGCGCGCTCGGCTGCCGCGGCGTCAGCCGTGCCGATCTGCGCTATGACGACACCGATGAAGGCGGCGGGCGGCTCTATCTCTTGGAGGTCAACACCCAGCCGGGGATGACGCCGACCTCGCTCGTCCCCGACATCGCCCGGCACGCCGGCATTGCCTTTGACGAGATCGTCGAATGGCTCGTGGAGAACGCGGCATGCGGCGCCTGAGCACCCCGCCGTCGCCGCGGCGCCTCCGGCGGCGCGGCCTTCTCGGGCGGCTGCGGCGGCTCGCCTGGTGGGCCGGCCTGCCGCTCGTCGTCGGCGCTCTCGTACTGGGCGGCCTGCGCCTCGCGCACACCCCGCTCGGCGCGCGGCTGCTGGCGCACACCGGCGACAGCATCCTCGAGGCGAGCGCCGCGCTCGGCTTCGCGGTCGGCGACATCGAGGTCGAGGGGCGGCGCACGACGCATCCCTCCGAGATCCTCGAGGCGCTCAGAGCGCGCGCCGGGACGCCGCTCTTCGCGGTCGACCTGGCGCAGGCGAGAGCGCGCCTGGAGGCGCTGCCTTGGGTTCGCTCGGCGCTGATCGAGCGGCGCCTGCCCGATACGATCCATGTCCGGCTCGTCGAACGGCAGCCGCTCGCGCTGTGGCAGCACGGCGGCAGGATCGAGTTGATCGACCGCGACGCCGAGGTGATCCCGGTCGCCCGGCTCGACCGCTTCGCCAACCTGCCGCTGGTCGTCGGCGAGGGCGCCGCCCGCCACGCCGCGGCGCTCGTCGCCATGCTGGCGAGCGAGAAGGCGCTGGCCGGGCGCGTCAGCGCCGCCGTCTGGGTCGGCGGCCGGCGCTGGAACCTGCGCATCGACAACCGCATCGACGTGCTGCTGCCGGAAAACAACGCCGCCGCGGCCTGGGCCGAGCTGGCGCGCCTGGAAGGCAAGGACGCGATCCTGAAGCGCAACGTCGAGGCGGTCGATCTGCGCCTGCCGGATCGCCTCGTCCTGCGGTTGACCGCACCGCTCAAGCCGGCGCCGAGCGTCAAGAAGAAGGTGGCGAACCGAACATGACGGCGATCGACGAAGCGACATCGCGCCCACCCAACGGCAGCGGCCGCGCCGCCGAAACACGGCCGCGCAAACCGCCGATCCGGCCGCGCGGCAGCCTCCTCGCCGCGCTCGACATCGGCACCACCAAGGTGTGCTGCTTCATCGCCCGCGTCGAGAGCGAGAACCCGCGCATCCTCGGCATCGGCCACCAGATTTCGCGCGGCGTCAAGAACGGGGCGATCATCGATCTCGACGCCGCCGGCAGTTCCGTCGTCAACGCCGTGCAGGCCGCCGAGGAGATGGCGGGCGAGACGATCGACGAGGTCGTGGCGAGCCTCTCTGGCGGCTTCGCCGCCTCGCGCCTGGTGCGCGCGGAGATCAACGTCGCCGGACGCGAGGTCACCGACGCCGAGATCCGCCGCGTGCTCGATCACGGCTATCTGATGCGCGAGCCGGGCGACCGGCAGGTGATCCATTCCGTGCCCGTAGGCTTTGCGATCGACGACAGCCGCGGCATCCGCGACCCGCGCGGCATGTTCGGCGAGCGGCTCGGCGTCAACATGCACATGGTGAGCGCGAGCGCGGCCTGCGTGCGCAATCACAGCGCGGCGGTCGGGCGCGCCCATCTGGGGCTCGACGCGCTGGTCGTCAGCCCCTATGCGGCGGGGCTCGCCTGCCTCGTCGAGGACGAGATGGATCTCGGCGTGACGGTCATCGACATGGGCGGCGGCACGACGACGATCGGCGTCTTCTTCGACGGCAACCTGATCTTCGCCGATCAGGTGCCGGTCGGCGGCTGCCATGTGACGAACGACATCGCCCGCGGCCTCTCGACCCCGCTCGCCCATGCCGAGCGCATGAAGACGCTGTTCGGCAGCGCCATCGCCTCATCGACCGACGAGCGCGAGATGATCGCCGTGCCGCAAGTCGGCGAGGAGGAAGAGGGGCACGTCAACCACGTGCCGAAGTCGCTGCTCGTCGGCATCATCGCGCCGCGCCTGGAAGAGACCTTCGAGCTGGTGCGCAATTCCTTGGAGCAGAGCGGCTTCGACAAGGTGGCGGGCCGGCGCGTCGTCTTGACCGGCGGCGCCTGCCAGCTGCACGGCGTGCGCGAACTGGCGGCGCTGATCCTCGACAAGCAGATTCGCACCGGCCGGCCGCTGCGCGCCGAGGGCCTTGCCGAATCGACCGGCGGCCCGGCCTTTTCGACGGCCGTCGGGCTGTTGCATTTCGCGCTCTCCGAGCGCGCCGAGGCGCCGCGCGCGCGACATCGGCCGAGCGCGCCCGCCGCCGGGCTTTTCGGCCGTTTCGGCCATTGGCTGCGGGACAATTTTTGAGGCAAATTCCACCGCTTTCGCGCGGCTGCTTTGCGCGGCGCGCGAAACGGGATAGACCGAGTGGCGAGGAGGGGGAGCCCGGGGCTGCCCGGGCGTCAACGAGGCGAGAGGGGTGGAGGGGACCGCATGATCAATCTGAGCATTCCGAAGGACGAACAGGAGATGAAGCCGCGCATCACGGTGGTCGGGGTCGGCGGCGCCGGGGGCAACGCGGTCAACAACATGATCCGCTCGAACCTGGTGGGGTGCGAGTTCGTCGTCTGCAACACCGATGCGCAGGCGCTGCAGCAATCCTCGGCGAAGCGCAAGATCCAGCTCGGCATCGGCGTCACCCGCGGCCTCGGCGCCGGCTCGCGCCCGGATGTCGGCCGGGCCGCGGCGGAGGAGGCGCTCGACGAGATCCTCGAGGCAATGGGCGGCTCGAACATGGTGTTCATCACCGCCGGCATGGGCGGCGGCACCGGCACCGGCGGCGCTCCCGTGATCGCCCGCGTCGCCCGCGAGAGCGGCATCCTGACGGTCGGCGTGGTGACCAAGCCCTTCCACTTCGAGGGGACGCACCGCATGCGGATCGCCGAATCCGGCATCGAGGAATTGCAGAAATTCGTCGATACGCTGATCATCATCCCGAATCAGAACCTGTTCCGCATCGCCAACGAACGCACGACCTTCGCCGACGCCTTCAAGATGGCGGACGACGTGCTGCATTCCGGTGTGCGCGGCGTCACCGACCTGATGGTCATGCCGGGGCTGATCAATCTCGACTTCGCCGACATCCGCACCGTGATGAGCGAGATGGGCAAGGCGATGATGGGCACCGGCGAGGCCGAAGGCGAGCGGCGCGCGATCGACGCCGCCGAGGCGGCGATCTCGAACCCGCTGCTCGAGGACGTCTCGATGAAAGGCGCCAAGGGCATCCTGATCAACGTCACCGGCGGGCCCGACATGACGCTGTTCGAGGTCGACGAGGCGGCCAACCGCATCCGCGAGGAGGTCGACCCCGAGGCCAACATCATTTTCGGCTCGACCTTCGACGAGACGCTGTCCGGCCGCATGCGCATCTCGGTCGTCGCCACCGGCATCGAGGCCGAGGCGCTGCGCGAGGCGCGCCCGGCGATCACGCTCGTCAGCAGCCGCGCGGCGGCGGCGCCGGGGACGGCGCGCGAGGGGGACGGCTACACGCAGCCGAAGCTGACCCAGAACGCCGCCGAGCCCGCCGCCGAGGGCGCAGGCCCGCGCGCCGAAGCCGATGGCGAGCCGCTGCCGCAAGCGGCCGAGGCGGCCGAAGCCGCGGCCATGCGCGGCGGCGCCTTCATCGCCCCAAAGCCGGTCGATTCGGGGGCGGCGCGCAGCGTGCCCTTGACGCAGCCGGCGGTCGCTGCGGCCCCCGCCCCGGCGGCGAAGCCGAAGGGGCGCGTGCCGAGCCTCATCGAACGGGTGACCGGCGTCGGCCGCGGCCGCGCCGCGCCGCCCGAGCCGCCCCGCCCGGCCCAGCCGCGGCTTGCGCCGCTCGATCCCGAGGAGCGCCCGGCCCTGAGCAAGGAGGACGATTTGCTCGACATTCCGGCTTTCCTGCGGCGGCAGGCCAACTGACGCCGCCGGGCCGTCCGCGAGGAGATACGAAGCATTTGATTTATCAGGGGAATCGATCGCCCCCCGGTGTAACAATCGGCAACAAAGAGTGATTTGAGGCCGGGGGGCGCTGCCGCTAGCCTTCTGGTGTTGCAACTCTTCACTAGAGAAGCTTCGGAGCATGTTGGGGGAAATCGAGACGGCCTCGCAGCGTACGCTGAAGACGAGGATCGGTTGTCGGGGGGTGGGGCTCCATTCCGGCCGCAAGGTGGCGATGACGCTGGCGCCGGCGCCGCCCGGCGCCGGCATCGTGTTCCGTCGCACCGACGCCGGCGTCGAGATCGCGGCCACCTGGCAAAACGCCGTCGAATCGCCGTTGGCGACGGTCCTGTCGAACGGCGAGGGGACGAGCGTCGGCACCGTCGAGCATCTGCTGGCGGCGCTCTCCGGCGCCGAGATCGACAACGTCGTCGTCGAGCTCGACGGCCCCGAGGTGCCGATCATGGACGGCAGCGCCGCGCCCTTTCTGTTCCTGATCGAATGCGCCGGCACCGTCGAGCAGGAGGAGGCGCGCCGGGCGGTCAAGGTGCTGAAGCCGGTCAGCGTCGTCGAGGCCGGCGCCAGCGCGAGCCTCGCCCCCGATCACGGCTTTTCGGTGAGCTTCGAGATCGCCTACGACAATCCGTTGATCCGCCGCCAAGACATCGCCCTCGTCATGGATGGGCCGACCTTCAAATCCGAATTGAGCCGCGCCCGCACCTTCGGCCTCATCGACGATGTCGACCGGCTGCGCGCGGCCGGCTTCGCGCGCGGCGGTTCGCTCGACAATGCGGTCGTCGTCAGTGGCGACCATGTGCTGAACAGCGGCGGATTGCGCTACGCCGACGAGTTCGTCCGCCATAAGCTGCTCGACGCGCTCGGCGACCTCTATCTCGCCGGCGCGCCGCTCCTCGGGCGGTTTCGCGGGGTGCGCTCCGGGCATGCCCAGACCCGCCGCCTGCTGGCGGCGCTGTTCGCCGATCCCGAGGCGTGGTGCTATACGACGCTCGCCCGGGCGACGGCGTTCGGCGCTCCCGACTGGGAAGCGCCAACCCGGCTCGCCCGCGCCTGATCGACTGCCGCCAAATCCGCCGTTGCGAGGACCCGGCAGGGGGACGAAGCAATCCCGAGGAAGCCCGTCCCTGCGGCGCGGGATTGCTTCGCTTCGCTCGCAATGACAGATTGAAACCTCCGATCTGTTTTCGGGGTCTCTTCATGGGCCTGTCGTTTAATTCGTTCCGCCTCGCCGGCATCGGCCTTGCGCTCCTGCTCGCCGCCTGCGGCGGCGCGAGCAAGGAAGCCTATATCGAAAAGCCGGTCGACGACCTCTACAACAAGGCCATGGACGACATGGCCGATCATAATTACGGCGCGGCGTCGAAGACCTTCGACCAGGTCGAAAGCCAGCACCCCTATTCGGTATGGGCCACCAAGGCGCAATTGATGGCGGCCTACGCGCTCTACCAGGACGGCGACTACAACCGGGCGATCATCGCCGCCGACCGCTTCATCCAGCTGCATCCGGGCAACCGCGACACGCCCTACGCCTATTATCTGAAGGCGATCAGCTACTACATTCAGATCACCGATGTCGGCCGCGACCAGAAGACGACGGAGCAGGCGATGGCCGCGCTGCAGGACGTGATCCGCCGCTACCCCGACAGCAAATACGCCCGCGACGCCAAGCTGAAGTACGATTTCACGCAGGATCACCTGGCCGCCAAGGAGATGGACATCGGCCGGTACTATCTGCACCGCGGGCAGTATCTGGCGGCGATGAACCGCTTCAAGCGGGTGATCGACCAGTATCAGACGACGACGGACGTCCCCGAGGCGCTCGAGCGGCTGATCGAATGCGATCTGGCGCTCGGCCTCACCGACGAAGCGAAGAAGAACGCGGCGGTGCTCGGCTACAATTATCCGGGCAGCCACTGGTACGTCGACGGCTATGCCCTCGTCACCGGCGGCGCCATCCCCGGCGAGCCGAAGGAGGGCTGGTTCTCGCGCACCCTCGGTAAGGTGTTCTGACGCGCGCCTCCCTCTCCCCGCCTGCGCGGAGAGGGTCGGGGCGAGGGGCCGGCTGGCTAGCTGTTGATAGCACGAAGGTTGTTGCGGCCGAGTGCGGAGACTGGCGGGTTGCCTGCAAGCGCGGTGTGCGGGCGGTGGACGTTATAGAGGTGGGTCCATCGGGGCAAGGCTTCGGCGCGCTGCTTGGATGACAGGAAGGGCC
>DASYYD010000339.1:0-2758 GCA_035934195.1 Allostellaceae bacterium | reverse complement strand
CTCGCGGATGACCGGCGCGCTGATCACCTTGTGGTCGAGCACGATCGCGAAAGGCTTGCCGACGTTCTCGCGGGTCGCGTCGCCGAAGCGCTTGGCGCCGACCGAATCGAAACGGAAGCTGACGACCGGCTCGTTGTTCTGAAAGGTCGCCTGCGCGTCGGTCAACTCCCCGCCATCGACCATGACGCGGCGGCGCACGACATAGGCGCCCTGCCCGCCCTCGCTCGACTGCGCCGGCAATATCTGGTCGCCGGGCGGCAACTGGCCGGCCTGCGCGTCGGCGAGCGAGACATGCGTGTCGACGAGCTGAAAGGTCAGCTTTGCGGTCTTGCCGAGGAGCGCCTTGACGTGCTCCGGATTGCCGACGCCGGGCAGCTCGACGAGGACGCGGTCCGAGCCCTGCGCCTCGATCGTCGGCTCCTTGATGCCGGTCTCGTCGATGCGCCGGCGGATGATCTCGATCGACTGCTCGACCGCCTGGGTGCGGCGCTGCTGCGTCGCCACCGGGTTATATTGCATGGTTCCGGAGCCGTCGTCGGCGATCTTGACGACGAGATCGGGCTCGACCTTGGCGAGCGCGGCGCGCGCGTCCTCGACGCGTGCCGGGTCGCGGATTTTGAACTGGATCGCGTCGTTCGCGACCTTGAGCCCGGTATAGCCGATATTGGCGCCGCGCAGCGCCTTGCGCACGCCGTCGATCGCCGAATTGAGCTGCTCCGACTGCGCCGCCGCGAAATCGACCTTCAAGAGCAGGTAGGAGCCGCCGCGCAGGTCGAGCCCGAGCGCGACGCGCTTGTGCGGGATGTAGTCGGGGAGCACGTCGAGCAGCGAGGTGCTGAAGACGTTCGGCAGCGACAACAGGACGCCGAGCGCACAGACCGCGACGATCAGAAGAACTTTCCAGTTGGCAAAATAGAGCATCTGCGGATCAGGTGCCTGATCGCGTCCTATTTTCGTCCTCCCGGCGCAAGCCGGGACCCATGGCCGACCTGGATACCGGCCTTCGCCGGTATGACGAGAAGAGGCGGCAGTTCCGGGACATCACACTTTGTCGGCTTCGCGGCGGGCGGCTTCGTCGCGTCCCTTGGCCGCCTCGCGGCGCGGGGTTTCCTCGCGCTCCTTCGCCGCCTCGCGCGCCGCGCCCGGGTCGGGCTTCGACAGCACGTTCGTGATCGTGCTGCGCAGGACGCGCACGCGCACGCCATCGGCGATCTCGACCTGGACCTCCTCGGCGCTGACGACGCGCGACACGCTGCCGATGATGCCGCCGCCGGTCACCACCCGGTCGCCGCGCCGCAGCGCGTCGAGCATCGTCCTGTGGTCCTTCGATTTTTTCTGCTGCGGCCGGATCAGCAGAAAATAAAACACGACGAAGATCAGCACCAAGGGGAGGAACTGGACGAGCGCGCCCTGACTGTCGAGGAACCCGAGCCCCTGGGCGTAGGCGGTGGAAATCAGCATCGGCATCTGCCTCAAATCTGCCGCCTCGAATACGCGATGCCCGAAGAAAGAGCAATCCCTGCGGCAGGATGCCTTAGCCGGCGCGCCGCGTTCCCTCGAGGGCGCCCGCGTGTTAGCTTGCGCCGCTTCGCGATGACCGACAAAGCGCTCCTCCCCCTGCTGCAACGGGTCGCCGACAGCCTCGAACGGCTGGCCCCGCCCGCGTCGCCGGCGATCGATCTCGAGGCCGCGGACGCCTTCGTGTGGCATGCCGAGCGCGAATGGCTGGAGCCGGTCGCCGAGGTCAACCGGGTCGAGATCGGGCTCTTGCGCGGCATCGACCGGGTGCGCGACATCCTGCTCGACAACACGCGCCGGTTCGCCGCCGCGCTGCCCGCCAACAACGTGCTGCTGTGGGGGGCGCGCGGCACCGGCAAGAGCGCGCTCGTCAAGGCGGTGCACGCCGCGATCAACGAGGAGCGGCCGGCAGCGCTGGTGCTCGTCGAGATCCACCGCGAGGACATCCCGAGCCTGCCGGGGCTCTTGTCGCTGTTGCGGCGGAGCGCGCGGCGCTGCGTCCTCTTCTGCGACGACCTATCGTTCGACCAAGAGGATGCGAGCTACAAATCGCTGAAGGCGGTGCTGGAGGGCGGCATCGAGGGGCGGCCGCCGAACGTCGTCCTCTACGCGACCTCGAACCGCCGCCACCTGATGCCGCGCGACATGATCGAGAACGAGCGCTCGACGGCGATCAGCCCGGCCGAGGCGGTCGAGGAACGCGTCTCGCTCTCCGACCGCTTCGGGCTCTGGCTCGGCTTTCACAACGTCGACCAGGAGACTTTTCACGCGATCGTCTCCGGCTACGCCCGGCGCTATGGCCTCGACTTCCCGGAAGAGAGGCTGAAGGCCGAGGCCAACGAATGGTCGATCACCCGCGGCTCGCGCTCGGGCCGCGTCGCCTGGCAGTTCATCCAGGACCTCGCCGGAAGGCTCGGCAAGCCGCTCGCCTGAGCCGCCGTCAGCCGGCGGGGTTGTCGGGGCGCCTCCCGGCGGTCGACAGCGGCGCGAGAAGCGTGCGCGGATCGACGGGCTTGTCGCCGCGACGCAATTCGAAGTGCAGCTGCGGCGAGCTGACGTTGCCGGTCGAGCCGACGCGCGCGATGATCTGGCCGCGCGCGATCTGCTGGCCGCGCTTGACGAGGACCAGGTCGCAATGCGCGTAGGCCGAGATCCAGCCGCCCGCGTGCTTCAGGAGAATGAGGTTGCCGTAGCCGCGCAATTCGTTGCCGGCATAGACGACGACCCCGGCCGCGGTCGC
>DASYYD010000338.1:0-13502 GCA_035934195.1 Allostellaceae bacterium | reverse complement strand
ATCAGCGGCGGGTCGAAGGCGAGCCCTCGCTGCTGGCGCGTCATGATGTCCCGGTCCTGGCGCAAAAAAGCGCGCACGTAAGGGCGCAGCAATGGCTTCAGGAGATCGAGCCAACGCGAACGCCAGTAGATGCAGTGGTTGATCTCGGCGAGCTTGTCGTCGATCGGGGTGATCGCCGTCAGATTGACGAGGCTGTTGCGGCCCGCGCGCACCCGCTCGAGCCTGACGCTCGGCAGGCGAAAGACGATCTCGGTCTCGGCGCCGCCGCCAAGCAGCCGATAGGCGCGGGAATTCGAGGAAGGCGCGTGCGGGCTCATCGTGAAGCCGAAGGGCGAGGGGACGAACGCCTTCGCCTTTTCGTGGATCGAATGCCGCGAGCGCCACCACCAGGCGCGATGCACGAAAGGCCCGTGCGCCGGATCCATCAGCCCGACGACGGCGTGGTCGATGGCGGCCGCAAAGCGCACGCTCTCGACGAGCCGCGGCGCGGCGGCGAGCGGCTCGCCCGCGAATTCGCCGACCCGCGGGATTTCCGGCGCCGCGGCAGGGTCGCCGCCGAAATACACCCAGACATTGCCCTCGACCTCGCGCACCGGATAGGCGCGGACGCGCACCCGCCCGCGGTCGAAGTTCGCGTCGGCGGCGAGCGAAGGGATCGCGGTGCAGCGGCCGGCGGTGTCGAAGCGCCAGCCGTGATAGCAGCACTCGATCTCGCCGCCGTCGAAATGCCCAGCGGACAGCGGCATCGCGCGATGCGGGCAGATGTCGCGCAGCGCGAAGGCGCGGCCGGCATTGTCGCGGCCGATCAGCACCGGCTCGCCGAGCATCGTCTTCGCCATTGTCCGCCCGCGCTTCAGCCCGGCGCCGGGCGTCGCGTAATACCAAGCCTCGCGCAGCGGCGCCGCGGCCTCGTCCACCGCCCTCTCCCGATATTGCAACGTCCAGTATATGCGTTTTCGGCAAAGCGCGGGCGAGCCCTCTCGACGCGCTATCCGCGCGGCCCGCCTCGGGCTATTTTTGCGCCATGCGCCCTGCCTCTCAGCCGCGGCCTCGCCGGTGATCCGCGTCATCCGCCATCCCGGCTCCGCTTCGGGTCATCCCCGCCGGTCGGTGCTGGCGATGGGCAATTTCGACGGCGTGCACAAGGGGCACGCGGCGCTGATCGGCCATGCCCGGGACCGTGCCCGCGCCGAAGCTCGGCCGATCGCCGTCCTCACCTTCGAGCCGCACCCGCGCGGTGTCTTCCGCCCGTCGACGGAGCCCTTTCGCCTCACCCCGTTCCGCGTCAAGGAGCGCGAACTGACGCGGCTCGGCATCGAACTCCTGTTCGTGCAGCATTTCGACATGACGTTCGCGGCGATCAGCGCCGAGGCCTTCATCGAGGAGATCCTCGTCGGCGCGATCGGCGCGGCGCATATCGTCGTCGGCTACAGCTGCACCTTCGGCAACGCGCGCCGCGGCACGCCGGAGCTTTTGCGCGAAATGGCAGCGCGATCAGGTTTCGGCGTCACGGTCCTCGATCCGGTGCGCGGGGCCGATGCGACGGCTTATTCCTCGACCCACATCCGCGAATTGTTGCAGGCCGGGAAGCCGCGACAGGCGGCAGACCTGCTCGGCCGCCTCTGGGAGATCGACGGGCGCGTCATGCAGGGCGACCGGCGCGGCCGCACGATCGGCTTTCCGACCGCCAATCTGGGGCTCGGCGAATATCTGCATCCGCGCCTCGGGGTCTATGCCGTGCGCGTGCGCGGCGACGGCCCGGACGACCCGCTCGCGGGGCGCGCCGCCGATGGCGTCGCCAATCTCGGCCTGCGCCCGACCGTCGGCGGGCTCGAACCGCGGCTCGAAGCGCACCTCTTCGACCTCGACCGCGACCTCTACGGCCGGCATCTGCGCGTCGCCTTTGTCGATTTCATCCGCGAGGAGCGCAAGTTCTCGGGGCTCGACGCGCTCAAGGCGCAGATCGCCGAGGACGCGGCCCGCGCCCGCGCCATCCTCGCCGAGACGCCGGCGTTCGAATAGCCGACCCGCCGGCCTCGGGATCGCTTCGCTTCGCTCGCAATGACGCCTCTGGGGCCGTCGTTGCGAGGAGCGGAGCGAAGATGCAGCCTCAATGGCGCGCTGGGAGCGCCCTTCGTTGACGGGCCGCGGCCTCGTCCCTATTTTCGCCGCTCCCGTTCCGGAAAGCCTGGCCGATGCCAACGGATTATCGTCCGACCGTCTTTTTGCCGAAGACCCAGTTCCCGATGCGCGGCGATCTGCCGAACCGCGAGCCCTTGCTGCTCGAGCGCTGGGAAAAGATGGGGCTCTACCGTCGCCTGCGCGAAATCTCGCGGGGCCGCGAGAAATTCGTCCTGCACGACGGGCCGCCCTAC
Organism: Allostellaceae bacterium; assembly: GCA_035934195.1. Lineage (GTDB taxonomy): Bacteria > Pseudomonadota > Alphaproteobacteria > ATCC43930 > CGMCC-115725 > AP-15. The sequence continues at coordinate 11,127 of DASYYD010000338.1, read as the reverse complement.
GCCAACGGCGATTTGCACATCGGCCACGCCCTCAACAAGATCCTGAAGGACGTGATCAACCGGACGCAGCAGATGCTGGGCCGCGACGCGCCCTACGTGCCGGGCTGGGACTGCCACGGCCTGCCGATCGAATGGAAGATCGAGGAGGAATACCGCGCGAAGAAGCGCTCGAAGGACGAGGTGCCGATCGCCGAGTTCCGCCGCCAGTGCCGCGAATTCGCCGCCCACTGGATCGACGAGCAGCGCCGCCAGTTCAAGCGCTTGGGCGTCGTCGGCGACTGGGACAACCCCTATACGACGATGGCCTACGAGGCGGAAGCGCAGATCGTCCGCGAGCTCGGCAGGTTCCTGCTCTCGGGCGGGCTCTACAAAGGCGCGAAGCCGGTCCTCTGGTCGGTCGTCGAACAGACCGCGCTCGCCGACGCCGAGGTCGAGTACCACGATCACAAATCGACGACCGTCTGGGTGCGCTTTCCAATCGAGCGCGCGAGCCGGCCCTCGCTCGCAGGCGCGGCGGCGCTCATCTGGACGACGACGCCGTGGACGCTGCCCGGCAATCGCGCGATCGCCTACAGCGCCGATCTCGATTACTGCGTCGTGCGGGTCGACAAGGCCGCCGAAGGGAGCCGCGCACGGGCCGGCGAAACCCTGATCCTCGCCCGCCCGCTCGTCGCGGAAGTCGCGCGGGAGGCCGAGATCGAAGCTTGTTCAGTCCTCGACGAGTTTCCCGGCACGGCGCTTTCCGGCACGGTCGCGCGCCATCCCCTCCGGGGAGAGGGTTACGATTTCGCGGTGCCGCTGTTGCCCGCCGGCTTTGTCGCGCCCGATCAGGGGACGGGGCTCGTGCACATCGCGCCCGGCCACGGCGCCGACGATTTCGAGCTGGGCCAGGCGCACGGGCTCGAAAGCCCGGACACGGTCGGGCCGGACGGCATCTACCTCGAAAGCGTGCCGCTCTTCGCGGGCCGCACCGTCTATCGCTCCAACGGCCGGCCGGGCGACGCCAACGAGGCGGTGATCGCCGCCCTCGAGACGAGAGGGGCGGTGCTGGCGCGCGGCAGCCTCGTCCACTCCTACCCGCATTCTTGGCGCTCGAAGGCGCCGCTCATCTTTCGCAACACGCCGCAATGGTTCATCAGCATGGCGACGAACGGGCTGCGGCAGAAGGCGCTGGAGGCGATCGCGGCGACCCGCTGGATCCCGCCGCAGGGGAGGAACCGGATCGAGGCGATGATCGAGAGCCGGCCCGATTGGTGCGTCTCGCGCCAGCGCGCCTGGGGCGTGCCGATCGCCGTCTTCACGCACCGCGAGACGGGCGAGGCGCTGCGCGACGCCGCCGTCGTCGAGCGCGTCGCGCAGGCCGTCGAGAAGGCCGGCGCCGATGTCTGGTTCACCGCCGACCCGGCGCAGTTTCTTGGCAACGCCTATCGGGCCGAGGATTGGGAGAAGGTCACCGACATCGTCGAGGTATGGTTCGATTCCGGTTCGACGCACGCCTTCGTCCTGGAACGGCGGCCCGAGCTCAAGTGGCCGGCCTCGCTCTATCTCGAAGGCTCGGACCAGCACCGCGGCTGGTTCCAGTCCTCGCTGCTCGAATCCTGCGGCACGCGCGGCCGCGCGCCCTACGAGGCGGTGCTGACGCACGGCTTTGTGCTCGACGAGCAGGGCCGCAAGATGTCGAAATCATTGGGCAACATCACCGCGCCGCAGGACGTGATGAAGCAGTCGGGCGCCGACATCCTGCGCCTCTGGGTCGTCGCCTCGGACTATTCCGAGGATCTGCGCATCGGCCCCGAGATCCTCAAATACCAGAGCGAGACCTACCGCCGGCTGCGCAACACGCTGCGTTATCTCTTGGGCGCGCTCGACGGTTTCTCCGCCGGCGAAAGGGTCGAGCCCGCGGCGATGCCCGAGCTCGAGCGCTGGGTTTTGCACCGGCTCGCCGAACTGGACCGGCTCGTGCGGCGCTCGATCGAGGCTTACGACTTCCACGCGATGTTTACGGCGCTGCATAATTTCTGCGCCACCGATCTCTCGGCCTTCTATTTCGACGTGCGCAAGGACCGGCTCTATTGCGACGCGCCCGACGACCCGCGGCGGCGCGCCGTGCGCACCGTGCTCGACCGGCTCTTCGACTGCTTGGCGCGCTGGCTCGCTCCGGTCCTGTGTTTCACCGCCGAGGAAGCCTGGCTCGCCCGCCATGGCGAGGCGGAGGGCCGCAGCATTCACCTCGAACTCTTTCCCGAGGTACCCGCCGCTTGGCACGACGAGGCGCTCGGCGGCCGCTGGGCGCGGCTGCGCGATCTGCGCCGCGTCGTCACCGGCGCGCTCGAGTTGGAACGCGGCGCGAAGCGGCTGGGCTCGAGCCTCGAAGCCGCGGTCGAGCTTTATGTGCCGGGGGATTTTCTCGACCTGATGCGCGGCGTCGACCTCGCGGAACTGTGCATCACCTCGAGCGGGACCGTGCACGCCGGCCCGGTCCCGGAAGACGCCTTTGCGCTGCCCGATGTGCCCGGCGTCGGGGTGCGGGTTTCGGCCGCGCCGGGAGTGCGCTGCGAGCGCTGCTGGCGGGTGTTGCCGGAGGTCGGCGAGGGGCTGCCCGGCGATCTCTGCCGGCGCTGCGCTGCGGCCGTCGCCGCCGCGCCCGCGGCCGCCCGCTGATGTGGCGTCGCGGCCTCGCCGCGGCCGTCGTCGTCGCGCTTCTCGATCAATTGAGCAAATGGGGCGTGCGCGCCTATTTCGCCGACAGCGGCTGCGTGCCGCAGCGGGCGCGGATCAGCTCGTTCTTCGATCTCGTCATCACCTGCAATCGCGGTATGAGCTTTGGCCTGTTCAATGACGGCGGCGGGCTCAATGCGCTCGTCTTTTCGCTGGTCGCCGCGGCGATCGTCCTCTTGCTGGTGTTTTGGCTGTCGCGCATCACCAGTCCGTTCCTGGCGATGGCGATCGGCCTCATCGTCGGCGGCGCCGCCGGCAATGTCATCGACCGGCTGCGCTTTGGCGCCGTCGTCGATTTTCTTTATTTCCATTTAGGGGCATGGTACTGGCCGGCGTTCAATTTTGCCGACAGCGCGATTTCCGTTGGCGTCGTCGCAATGCTGATCGACGGCTTGCTTTTGCATAAAGAAGCGCACTAAAAGAAAAACGGGAGGGGCTTCTATCATGTCCGTGCGAAATCCGCGCCGCGGGGCGCACCGTGCTGTCGCCGTTTTGGCCGGCTTTTGCCTGGCCGGCGGCCCGCTGCTCGCGGGCTGTGACAGCTTCAAACAGGCGATCGGGATCGACAAGGTGGCGCCCGACGAGTTCTCGGTGGAAAACCAGCCGCCGTTGACGATCCCGCCCGATTTCGCCTTGCGCCCGCCGAAGCCGGGGGCGCCGCGGCCGCAGCAGGCGAAGAGCGATGTCGCGGCGCGGCACATCTTCGAGGCCGCCGGGCCAGCCAAACCCGAAGAGAATTCCGACGCGGCGGCGATCGAGCGTGCGGCCGCCCGGCTCGCCCAACTCGGCATCAATCCGACGGCGGTCGATCCGAACGGCGCGGTCGAGAAGGGGAGCCTCGCGGCCAAGCTCTTGACCTACAGCGGTAGCGGCGGCGCGGCGGTGGAGAAGCGCGATACCGAGGCCTTGAAGGGGGTCTATTGAGTACATTGCGACAGGCTGTGGTGATCGCCGCGGCCGCGGCGACGGCGCTGCCGCTTTGGCTCGTGCCGGCGGCGGCGGAGCGGTTTCCGGCCGAAGCCTTCACGCTAAGGATCGGCATGCAGGTCGTGGTCGTGCCGAACCATCGCTCGCCGGCCGTGACGCAAATGGTCTGGTACAAGGTCGGGTCGGCCGATGATCCGCCCGGCAAATCGGGCATCGCCCACTTCCTCGAACACCTGATGTTCAAGGGCACGAAAAAATATCCGCCCGGCGCCTTCAGCGCGCGGATCGCGCATAACGGCGGCCGCGACAATGCCTTCACCGCCGCCGACTACACGGCCTTCTACGAGACCGTTGCGGCCGATCGCCTCGAGCTCGCGATGCGGCTCGAAGCCGACCGCATGACCGGCCTCACGCTCGACGACAAGGTCGTGCTGCCGGAGCGCAAGGTCGTGCTCGAGGAACGGCGCATGCGCGTCGACAACAAGCCCGCGGGCGTCCTCGACGAAGAGCTGACCGCGCGCCTTTTTCTGCACGAGCCTTACCGCAACCCGAATATCGGCTGGGGCGAGGAGATCCGGCGGCTCGGCACGCAGGACGCCCTCGCCTTCTACCGGCGCTGGTACATGCCGAACAACGCGATCCTGGTGGTCGGCGGCGATGTCGAGCCGGCCGCGGTGAAGAAGCTCGCGGAACGCTATTTCGGGCCGATCCCGGCGCGCCCCTTGCCGCCGCGCGAGCGCGCCGCCGAGCCGCCGCATCATGCCGCCGTCCGCGTCACGATGAAGAGCGCGCACGTCGCGGTGCCGAGCTGGGACCGTCGCTACATCGCGCCGAGCTATCGCATGGGCGATACGAGCGAAGCCTATCCGCTGCAGGTGCTGGCCGAGATCCTCGGCGGCGGCGTCAGGTCGCGGCTCTATAAAACCCTGGTTCTGGAGAAGAAGCTGGCGCTCTCGGTCGGCGCCGATTACGAGCCGGGGGCCCGCGACCTCACCACCTTCGAACTTTACGCGACCCCTAAGGAGGGGGTCACGGTCGCCGGCCTCGAGGCCGCGATCGACGGCGTGTTGCGCCATCTGCTCGCCGCCGGGCTCGCTCCGGCCGAGGTGAAGGCGGCGCAGGAGCGCATGCTCGCCGCCGCCGTCTATGAAGAGGACAGCCTGACGGGTCCGGCCGAGACCATCGGCGCCGGGCTGGCGATCGGGCGTACTCTCGCCGATATCGAGGCGTGGCCCGACCGCATCGCCAAGGTCACTGCGGCCGAGGTCGATGCCGCCGCCCGCGCCGTGCTGGTCGAGCGCAATTCCGCGACCGGCATCCTCCTGCCGGAGCACACGTCATGAACCGGGCTCTGTCGCGCGCAGCGCTCGCCCTGGCGCTCTTCTTCTGCGCGCCTCTCGCCGAGGCGATGACGATCCAGAAGGTGGCCGGCGCGGACGGTCTTACGGCATGGCTCGTCGAGGATCACTCGCTGCCCATCGTGACCGTGCGCTTTGCCTTTCCGACCGGCGCGGCGCTCGATCCGGCGGGCCAGAGAGGGGTTGCCGCGATGGCCGCCGCGCTCCTCGCCGAGGGCGCCGGGCCCTATCGTTCTCAGGCGTTTCAATCCCGCCTCGAGGATCTCGCGACCGACCTCTATTTCGATGCCGGGCAGGACCAGCTCGAGGGCAATCTGCGCTCTTTGAAACGCAACCTCGACGCCTCCGCTCGGCTGCTCCGCCTGGCGCTGACGGCGCCGCGCTTCGACCCCGACGCGGTCGCCCGGGTGCGCGGCGAGATCGTCGCCTCGCTGTCGCGCGCGGCGCAGAGCCCGAGCGATCTGTCGGGGCGGCTGTGGATGCGGGCCGCCTTCGAGCATCACCCCTACGCGCGCGACATCGACGGCTCGGCAACGAGCATTGGGCACATCACGGCGGCCGATCTGCGCGCCTTCGCCGCCGAGCGCCTGCACCGCCCCGGCCTCGTCATCGGCGCGGTCGGCGACATTACTCCGAAGGAGCTGAGGGCGCTGATCGACCGCGTCTTCGGCGGGCTGCCGACGAGCCCTGTCGCCGCCGCCGTCGCCGACACGAAGCCGATCGAGGACGGCGCGTTGATCGTGAGCCGCCGCCGGGTGGCGCAGAGCGTCGTCACCTTCGGCCAGGTCGGGCCGAAGCGCGACGACCCGCATTGGTACGCCGCGCTCGTCGTCAACGACATTCTCGGCGGCGGCGATTTCCGCGGCCGGCTGATGCGCGACATTCGCGAGAAGCGCGGGCTCGCCTACAACGTGTCGAGCGACCTCGTCCCGCTGCGCCATGCCGGGCTCCTGCTCGGCAGCGTCGCGACGGCGAACGCGCATGTCGGCGAGGTGATCCGCCTCATTCGCGGCGAATGGAACCGCATGCGTGACAAAGGCCCGACGGCAGCCGAGCTGGCGGCGTCAAAGAGCTATCTGACCGGCTCCTTCCCGCTGACGCTCAGTTCGACCGGACAGGTCGCCGAGACCCTCGTGCAGATGCAGACCGAAAAGCTCGGCATCGACTATCTCGACCGCCGCGCGGCGCTGATCGGTGGGGTGAGCCTCGAGGAGGCGCGCGCCGAAGCGCGCCGGCTGCTCGACCCGAAGGGCTTGAGCTTCGCCGTCGTCGGCGACCCGCCGGGCGTCGCCGCTTCCCGCGCCGCTCCGGCCCTCTAGACTTGCCCTGGCTGGCGCCGCAAGACCCGCAGGGCGGCATCCTGCCGGGCAGGGCGTATCGCTGCGACACGCCGCTGTTGCGCGCGCATGCCGGCACGCAGCCCGACCTGTATCTGTGCTGGAACGCCATTCCCGCGGGCACTGCCGCCCTTGATCTCGTCGTGCATCTGCATGGGTTTTCGCGGGCCGGGGGCGCGATGGCGCTCTCGGAAAAGGTGGAGGCGAGCGGGCTCGACCTCGCCGGCCGGACGCGGCCGACCCTCGCGCTCGTCCCGCGCGGCAACTGGATCGCGCGCAACTGGTACGATTTCCCGGCCCTCTCCGACGGCGGCCTCGACCGGCTCGCCGACCACGCCCTCGCGGTCTTCCGCGAAGGGATGGCCGTCGATCGCTTGATCCTGACGGCGCATTCGGGCGGCGGCATGCCGGCCGTCGATGCGATCGCCGGCGCCGCGCGCCGGCCCGACGAACTCCATGTCTTCGACGGGTTTTACGGCCGCAACCCGGCCGAGGGCGATCCCTTCGACGGGATCGAGATCCTCGATCGCTGGCTCGCCGAGCGGCTGGCGCAGGAGCCGGGCCGTGCCGGCGCGCTGCGCGTCCTCTATATCGAGGCCGAGACGGGGCCGTTCTCGCGCAAAGTCGGCGAGCTGATCGGCCGCCGTCTCGCCGCCGCTCCGCCGACGCGCCTCCCCGCTCTGCGGCGGCGCTACCGGGTCGAGCGCGCCCCGGTGCAGCACGCGCGGGGCGCGCGGCGCTGTTCGGGCGAATTGCTGGCGCGCGCCGATTGCGAATTCGACTGGTCGCGGTAGCGCCGGCTCAGGAAACCGACAGCACCTCGGCGCCCGGCGCGGCCTCCAGCTCGCAGGCGTTCACGGTCATCGCCAGCATGCTGTAATAGCCGATCGCGCCAGTAAGCTCGATGAAGCCCGTGTCGCCGAAGCGCGCGCGCAAGGCCCGGGCGCTCTCGTCGGAGACGCGGTGCCGACGCAGAAGCTCGCGGGTGAAATCGACGATCTGCGCATCTTCGGGCGAGAGCCCGCGCGAATGGTTCTCGCGGATCGCGGCGATCGCCGCTTCCGGCACGCCGAGCCGGCGGGCGCCGCCCGTCTGCGCGCCCCACACATAGACAGCCGCCAATTCGCGCGCGACCGTCATCGCCGCGAGCACCCGCGCGCGCATGTCGAGGCCCCCTTCGAAGCGCACGAAGGCGCCGAGATCGGCGAGCCGGCCGGCCAATTCCGGGCAATAGAGGAACATCGTGAAAGGTCCCTGCACCGCGCCGCGGCTCGCGACGATCGCGTCGAAGACCGCGTGGTCCTTGGCGGCGACCTGGTCCTTCTTGGTGATCGGGGGAAGCCTTGCCATGCGATCGATCCTTTTGCCGGGCGACGGCGCGAGGATACGATGGCCGAGCGGCAAGGTGAAGGCGATGCTACTCGCGGAAAATCGCTCGGCGCCGCCGACAAGCCTGCCGCCGGCGCAATTCGCTGCCGACGATGAAGGCGAGGCCGCTCAGCCAGGCGGCGAAGAGCGAGACCTCGAAGAGAACTCGGCCCGCCTCGGGGTAGAGCCAGATCTCGTTGAATTCGGCCATTCCGGTGCTCCCTCGAACGCACGGCAGGTCCGCGCCCCATGAATATGGCAGCCCCTTTGCGAGCGCGATGTGATGCGGATCACGAGGTCCGCGGCCTGGAATAGGGATCGCGCCGATATACACGCTAAGCTGCGATTCCCGGCAACCAGCAGGACCGATCCGATGCCGACAGCGCTCGAGGAAAAGGACGCGATCCGCGAATTGCTGGCGGAATATTGCTTTCGCCTGGATGGCGGGGATTTTGCCGGCATGGCCGAACTCTTCACCGAGGACGGCGTCTGGGAGACCGCCTTCGGCAAGGCCTCGGGCCGCGCCGCGATCGCTGCGCTGGCAGGCGATCTCCGCGCCCGAGCCGGCGCCGAGCGGCCGCGTGCGGTGCACCTCGTCACCAATATCGTGATCGCGATCGAGGGCAGGCGCGCCCGCGTACGCTCGAACTGGACGGTCGTGCAGAACGGCTCGGAAGGCCCGCAAATCGGCTCCGGCGGAGCCTATGTCGACGAGATGGCAAAGGCGGGCGGGCGCTGGCGCTTCCGCTACCGCAAGATCGACCGCTTCATCGCGCCCGGCTGACGCGCCGGATCAGAAAAAGGCGAGGCCGCGGATCTCGATGCTCTCGCGCGGCCGCGCGCCGGGCCGTGCCGTCGGGTCGGCGAAGGCGGTATGGGCGGTCCAGCGCGCGCGTCCGTCGCGCGCCGATTCATAGGTCTTGAAGATGAGCGCCTCGTCCGGCCGCATCTGCGGGAACCAATACCAGCGGTGCGCCGGGTCATAGGTGATCGCAAAGGTCTGACCGACGCGGTCGCGGTAATGCCGCTCGGTGACGACGAGGCTGGTCCGCGAGATCGTCTGCGCGTCGGCGATCGCCAAGGGCCAGCTTTCGACCGGATGACGGATCGGCCGCCATACCTGGACAATCGCGAAGCGGCGCGCGAGCAGCGCGTCGGCCTCCTCGGGCAGGAGATCGCGCACCCGCTGCGGCCCCGACCATTCCGTATAGTCGTTGTGGACGCGGCGCACGACCTCGCGGATCTTCTTTTCCTCGCGCAAGCCGCCGTCGTCGGTGCGGAGCGTATGGTCGAAGACGAGGACGCGCCGCGCCCCGCTCTCGGCCTTTATCAGCGCCGCCATCTCCGGGTAGTAGACGCGCTCGAGTTCATCCTCGTCGAAGAAATCGACGACCCGGCTCACCTGCCGCACAAAGCGGAAGCCGTTTTGCTCGAGCCGGAAGCGGTCGGCCACGAGCCGGCCGTTATGGATGGACACGCGGCGCGGATCGGGCCGCCCGCCGCCGGTGCGTTGATCCCGAGCGCCGGATTCGGCGACTAGCGTGATCGGCCTCGCGCCGGTATCGGCGAGATAGTCGAGCATCGCCTCGATCGTTTCCGGGGCGCTGTCGAGCTCGGCGATCTCTGCCATCGGGAGCCTCTTGGGTCGCTCGCTGCGGCGGATCATAAAGGCGCCCGCCGGCCGAGACAATGCGCCCGCGGCCCCGCCGGCGGTCAGGGCTGCGCGGGTTCCTCGCCGCCGGGCGGATTGCCGAAATGCAGCCGCCAGCGGGAGCCGTTGCGGCCCTCGACGGCGCTGCCCGGCGAGCTTTCCGGCGTCGCGTCGGGCTCGAAGGGCGCCGCGGCGTCGGCCCGCAGATGCTTCGAGGCAAACTCACCGGCAAGCCGCTCCATCGCTTCGATATCGGCGAGTTCGGCGTCGAGCGCCCGCAGCTCCTCTGAATAGCGTTCCTCGATCTCCGTGCGCCGCCGGCTCGCGCTTTCGCGCGCATGGCGAATATCGTCTGACGTCAGGCTCCACATAGCGTCCAACCCGCGTAATTCATGGCCTCGCCGATTAGCGCATAACGAGGTTTCGGAAAAATTAACGCAGCTGACGGCCGGCAAGCCGCGAACTCCCTGCCGTTAAGGGTTCGTCAAGCAAGTTTCGCTAAAGCGGCATGAACGGGCGTCGCTGCGCTGGGCGGCGACGACAGGGCGCGGAGAATGGCATGAGCGAAGGACACGGTAACGCGACCGAGGTCGATATGGTCGAGGCCAAGGAGGTGTGGAGCGAATATCGCCTGTCGGACGGCACGACCTTGCGCGTGAAGCCGGTCATGATCGCCGTCTTTCGCGCCGACGGCCAGCAATCCGCGGATGGCGAGCCGGTCTACAACACGAAATCGACCTTGGTCATGGATGTGAGGACCAACGGCTCCTCGGCGACGTGAGCCGCGGCCGATGCGCGCCGGTCGATTCATAAAGTCGTCGAGCTGGGCGCCGGTCGTCGCCGCTTCTTCGACGGCGATGCAAACGGCGACGGCCGCGGTCTCGCTCGCGAGCACGGCGGAAAGCTGCGTCGAGGCCGCGCGGGTTCCAGCGGCGTTGTACCTGACGAGCGCCGCAGCGTCGGTGCGGCGCGCGACCAACCGTGCCCGCCCGCCGTTGTGGGCGAGCGCCAAAGCCCCCGCCGCCGCCGCCCCCCCGGAGCCGCCGCCGGAACGCGATCCGGCCACCAATGACGGCGTCCTCTCGGCCGCGGTTTTCGAAGCGGAGGCAGCGGCCGAGCCCACCCCGCGCCCGGCCGACGAGGTTCATCTCGAAATCGACGCGCTGCAATACTACGAGCTCTTGAAGCCGATCCCGGTCGTCATCAGGACATTGGGCGAGCGCACCTTCGAGGCCGAGGTGGCGGAACTGAACATCTCGACCACGGGTTCGAGCCTTACCGGCGCCTTCCTGTCGATGAAGGAGCAGATCATCTCGATCTTCGACCGCTATCGCGGCAAGAAGGTCCTCAACTCGGAGCAGCAGCGTCAGCTTGCCGCCTTCGAGAAATATGTCGCCGGTCCGCGCCGCAACTGGTACGCGCGATAAGACGGAGACGGGCTTTGGAGCTCTCGGCCGGCGCCGCTCACGGCAGGCTCTCTCCGCGCGTATAGCGGCGCCAAGCGCTCATCTGCACTGCCGAGGTGCGGCAGTGCACGACGACCGGTTTCGTCCTGACGGCGAAGGCGCGCGCGATCGTCGGGGCGATCTCCGCCTCGCTCGCGATCGTCAGCCCCTCGGCCCCGAAGGAGCGCGCCCAGGCCGCGAAATCGGGGTTGGTGAGGCGCGTGCCGGCCATGAACGGCCGCTCCGGATAGCGCACATAGGAATGCATGCCGATCGTGCCGTACATGCCGTTGTCGGAGATGATGGCGATCGGCGCGGCGCCG